>NZ_JBJGZI010000007.1:0-183473 GCF_054050455.1 Geodermatophilus sp. SYSU D00684 | reverse complement strand
CGGTGGTCTCGATGACGTCGATCTGCACGGAGAGCTCCTCGGTACGGTACGGGGCAGGGGTATCTGCGGGTGACGCGAGAGACCGGTCAGCGGGTCGCGACCGGCCGGCCGTCGGCGGTCCAGGCGGCCACGCCGCCGGCGCGGTCGGCGACGTCGTAGCCGCTCCGGTGTCGATGGTCAGGCGAGGGTCAGGAACAGGCGCTCGAGCTCGCGCAGGTCGACCTCGCGGGTCTCGCCGTCCTCGGTGGTCGAGCAGTGGCGCATCCCGGTGGAGATGACCGCGAAGCCGGCCTTGCTCAGCGCCTTCGACGCCGCTGCCAGCTGGGTGACCACGGCCGAGCAGTCCCGGCCGTCCTCGATCATCCTCACGATGCCGCCGATCTGTCCCTCGATCCGGCGGAGGCGCTTGACGACGTCGGCGAGCTCGCCCTGGGGGATGTCCACGTCCTCCATCATGCATACCCCTGGGGGTATCCGCAACGAGGCGGTCGGGAACGGCCGGCACACCGACGGGCGCACTCGCCGCGACGCCTGGACCGAGACGGCGTCGGCAGCCCGTGTGGCCGAGGTGCCACGGTGCTCGCGGTCCCCACGTCTCATCGAGGGCGTCGAGTACGCCTGGAGTCGGTCCTCGGCCGCTGCGGCAGGCGCCGAGCCGAGGAGCCGGCCATGAGCGAGCGCATCACGGGGGAGCCGGCCGGGGGTACGGGTCTGTGGCTGCCCCGCGAGGTGCTGATCAGGGGTGCGCCGGAACGGCGACGCTGAGCAGGAGGACGCTGTCCTCGTCGGCCGCCACGCTGTGCCGCCGGTCGGGGATCGGCGCGGCCTGGTGCGTCGCGAGTTCGGCCACGTCGTCGCCGGCGATCAGACGGACCCGGCCGCGCAGGACCAGGAGGCTGGCCGCACCCGGGCTGTCGTGCTCGTCCAGGACGGCGCCACCGCGCAGGGCGATGACCGTCTGCCGCAACCCGTCGACCGGGTGCGGCAAGGTGCGGGCGGCGCGCCCGGCGGAGGCCGCGGCCGCTCGCTCGAGCAGTTCACCGGCGAGCCGGTGCAGGTCGACGACGCCGAGGGCGCTCATGGCTCCACTGTGCTGCACCTGCCGGTTCCGCGCCGGTGTGGCCGCCTGCCGTGGAGGCGCACGACGGGGTCCACCCCGGTCCGCGGTCGGTCCATCAGCCGCCTGACCTGCGCGGACGCACCTGAGCGGACGGAGACGGACGTGCACCGCACGGCTGGGATCAAGGGGTCGCAGGTTCACATCCCGTCAGCCCGACAGTGCACGTCCGGGGCCGTCCCCGTCGCGGGAGAGGTCGAAGCGGTCCGGATCGGTCAAGCGGCGCGGGTCGCGGTTGGCCGCGGCGAGGAACATCAGGATGAGGAACATCAGGATCTTGCGGCCGTCGGGGACGACGACGTCGCCGACCTGTACGTCCGCCGTGGCTGTCCGGAAGGAGGTCTGCACCGGGGACTCCCAGCGCACCGCCTCGTCGAAGGCCACCCGCGCCAGGCCCGGCTCGGCACGCAGCCGCGCCCACTGGTCGGGTTCGTGGCGAAGGCGTAGAGGATGGCGGAGAGCCCGTGCACGGTGGTGTCCACCCCGGCCGACAGCAGGGACCGGACGACGAGCGGCGCCTGGGCCGGGGTGATGTCGCCGCGGTCGGCGGCGGCCCAGATCGCCGCGCCGAGCCCGTCGTCGCTCAGCACCTCGCGGGCGCACTGGGCGTTGACCCACCCGGACATCTCGGCAACGCGCGGTGCGCCCTTCGCCACGAGGCCGTTGGCCTGTTCCCGGACCGGGACGAGTACTACGAGGACCCGAACAAGGGGCAGGTCGTCTTCACCGGCGACCTGTCACTGCGCGTCGACGACCACGACTTCCACCTCCTGCACACGCCCGGGCACACGCCCGGCCAGCTCGCCGTGTACGTGCCGCAGGAGCGGATGGTCTTCCCCGGGGACAGCGTCTTCTGCGAGTGCCAGACGCGGCTGATGACCAGTGACGTCGACGAGCAGCGGGCGGCGCTGCTCAGCTGGAAGGCGGCCGTCGCCGAGGCCGTGGCCGCCGGCTGGACCAGGGAGGAGACCCAGGGACGGGTCAAGTTCCCGAAGCTGGGCCCGGTCGACGTCGGCCAGGAGTACATGCTCGAGTACGTCGAGACCCTCGACGCCGGCTCGCTGTTCGACAGGTTCACCGCCCGCCCAGCCGCACCGGCTCCTCCCCGCAGCAGCTGAGCACCGACACCGTGTGGAGGCCACGCCACCTCGGGGGCTCCAGCGGCCCTGGCGTGGTGGCCGCGATGAAGGCCCATGAGGGGCCCGCCGGTCCTGCGGTGGTCGTCGCCTGGGGAGGCGAGGCGCTCCTCGTCTGGCCGGCCCGGCCTCGCGCCGAGAGGCGGAGCGGCCGTCGTCGATGACGGGCGCGGGCGCAGCTGCCGCCGAGACGGGCAGCTCGACCCAGCGGGAGGCGGACCGATCTCGAGCTCAGGGGCAGGTCGGTCAGCCGCCCACCCCGGCATCGGCCACGACGGAGAACCACCGGGTCACGTTGGGTGCTGACTCCAGGCCCTCGAGCACCGTGCGCTTGTCGAGGAACGCCGGATCGTCGTGCCAGGCCATCCAGTCCTCGCGGCTGTTCCAGGTGCCGACGATCACCCGCGACAGCGGGTCGTCCTCGGGGGTCAGCACCTGGCCGGAGATCCACCCCGGCATGCGTCGTGCTGCCTCGAATCGGTCCCGCATCACTGCGTCCCACTCCTGCTGCCCTCCAGGCCGCAGCGTGCTGGTGGTGAGCACGGTCATCATCGCCCGCTCCCTCGCCGAAGGATCCGCTCCTGCAGGTTCTTCGGTGTCCGTGGGTCGGTCGGTGAAACCCTGACGCCAGGGATCACCGCCGTCCGGTGGCCGGCTGGGTTCCGGCCGCGGGTCGTCGCGCTGTCCACTGGGCAGGCGGGGTCGGCGGCCAGGTTCCGCCTCGACACGAGCTCGGCCCGACCGGGCTCCGGCTGCCCGGACGACGTGGACACTTGGCAGTCGGCTGACGCGACACCTCGGTCGCACCCGCCGCCGGCAGCAATCGGGAGGACGGATGGCCGACTTCACCGCGACCGCCATCAGCGAGGGCGACCACTGGGTGATCGACGTGCCGGGTGTCGGTACGACCGAGGCCGACAGCTTCGAGGACATCGAGGAGATGGCCCTCGAGCTGGTCGTCGCCGTGACCCACGCCGCCCGCCGGGACGTGCACATCGATCTGCGCATCGTCTGACCGGCCATCGGCTCGTGCGTCGCTGTGGCTTCACCCACGTCGCCGGCGTCGTCCAACTCCTCCCTCGCGGTTCCGCTCCAGTGCAGGTGGATCGCCTGGAGAAGAAGTGGGGAGTCGCACGGCCGATCCCGTGCGCACGGCCAGCTCGGCCCCGATGTGGGTTCCCCTTCCCGGGTGCGAGCGGACGTGGGAGGCCTCCCGCAGCGACGCGGGAAGCCACGGCTCGGGTCGCAGTCGTTCCGACGGGGGCCGGCCCTCGTACCGTCTGCCGCCTCCCCAGCTGCTGCACGACCGGCTGCTGTCCCGGGGCGTCCGGTGCTCGCTGCGCGGCGACGGCCTGCGGTTCGCGCCGCACCACTGCATCGACGACGCGGACCTGCGCCGGGCCGCGGAGGGCCTGCGCGACTGCGCGTGGTCGCACCCGCCGCGTCGGCGCCGGTCAGGACGAGTGGCGCCAGCTCCGGCCGTCCCGGGCGATCAGGGAGGCCGCCTCGGGCGGACCCCACGTGGCTGCCTGGTACAGCGGGATGGGGCGCTCGTCCCGGGCCCAGAACTGCATCACCGGGTCGACGATGCGCCAGGACCGGCCGACCTCGTCGGCGCGGATGAACAGGGTGGGGTCGCCGATCAGGGCGTCGAGGATGACCCGCTCGTAGGCGTCGGGCGACTGCTCCTCGAAGCTCTCGTAGGAGAAGTCCATCGAGGCCTTCTGCACGCGGAAGGCGTGGCCGGGCACCTTGGCGCCGAAGCGCAGGCTCAGACCCTCGTCGGGCTGCACGCGCACGATGAGGGCGTCGGGCTCGAGGCCCGCCGCCGTCCCGGGGAACAGCGGGAGCTGCGGTGGGCGGCGGAACTCGATGGCGACGTCGGTGATCCGGGCAGGCAGCCGCTTGCCGGTGCGCACGTAGACCGGGACGCCGGTCCAGCGCCAGTTCCGGACCTCCAGTCGCATCGCGACGAAGGTCTCGGTCGCGCTCAGCGGATCGACACCCGGCTCCTCCCGGTACCCCGGCATCAGCTCCTCCCGGGTGCCGCCGCGGGTGTACTGCCCCCGCACCGCGTTCTCGGCGATCTCCGCGTCGCCGTCCAGCGTCCGGATCGCGCGCAGCAGTTTCACCTTCTCGTCGCGGATCGCCTCCGGGTGGAACGACGTGGGTGGCTCCATGAGGAACAGCGAGAGCACCTGGAGGACGTGGTTCTGCACGATGTCGCGCATCGCGCCGGTGGTCTCGTAGAAACCGCCCCGCTCGCCGACGCCCAGGGTCTCGGCGACGGTGATCTGCACGTTGTCGACCCACGTCCGGTTCCAGATCGGCTCGAAGATCGAGTTGGCGAACCGCAGCGCCAGCAGGTTCTGCACCGTCTCCTTGGCCAGGTAGTGGTCGATCCGGAAGATCTGTTCCTCGACGAACGCCGACGCGAGGTCGGCGTACAGCTCCCGGGCGCTGGCCTCGTCCCAGCCGAACGGCTTCTCGACGACCACGCGGATGGAGCTGTCGCCGGCGGGCACGGAGAGCCCCGCCTTGCCGAGGTTGACCGCGATCGGCCCGAACAGGCGCGGGGGCGTGGCGAGGTAGTACACCCGGTTCCCGGCGGTCCCGTGCCGGCCGTCGCACGTCGCGAGGACCTCGGCCAGGCGCTGGTAGGTGGCCGGGTCGTCGTAGTGGCCGCTCACGTAGCGGGCCGTCGCCGTCATGTCCTGCCACCGCGGGTTCCCCGCGGTGGGGGCGTCGCGGCGGCAGGCGTCCGCGAACTCGGCGTCGGTCATCGGCGTGCGGGCGACGCCGACGAGCGTCACCTCCGGAGGGAGCGCCCCGTAGCCGGCCAGCCGGGCGAGGGCGGGCAGGAGCTTGCGGGCGGTGAGGTCACCCGAGGCGCCGAAGATCACCAGTGCGCAGGGCGGAGACCGACGACCCGTGTCGATGCTCATGTCCGGAGAGCATGCCCATCCCGGATGGCGATGGACAGGTCTCGGGGGGCGCCGGTAGGCGCGCCCGGTCCGAGCCGGACAGCTCCTCGGCCCCGTCGCCGGCCGCGGCGGCCGACTCGGCGCGTACCCGACGCAGCAACCCCCTGGGGAGGCCCACCTGCGCACCTCCGGAGGACCCCTGGAAGCCCTGGGGCGGGGCTTCGCCTGCGGGCGGATCCGCAGGGCGACCGTTCGCCTGCGGTCGTAGCCGACGGGTGATCCGCCGGTCACGCTCGCATCGTGACCGCGTCACCGGCGCAGCGGCCGCTGGACCACCGGTGGGCCGAGGCCTCGCGCAGCACTGTCGCAGCGATCCGTGCGGCTGCCGCGGCCGCCGCGGAGGCGGCGCTGACCTACGACGACGTCGCGTCCGCCGCGGAGGCCGCCTGCAGCGCCGACCCGTCCGGGCCGCACCGCGACCGGGCAGCCCGCATGCGCCGGCGTGCAGGGGAGGAGCGGCGCGAGGCGGTGCGGATGTGGGCGCTGGCCGACGCGCTCGAGTCCGCCGCGCACTGACCGGTAGTTCCCGGACACGCGAACCGACACCCCCACGATGCGCAGCCGCGTGCCCGCTCGTCCGGCGGGGCCCGCGGCCGGCGCGTCTGCTGACCGCGGGTGGCCGCGCGCGATCGGCTTCTCGGACGAGCAGGACGCCGCTGAGCCCAGGCGGGGTGCCTCCGCGCGCGGCGCCCCACGAGCAGGCAGCCGGGGCACGGGTGGGGCGCGATGGCCGACAGCCGGGGGCACGCGCAGCGCGCGGGGCCGACGAGCCGGTCCGGGGTGGCGGCGCGTCGCGCCGCGGCCGAGCGGGCCCGGCGCTCCGCGGTGGAGCTCGTCGCCGAGGCCGGCACCTGCCGGCAGCGGGCGGAGGAGCTGCGCCGGGGACTGGAGGCCCGGCGGCTGCGGGCCGCCGCGGGCGGCGGGTCAGGTGCGCAGGGTGGCGCTGGGCAGCACGCCGTAGGCGGCGCGGTAGCGCTCGGTGAACCGGCTGGGCGTGAAGCCCCAGCGGGCGGCGACGGCGGTCACGGTGACTCCGTCGCCGGGGGTGGCGTCGCGCAGCTGCCGGTGCGCCTCGGCCAGCCGCACCTGGCGAAGGTGGGCGGTCGGGGTGGTGTCCAGGTGCCGGCGGAAGGCCAGCTGCACCGCGCGGGGGGTGACGTAGGTGGCGCGGGCGATGTCGGCGAGCCCGATGTCGCGGTCGTAGTTGGCGTCGATGAACGCGATCGCGCGGCGCAGCGTGGCGGGGTGGGCGTCGACGCGGTCCGCGGGGACCGGCGGTGCGACGGCGGTGTTCGGGAAGACCGCGAGTGCGGTGGCGGCCAGCAGCCGCGCGGCCGGCCCGTGCAGCAGCGGTGAGTCTGCGGCCTCGGGGTCGGCGAGCAGGTCGTCGACGAAGCGGGTGACCTGCCGCCATCGAGCAACTCCGCCGGGAGTGGCCTGCGAGGCGGTGAACCGCCACGGCTCGTTCGTGGCGGGAGTGCCCCGGGCGACGTCCGTGAGCAGTGACTGGGGGAGGGCGACGCTGAGGGTCCGAGCTTCATGACTGTCGGCGACGGCTCGGGTGTCGGGGTGATTGGCGATGAACACGTCCCCGGGCACGTACCGCTCGAGGTCGTGCCCGCGGTCGTACCCGATGGCACCGGCGACGGCTACGGAGATGAGGACGTCGTCCTGGCCGGCCAGGTCGAACGTGAGGTCGGCGGGCACCATGACATCGCTGATGCTGAATGCACCCGCGTCCAGCATCCTGACGCTGGCCTCCCATCTGGTGTCCGGGGAAGCCTTCAGCTGCAGCCGGCCGCCGAAGAGGTTGTCGAGGAGCTCTCGCGCCTCGCCCGGGTCAGACGTGGCGTACTCCTGCCGCCGTAGTGCTCCCGGTGTGGGGGTTCCCATGCCGCCCTCCTCGCCCGCTCGTGAGGCGATGTCAAATCGCAGGGCGATACCAGTCCCCGGACCATCAGGTGCGCAGGGTGTGGGCGGGGGTCACCCCGTAGGCGGCGCGGTAGGCGGCGGCGAACCGGTCGGGCTTGGCGAACCCCCAGCGCAGCGCGATCGCCGCGACCGTGTCCCCGGCGGTCGGGTCGCCGGCCTGCAGCTCCCGGTGCGCACCCTCCAGCCGCACCCGCCGCGCGTAGCCCATGGGGGTCAGCCCGACGTGGCGGGCGAAGGCCAGCTGCAGCGCCCGCGGCCCGACCCCGGCGGCGCGCGCGACGTCGGTGACGGTGATCGGCAGCGAGGCGTGCGCGTCGATGAAGGCCACCGCCCGGCGCACCACCGCCGGCGCCACCGCACCCGCCCCGGGCAGGTAGCCGGACGTCATCGTGGTGTTCGGGAACGCCGCCAGCGCGGTCGCCGCCGACAGCTCGGCCAGGTGCGCGGCGACCAGCGGCTCGGCCAGCCCGCTGCCGGGGTCGGCCATCTGCTGGTGCACGAACCGCATCAGCCCCAGCCACGTGCGGCGCATCGGCTCGGACACCGGGCTCATCCCGTCGAACCGCACATCGGTCCCGGGCACGCCCAGCCGCTCCTCGGCCACCCGCTCGATCACCGCCTGCGGCAGCCGCACGATGCCCACGTCCACGTCGTCCCACTCGTTCGTGAACGGCACGCCGGTCGGGCACCGGAACACCACGCCCGGTCGCGTGGTGACCTGGTCCCGGCCCGCCACGTACCGGCACCCACCGCTCACCGGACTGGCCACCACCAGGTCGCTCAGCGGAGCGACCGCGCAGCGCATGCCCGCGGTGAACCGCAGCCGGTCCGCGGTCAGGTGACCGGCCGTTGCCGACCGGAGCTCGCAGGTGAACGACCCGCGGACGCCGGAGAACGCGAGCGGGCGCTCCGAGCGGTAGAGATCGGTGAGCACGGCCTCGGCGACGTCCGGCTCCCGAATGGACAACTCGACGACCTCGACCGGCATGACGCGCCTCCGGGGTGCGCGTTCCCGGGGCCGTGGCTGGGCCGCCACCGGCAGCGCCGGCCCGACCGACGGTAGCCGCCGGTACCCGATGTGCGAAGCCCCTCGCCCACCGGCGCAGTCGGTGCCGCGGCGGGCACCCACTCGACACCGGGCGAAGGCCCCGGGGAGGTCTGTGCGGTGCCGTTCGACCACGATCTCGACCCCGTCGTGGATCGTGGGGTGTCGTCCGCTGCGGTGCGCGCCTCGAGGGATCCGGAACGGCCCCTGACCGCTCTCCGGGGGCGGTCGACCACCATCAGGCCACCCTCACCGACCGAAGGTGGCGCCGTTGGCGTCCATCGCCTTGCGCGACTCGTCGGGACCGGGGGGCCGATACGGATCGCCTCGTTCCGATACAGAGGCGTAGGTCCCTGTATCCGACAGGACCGCTCGGCCACGGTGGCGGCATGGCTGAGACCACGGTCGCCCCTGCCGGACACCTCCCGACGTCGGCGGACGCCTGCCCCGCCGTGCTCGACCTGGCCGGGCACGCTCCCGCCGACGGCGCCCGATGAGCTGCGCGCGAGCCCCGCACGGCCGGCGCGCCGGCTGTCAGCGAGCCGCCGCCTGCTCCCGCTCGGCCGGCTGGGCGGTCGGTGCCGACGGTGTGCTCCCCAGCCCCCGCCCGGCCGACGGGTCCCCGATCGCCGGAGCGACGGCGGTCGGCCGGTTGCACGCGATCGGACAGGCCGGCCGGGCGATCTGCGCGACCCCGGTCGTTCCCCTGGATCCCCGGACCTGGACCTGGCCCGACTCCGCCGATCGCGTCCACCCGCTGTGCTGGACCTGCCTGGCCCTCACCCACGGGGCCGACGACGGACCCCACCCCTGAATCGATGATCATCGTCATGAGCCTGCTGTCCCGGTGGTGGCGGATCCGGCAGCGCGTGCGGACCGTCCTCGGGGGAGCACCGACCCGCGGTGCCCTGGCCAACGCCCGCCGCGCCGTCGAGCGTGACCTGGAGGCCGCCGCCCAACGGGAGGAAGCCGAGCGAGCAGTCGCCCGGGCCGTGGCGCGCGCCGCCGAGCACCCCTCGGCTCTGCCGCGCCCCGTCCGCTCCCGCTGAACCCCGCGCCACCGCCGACCGTGGCCGGCTCGGCCGGCCGGTGTCCCGGTGCTGGTGCGCCGGCCCACCACGCGGCCTCACCCGACCAGCAGCGCGATGGCGGCGTAGTGGCAGGTGGCGGCGGCACACACGAACGCGTGGAAGACCTCGTGGTACCCGAAGACCGACGGGAGCGGGTCGGGGCGGCGGAAGTGGTAGGCGACGGCGCCGGTGATGTAGAGCAGCCCGCCCGCGACGACGAGGGCCGCGGCGAGGCCGCCGGCCGCGGCCCACAGCGCCGGCACCGCGAGCGCGTTGACGGCTCCCAGCGCGATGAACGCTCCTCCGACGAGCCACTCCGGCGCGTCCATGCGGGCCAGGCGGGCCCGGATCCCCAGGGCGGTGAGGGCCCACAGCAGGACCAGGCACAGCCGCCCGTAGGTGCCGGGCACGGCGTGGAGGAACACCGGAGTCGCCGTCCCGGCGATCAACAGGAAGATCATCACGTGGTCGGCCCGCTGCAGGACCCGGCGGGCGACCGGCCCCCAGCTGCCCCGGTGGTACAGGGCACTGACGCCGAACAGCCCGCTGAGGCAGCCGGTGTAGATCCCGACGCCGATCACCGGCCCCCGGCCGTGGACGGCGGCCCACAGCAGCGGGCCGGCGACGAGCGACGCGGCGAACCACACCAGGTGCAGCCAGCCGCGCAGGAGGGGCTTGGCGTAGGACACCGCGCGCCGCGCGTCGTAGTGCACCGTCGGACCGGTCCTGGCAGGGCGGCCCCCGTGGCCCGGCCGGCTGACGGTCATGCCACCTGCCCGGCGCGCAGCCGGAGCGGGCCCCGCGTGGTCCTGCGGGCACCGGTCAGGTGGCGACGAGGGACCGGTGGCGTGGGCGGGCCACCCGTCCGTGGCCGCAGCGGCCGAGAGACGGTCCGGACGACGCACGGGGCTGCCGGTCCTCCGCCGTCCGGCCCCCGGTCACGCACGGTCGCCGGCCGGGCGGTGGCCTCCCGTCCGGACGCGTGGGGGAGGTGGGTCACCCGGGGAGCCGCGGCCCGGGCGGTGGGCAGACCCGGCCCGCGGCCGGCGTGCCCTTCGGCGGGCGTCGTCCCGGTGGTGCGCGTCGCGATGTCCACGGCTGGCCCTTCACGGTCCTGCAGGTAGGGAGCCGCGGGCACGAGCGGATGCGCAGCCGATGTCCATCCGTGCCCGCGCCACCACGTCGCAAACCCGCGATGAGACGGTGCGGGAGTCCGAGGACCCACGCGCCGGCCGGGTCGGGCACCCGGCCGGACGCCGGCCCGGCCCCTCCCGCCGTCCCGGCCCACACTCGCGTGCACAGGGGCCCACCCGACGTCCGGAGTTTGGGCACCGGTCGTTTGCGGGAGGAAGTGACCGCAGGCGGTCCCACCGTGCCGACGTCCGATGCCCGGGGCGGTTCGCCGCCCGGCCCCGGCGGACGGTGCCGGCGCCACCGACGGGTCGGGACGGGAGGATCGTGACGGTCGTCGCGGAGTTCCGTGCCGTGCTCGCCGAGTTGGCGGGGGAGATGGCCGGCCCCGAGCTGCTGCCCGAGCGGCTGGCCCGTGCGTGCGCCCGGGTGCTGCCGGTCGA
The DNA here is from genome assembly GCF_054050455.1 of Geodermatophilus sp. SYSU D00684. Taxonomy (NCBI): domain Bacteria; kingdom Bacillati; phylum Actinomycetota; class Actinomycetes; order Geodermatophilales; family Geodermatophilaceae; genus Geodermatophilus; species Geodermatophilus sp. SYSU D00684. The sequence continues at coordinate 172,615 of NZ_JBJGZI010000007.1, read as the reverse complement.
CGGTGCGGGCATCGGGCTCTTCTTCGTCGACGGCCAACGGCTGCCGCTCGGCTCGAGTGACGCGGCGGCGGCGACGGCGGAGCGGCTGCAGTTCACGATCGGGGCCGGGCCGTGCCTGACGGCGCACGCCGAGGGCGGCCCCGTGGTGGCCGACGAGGTGACGATCCGGTCCCGGTGGCCGGCGTTCCACGACGGCCTGGTCACCAGCACCCCGATCCGCGGGGTCGTCTCGCTGCCGCTGCACGGGGGGCTGCGCGGCATCGGGGCGCTGGACCTGTACACGGTCCCGCCGAACGACGTGACCGCCTTGAGCCTGGCGCACGCGCTGGCGATCAGTGCCGAGGTGACCTCGGCGTTCCAGCAGAACAGCGAGGCGACGCGCGGTGAGAGCGGCGGGCCGGTGTGGCTGGACGCGCCGGCCGCCGGACGGCGCTCGGTCGTGTGGCGGGCCATGGGCTTCGTCAACGCCGGCCTCCACGTCAGCAGCACCGACGCGCTGGCGCTGCTCCGGGCGCATGCCTACACCCGCGGCGGGGACCTCGACGAGCTCGCCCGGCGCATCGTCGAGGGAGAGGTCCCCCTGAGCGGCCTGCTCGACCGCGGCGGCGACCTCTAGCCCCGCCGTCGGGGACGGCGGCCACCCGGCGGCGGGCGGTGACCGCCGGTGGTGACGTCCTCGACGCGGCGATGCGCCCGCCGCGACGGAGAGCTGCGTACGCTCGGGTCCGGTCGCGGGAGCCACCCTGCGCCGACCGTGCGTCCGACCCCGGCGTGCCACGCCAGCGCGGGCTCCGAGGCGGAGTCCGCAACCGAGGTGCCCGCCCCGGTGCAGCAGACCGGAGCCGTGCCGTGGACAGGAGCCAGGATCCCCGCCTCGACGGCGTCGCCGGCGCACCCCGGCGCCGGGGGCGCTTGCCTGCTCCGGAGCTGTCGATGGAGGACCTGCTGCACACCGTGGCCGCGCTGGCCAGGACGGTGGTGCCCGGCGACACCGAGACGTCGGTGTCGCTGCTCGTCGACGACGTGCCCACCACGGTGGCCGCCACCGGCCGGCTGGCCGTCGACGTCGACGAGGCGCAGTACGAGCGTGACCACGGGCCCTGCCTGCACGCCGCGCGCACCGGCGAGCTGGTCGAGGTCGCCGACACCCGCACCGACAGCCGGTGGCCGGACTACGTGCCGCGGGCGGTCGCCCACGGCGCCCTGAGCTCGCTGTCCGTCCCGCTGGTGATCGACGCCGACCGCGGCGTCGCCGGCGCGCTGAACATCTACGCCCGCGAGGCCCACGCCTTCGACGAGGACGCCCGGGCCGCCGCCACCCGCCTGGGCCCGCACGCCGCGGCGGCGGCCGGCGACCTGCACGCGATGCGGAGCGCCCGCGCGATGGCCGACGACCTGCGGATCGCCCTGGAGGCCCGCGCGGTGATCGACCAGGCCACGGGCGTGCTGATGCAGCGGTTCGGGCTGACCGCCGACCAGGCGATCCGGGCGCTGGTCCGGGCGTCGGCGGGCGCGGCCCGCCGGGTCCGCGACGTCGCCCACGTCCTGGTGCGGACGGGGGAGCTGCCGGCCGGGCCGCCGGGTGGGGAGGGATGACCGCCCCCGCCGGATGCGCGCCGGCGGCCTGCACCGGGGCGGTCCGCCGCTGGTCGCCGGTGCGCGGGCCGACGAGGGTGTCCGGTGGTCCCGATCGTCCGACGGGAGCCGGCGTCCGGTCCGACCTGCGCGCGTGCGACACGATGACCTCGCGCGGCACGCCCCCCACCGCGGCCGAGGAGTCCCCCATGACGCAGCGACGGCAGCGGGTCACCGAACTCCGCCTCGTGGTCACCGCGACGGACCACGAGGCCGCGGTCCGCTTCTTCCGCGACGTGCTGGGGCTGCCGGAGCAGGAGGCCTACGAGGCCCGCGGCGGCCACGTCGTCATCCTCGACGCCGGCCGGGCGACGCTGGAGATCAACGATCCGCCCTACGCCGAGTTCATCGACGAGGTCGAGGTGGGACACCGCGTCCCGGGCCGGATCCGCGTCGCGTTCGAGGTACCCGACACCCGCGCCGCGACCGCGGACCTGGTCGAGGCCGGCGCGGAGCTGGTCGCCGAGCCGACCGTCACCCCGTGGGACACGCTCAACTCCCGGCTCCACGGCCCGGAACGGCTCCTGCTGACCCTCTTCGGTCCCGTGGAGGAGCAGCCGTAGCGTCCGGGCCGCGGCGGCGGCTCCCGCCCCGGCGCAGGGACGGCGGCCGCGCCGGCCCGCCGAGGTGCCGTGCGTCCCGGCGGGCGCCGCCGCAGCCGGGGACCGGCGATCCGCGGATCGGCCGTCCCTGAACACGGGCGCGCCGCGCGGTGAGGCTGGGGTCCCCACGACCCGAGGAGCACCCGATGCCGCGCACCCGACCCGACGTCCCCGTCCCCGACCTCACCGGCCGCCGCGCCGTCGTCACGGGAGGCAGCGACGGCGTCGGCCTCGTGCTGGCCCGCCGGCTCGCCGCGGCCGGCGCCGAGGTGGTCCTGCCGGTCCGCAACCCGCGCAAGGGCGAGGCCGCGGTCGCCCGGATCCGCGCCCAGGTCCCGGACGCCGACGTCTCCCTGCGCGACCTCGACCTGTCCTCCCTCGCCTCCGTCGCGGCGCTCGGCGAGACGCTGCGCGCCGAGGAGCGGCCGGTGCACCTGCTCGTCGCCAACGCCGGCGTCATGCGGCCGCCGGACCGGCAGACGACGGCCGACGGCTTCGAGCTGCAGTTCGGCACCAACCACCTGGGGCACGTCGCGCTCGTCGCCGCCCTGCTGCCGCTGCTGCGGGCCGGCCGGGCGCGGGTCACCTCGCAGACCAGCGTCGCGGCGCGCCGGGGGGCGGTGAACTGGGACGACCCGAACTGGGAGCGGTCCTACGACGGGCAGCGCGCCTACGCCCAGTCGAAGGTCGCCGTCGGCCTGTTCGCCCTGGAGCTGCAGCGGCGCAGCGCCGCCGGGGGCTGGGGGATCACCAGCGACCTGGCCCACCCCGGGATCGCGCCGACCAGCCTGCTCGCGGCCCGCCCCGAGGTCGGCCGCGCCCGGGACACCACCGCCGTGCGGCTCATCCGCGTGCTGGCGCGGCTGGGCCTCACCGGCACCGCGGAGAGCGCGGCGCTGCCGGCCCTGCTCGCCGCGACCGCGCCGGACGGCGGCGGCCGGTTCTACGGCCCGGACGGTCCGGGCTCCGCCGGGGGCGCCCCCGCGGAGCAGGAGCCCTACCGCCCGGTGCGCGGTCCCGGGGACGCCGAGCGGATGTGGCGCCTGTCCGAGCAGCTGACGGGGGTGGCCTTCCCCGCGGCCGCGCGCGACGGGGTGCACCCCCTCCCGCGCTGACCGTCCCGGGCCGTCCCCGCTCAGCCGGGGACGGCCCGGTCGGCGGGCGACGCCGAGGTGCCGAGGACGGCCAGCAGCTGCAGCCGCTCGGCGCTCTCGCTGCCCGGGACGGCGGTGTACACGAGCAGCCGGTGCGACTGGTCGGGGTCGACGAGCGACTGGCAGGCCAGCTCCAGCGGTCCGACGACGGGGTGGACGAACCGCTTGACCTCGCGCGGGCGGATGCCGACCTCGTGCGCGTCCCACAGCCGCCGCAGCTCCTCGCTGCGGGCCAGCGCCAGCTCGGCGAGGCGCGCGGCCCGCGAGCCGGGGCCGCGCAGGGTGACCAGCTCACGCAGGCCCGAGGCGTACAGCCGGGACAGGAACGCGTGCTCCTCCGGGGCGTACAGCGCCCGCGTGGCCGGGTCGGTGAACCACCGGTAGCCGAGGCTGCGCGCCGGCCCGGTGCGCAGGGTCGCGTCGCCGGTGAGCGCGACGGCGAGCGGGGTCTGCCGCAGCGTCTCGCCGAGCTCGGTGACGATCTCCGCCGGCGTGTCGCCGAGCCGGTCCAGGATCCGCAGCAGGCCGGGGCCGACGTGCTCGCCGTCGGCGCCGCGGGCGGGTGGCCGGTGGCCGGCCAGCCGGAACAGGTGGTCGCGCTCGTCGAGCGAGAGGTGCAGGCCCTGCGCGATCGCGGCCACCATCTGCTCCGACGGCTGCGGCCCGCGTTCCTGCTCCAGCCGCGCGTAGTAGTCGGTGGACATGTGGGAGAGGGCGGCGAGCTCCTCGCGCCGCAGCCCGCTCGTCCGGCGGCGCGGCCCGCGGGGGAGGCCCACGTCCTCCGGCTGCAGCGCCTCCCGACGGCGGCGGAGGAACTCGGCCAGCCCGGCCCGGTCGATCACGTCGCCTCCCTCGTCGGTGCTGCGTCGTTCCTACCGTCGCCGGCAGCGGTCATCCACGGACCGCCGGTCCCTCCCTCGGCCGGGCGGGGACCGCCGCGCGCACGGCGCCGGCCGGCGGTGAGCCGGTCCCGAGCGGCTCGCCCTCCTGCCGGCGGAGTGGTGGACTCGGCGCGGTGACGCGCCCCGGCGTCGCCGGCCGGCGGGTGCGGAGGTGGGGGCGTGCGGGTGCGTCCACGCGGGCTGGTCCTGCTGGTGGCGCTGGCCTCCGCCGTCGCCCAGGCCTTCGGCCGGTTCTCCTACGCGCTGCTGCTGCCGGCGATCGACCGGGACCTGCTCGGGTCCTACGCCGTCGCCGGGCTGGTCGCCACGGCCAACGTCACCGCCTACCTGCTCGGCACCGTCGCGGTCAGCGCGCTGTCCCGCCGCGCCCGGCCGGCGGCGCTGATCAAGGCCGGCCTCGCCTGCAGCGCGGCGGGGCTGGGCCTGCTCTCCGTCGCCGGGGGCGCCGGCGGCCTCGCGGTGGGGCTCACCCTGACCGGCGTCGGCGGGGCCTTCATCTGGGTGCCGGCCCCCGGGCTCGCCGGCTCTGTCGTCCGCCCCTCCCGCCGGGGCGCGGCGATCGGCGTCGCCGGCTCGGGCATCGGCGGCGGGATCGTGCTGGCCAGCGCCCTGACCTGGACCCTGCGGTCCTGGGGCGGGGACGCCTCCTGGCGCACCGTGTACCTGGTGGAGGCCGCGATCGCCGTCGTCGTCCTCGGACTGTGCCTGCTGCTGCTGCGCCCGGCGCCCCGCCGCGACGACGACGTCCCCGTGCGCGCGGGCGCCCTGCGCCGGGTCCCCGGGTGGATCGGCCTGGCCGGCGGCTACGCCGCGTACGGCCTGGCCTACTCCGTCTACACCAGCTACCTGGTGACCGCCCTCGAGGACGACGCGGGCTTCTCCGCCGGTCACGCGTCGGCGGTCTACACGCTCGTCGGCGTCGGGCTGGTCGCCGGTGGGATCGTGCTCGGGCCGCTGTCGGACCGGTGGGGCCGCGGTCCCACGCTCGTCGGCGGCTACCTCCTCATGTCCGCGGCGATCCTGCTCGTGCCGCTGGGTGCCGAGCCGCCGGCCTCGGCGTCGGCGCTGCTGTTCGGGCTGACGATGTCCGGGCTGCCGGCGGTCATCGCGGCCCACCTGTCGGACTCCCTGACCCCGCGGGAGTTCGCCGGGGCCTTCGGCCGCTGCACCCTCGCCTTCGGCCTGGCGCAGCTGGCCGGCCCTCCGCTCGGCGGCTGGCTCGCCGAGACGACGGGCGGCTTCGTCGTCCCGTTCCTCCTCGCCGGCCTGGTGGCGGCGGCCGGCGCAGGGCTGAGCGTCGACGTCGTCCGCGCCCCGCACCGAAGGCGGGACGACGTCCCCGCGTGACCGGCGCGCCGGCCGTCGGTCGGGCACCGCAGCGGGAAGTCGGTGGCGCAGGCGGTCGCCGCCGTCCTCGCCGCGGCGCCCCCGCTCCGGACCGGTCCGGCCGGGCCCGACGCCGGGCGCGTCCTCCTCGGGCCGGTGGCCGACCACCTGGCGAGGACGGCCCGGGTCGTCGCCGCCGCCGAGGACGCGACCGGCATGCGCCGCCGGATGGGTGCGGCGGCGCTCGAGGTGGACGCGGCGTCGGACGGCTCCGGGTCGGCGCGGTGGCGCGCCACCGTCGCCGCCCGGCTGCCGAGCGGGCGCCGGCCGGAGCGAGCGGGGCTCGTCACGGCGGTCGACGCCCACACCGGTGCACCGGTCATGTCCGACCGCCACAGCGGCGTCGACCTGGTGGACGCCGTCGCCGCGAGCACTGCCGGCGGCCCGCACTACCGCATCGGCGACCGCCGGTACATCGACGGCGGCCACCGGTCCGTCGAGAACGCCGACCTGGCCGCCGGACACGGGCGGGTGCTGGTCCTGGCACCGCTCGGCGGCGAGTCGCGGCACCCGCGGGAGTGGGGGACCCACCTGGCGGCACAGGTCGAGGCGCTGCGCGCCGGCGGCAGCAGGGGCGAGACGGTCGTCCCGGACGGCGCCGCGGAGCACCTGTTCGGTGCGCACGCGATGGACCCGGCGCTGCGCCCGCCCGCGGCCCGGGCCGGCCACGACCAGGGCAGGGCCCTCGCCGGGCGGCTCACCGGGTCGTGGCGCTGACGCCTGACAGCATGTGCCGGTGCGCGCCGTCGTCGTCGACTCGGTCCGGGCCCGGCCCCAGGTGCGGGAGGTGCCCGAGCCCACCGCCCCGCCCGGCGGGGTGGTGCTGCGGGTGCTGGCCACCGGGATGTGCCGCAGCGACTGGCACGCCTGGGCCGGGCACGACGACGAGGTCGTGTTCCCGCACGTGCCCGGGCACGAACTCGCCGGGGTGGTGGCCCAGGTCGGGGCGGAGGTCACCCGCTGGCGGGCCGGGGACCGGGTGACCGTCCCGTTCGTCTGCGGCTGCGGTCGCTGCGCGTGGTGCCGGGCCGGGGAGGCGCAGGTCTGCCCGGACCAGCAGCAGCCGGGCTTCACCCACTGGGGGTCCTTCGCCGAGTACGTCGCCCTGCACGCCGCGGACACCAACCTGGTGCGCGTCCCCGACGGGGTCGACGTCGCGAGCGCGGCGAGCCTGGGGTGCCGCTTCGCCACGGCCTACCGCGCCCTGGTCGCCCGCGCGCGGGTCGGCGAGGGGGAGTGGGTCACCGTGGTGGGCGCGGGCGGCGTCGGCCTGAGCGCGGTGGCGGTCGCCCGCGCGCTGGGGGCCCGGGTGGTCGCGGTGGACCGCAACCCCGAGGCCCTCGCCGTGGCCGCCGATCTCGGCGCGGAGCACACGGTGCGGGCCGACGGCCGCGACGTCCCGGCCGCCGTCGCGGAGCTGACCTCCGGCGGCAGCCACGTCGCCGTCGACGCCGTGGGCAGCGAGCAGACCTGCGCGGACTCGGTCCTGAGCCTGCGCCGGCGGGGGCGCCACGTGCAGGTGGGGCTGCTGCCGCCGGTGGACGGCCACCCGCGGGTCCCGATGGCGCGGGTGATCGGCTGGGAGCTGGACCTGCTGGGCAGCCACGGCATGGCCGCGGCCGACTACCCGGCCATGATGGCGCTCGTCGAGCAGGGCTCGCTGCAGCCGCAGCGGCTGGTCGAGCGGACCATCGGCCTCGACGAGGCGGCGGCCCTGCTGCCGGTGTTCGACCGGACGACGGTCGCCGGGATCACCGTGGTCGACCCGGCCCGCTGACCCCCGCCCCGGGCGCCCGTCCGACGCGCGTCACCCGGCCCCGGCCTCCGCGGACGGGCCCGGGGGTGCCTCCCCGCCGGCGGCCTCCTCGACCGACCGCGTGAGCGGGTGGCCGGGGCCGAGGGCGCGGCGGCACCGCTGCAGCGCGTCGTCCACCGCTCCGGGCGGCGGTGCCCCACCCGGCCGGGTGCCGGCGAGGACCAGCGCCGCGGCCGCCAGCGCGGTCACGCCGTGGTCGGGGTCCAGTGCCCGCCGGCAGCGGCGGAGGGTGTCCTCGGCGAGGGCCCGGGCCTCCCCGGCCTCGCCCAGCCGCACCAGGGCGACGGCCAGGGGCGCGGCCGCGTACAGGGTGATGACGTTGTCCGGGCCGTACACGCCGCGGCTGCGCTGCAGCACGTCCCGGCCCAGCGCGCGGGCGGCCTCCGCCTCGTCGGACAGGGCCAGGGCGAGGACCACGGCGCCGGCGTCCAGCAGGGTGACGGCGTTGTCGGGGCTCAGCACCCGCCGGCAGCGCTCCAGGGTGTCCTGCCCCAGTTCCCGGGCCTGCCCGACGTCGCCGACCGAGACCAGCGCCATGGTCAGGGCGGTCCCCGCCAGCAGCGTGGTGGCGTGGTCCTCGCCGTACACCCGCCGGCAGCGCCGCAGGGTGTCCTGCCCCAGTTCCCGGGCCTGCCCGACGTCGCCCAGCTCGGCCAGGGCGATGGTCAGGCCGCCCGCGGCCAGAAGCGTGGTCGCCCGGTCCGGGCCGTAGAGGCGGAGGCTGCGCCGCAGGACGTCGTGCGTCAGCCCGCGGGAGGCGTGCACCCGCCCCAGCTGGAGGAAGTCCAGGGCCAGGGTGGTCGCCGTCCAGAGGGTCCGGACGTGGTCGGGCCCGAACACCCGGTGGCAGCGCTGCAGCGTGTCCTCGGCGAGCGCGGCCGCCGCCCCCGCGTCGCCCAGCTGGTTCAGGGCGAGGGCGAGACCGCTCGCCGCGGTCAGGGTGTCGGGGTGGTCGGGGCCGAGGACCGCCCGCCAGCGGTCGAGCAGCGCCTCGCCCACCGAGCGGCTGGCCGCGGTGTCGCCGCGGGCCTGCAGGTAGCGGGCGGTGTCCAGGACCAGCCGGCGGCCGGCGGGCGAGCGGTCGCCGAGCGGGGCGGTGGCGAGCACGTGCGGGGCGAGCCGGGCGAACGCCGGCCAGCCGGCCGGGTCCTGGGGGTGGCCGGGGGAGGCGGCGGCCAGCAGGGCCACCACCCGGTCGGCGACGGCCTGCTCGCGGTCGGCCGGCAGCTGGAGGCGGATCACCGACTGCACCAGCCGGTGGACCTGGAAGCCGTCGCGGTGGCGGCGGGCCAGCGAGTAGGCGACCGCCGCCCCGATGGCGTCGTCCAGGGTGTCCGGATCGGCCGCGGCGTCCCGCAGCGGCCCCTCCAGCAGCTCGGGGTGCTCGACGAACAGGCTCGACGGGACGGGCTCGGGGGCGAGGGAGGCGGCCAGCTCCAGCAGCTGCACCGCCGCCGGGTCCTCGGCGCGCAGCCGCTCCAGCGACAGCGCCCAGGTGGTGTCGATCCGCCCGTGGTAACCGAGCACGTCGCCGCGGGTCAGCAGGGTGGCGCGCCGGGTGCGGAACCGGCGCAGGTAGTCCTCGGGCGGCAGGTCGGTCTGCTCCAGGTAGGCGGCGGCCTGGGCCGCCGCGAGCGGCAGGTCGCCGAGCTCCGCGGCGAGCGCGTCGGCGGTCCCGGCTCCCAGGCCGGGCATCCGGGCACGGAGCAGCGCGACGGTCTCCGGCCGGGTGAGGACGTCGACCTCGAGCCGGCCGCCGAGGGTCCCCCAGGCGGGGAAGCGGGACGTGATCAGCACGTGGCCGGGGCCGTCGGGCCGGTAGCCGGCGACGTCGGCGGGCCGCTCGGCGTTGTCGAAGACCAGCAGCCACCGGTCCCGGCCGCGCAGCTCCGCCAGCAGGCGGTCCACGGTGTCGGCGACGGTGGCCCCGGCCGGCAGCCCGAGCCGGGTGGCGAGGCCGGCGAGCTGGTCCGGGACCAGCACGGCCTGCTCGGCGTCGATCCACCACACGACGTCGTAGTCGGCGGCGTACCGGTGGGCGTACTCGAGCGCCAGCTGGGTCTTGCCCACGCCACCCAGTCCGTACAGCGTCTGCACCACGAGCGTGGCCTCACCCGCCCGGAGCCGGCGCCGCAGCTCCGCCAGCTGCTCGTCGCGGCCGGTGAAGTGGGGGTTGCGGGCCGGCAGGTTCCACACCCGGTCGCCGGCCGGGCGCACGGGCGGGGAGCCCACCACCCCCGTCGGCAGCGGGGGGAAGCCCGTCGGCAGGCCGGCGACGTCAAGCTGGTGCAGCGGCGTCGGCCGGGGGAAGTCCTTGAGCCGGTGCTCGCCGAGGGACCGCAGCGCGAGCCCGGCCGGCAGGTGCTCGTCGAGCAGCGCCACGACCGACTCGGAGAGCAGGACCTGGCCGCCGGCGGCGAGCGCGGCGATGCGGGCGGCCCGGTGCACGGCCAGCCCGACGTAGCTCCCGGCGTACAGGCGCGCCTCACCGGCGTGCAGGCCCATCCGCACGCGGACCGGCGTCCGGCCGGGCCAGGGGTGGGTGGCCAGGGCCCGCTGCGCCTCCGCCGCGGCGGCCACCGCCTGGCCGGCGGTCGGGAAGGCCACGAAGAACGCGTCGCCCTGGGTGTCGACCACGCAGCCCTCGTGCGCCGCGAACGCCGCCCGCAGGAGGCACCGGTGGTCGGCGAGCGCCGCCGCGTAGCCGTCCCGGTCCTGCCGCAGGAGCGCCGTCGAGCCCGCGATGTCGGTGAACAGGAAGGTGACGGTGCCGGTGGGCAGGGCGCCGTCGCCGGGCCGCGGGGGCTCCGCGACGGTCCGCTCCTCGGCCATGTCCCGACCTCCCCGGTCGTTCCCCTCGACGGTCGGCCCGTCCCGGAGGGTAGGGATCCCGGCAGGTGCCGGGCAGGGACCTACGACCGGACCGGCCGGCCGACGTGGGCCCGTGGCGGGTGCCGGGGGTCCCGCGGCCGGACGCCCTGTCGTCGCCCGGGTGCCGGGACTACCGTCGCGCGATGGCGGGCAGCGTGGACTTCGTCGTCGTGGGCGGTGGCTCGGCCGGGGCGGTGGTCGCCGCCCGGCTGTCGGAGGACCCGGACGTCCGGGTGGCACTGGTCGAGGCCGGGGGGCGGCCGCCGGCGGCCGAGCTGGTGCCGGCCGCCTGCCCGGTGCTGCAGGCGGACCCCGAGACCGACTGGATGCTCACCGCCGACGCGGGCGCGTGCGGCAAGGGGCTGCGGGGCGGCCGGATGATGGTGCCCCGCGGCCGGATGCTCGGCGGCTCGTCGGGCATCAACTACATGGCCTACGTGCGCGGCCACCCGGGGGACTTCGACGCCTGGGCCGCCGGGGGTGCCGACGGCTGGGGCTTCGCGGACGTCCTGCCCTACTTCCGGAGGAGCGAGGGGCTGGTGCCGAGCGAGGCCGTCCCGCTCGACCTGCCCGCCCACGGCACGCAGGGGCCGCTCGGCGTGTCGGTGCGCAGCCCGGTGCTGCCAGGGGCGCAGGCGTTCGTCGACGCCGCGGTGGCCGCCGGCATCCCGCGCGGTGACTACAACGGCCGCGACCGGGGCGGCCCGGCCGGCGTCGTCTCGCTGTTCCAGACGACCACGAAGCACGGCATGCGCTCGAGCACCTACCACGCGTTCCTCGAGGGCGAGGCCGAGCAGCGGCCGAACCTGACGGTGATCCCGCACGCCCGGGCCACCCGGGTGCTCCTCTCGGGCGAGCCGGGTGCCCTGCGGGCCACCGGGGTCGAGTACGTCACCGCCGCCGGCACCACCGAGGTGGTCGAGGCCGGCCGCGAGGTGGTCCTCAGCGCCGGCGCGGTCGGGTCACCGCACCTGCTCCTGCTCTCGGGCGTCGGGCCGCGCGAGCAGCTGGAGTCCCTCGGCGTCCGGTGCCTGGCCGACGCCCCCGAGGTGGGCCGCCACCTCAAGGACCACCTGCAGGTGGGGCTGATGTTCCCGGCGCCGGGGCTGGGCGTCCCGATGGCCACCGTGCGCGTGGCCCTGGGGCCGGACGCGCTGCGGGCGCCGGCCGGTCCGCTGCCGGCCGACCCGGCCGACGACGCGTCCCTGCCGCCGGAGCTGCAGGAGCTCGAGGCGGAGGCGGAGCGCCGGCTCACCGAGTGGTTCACGACCGGCAGCGGGCTGGCGTCCTCGTCGCTCTACGACGCGGGGGCCTGGTTCTCGACGGGCCTCGGGGACGAGCACACCCACGACGCGCAGCTCGCGGTCTTCGTGTGCGGCTACGACGTCGGCATCTGGGACTCCTGCCTGCACGTCGACGCGGCGGAGTACTTCGACGACCCGGCCGTCGACCTGTCGCCGACCGCCGAGAACGTCTTCGTGCTCGCCAACCCGGTGCAGCCGCACAGCGAGGGCGAGATCCGCCTGGCCAGTGCCGATCCGCTGGCCCCGCCCGACATCCGGATGAACTACCTCACCGACCCGCACGACGTCGCCGTGATGACCGCGGTGGTGCGCCGCGCGCTCGACGTCGTGGACCGGATGCGGGAGGAGCACGAGATCGGCGACCTCCTGGTGCCGCGGCGGCTGGCCGAGGCGCACGGCCACACCCGCGGCGACGTCCCGAGCGACGAGCTGATCGCCGACCTGGCGCGCCACTACGCGTTCACCGTCTACCACCTGACGAGCACCTGCCGGATCGGGTCGGTCGTCGACCCGCGGCTGCACGTCCTCGGCGTCGACGGGCTGCGCGTCGCGGACGCGAGCGTCATGCCGAACGTGGTCAGCGGCAACACGAACGCCGCCGCGATCATGATCGGCGAGAAGGCGGCCGAGCTGATCGCGCGCGAGCACGGCGTCGCGCTCCGGGAGTTCGTCGGCGCGTGACCCGCCGCACCATCGCCCCGTCCCGGCGCCGGATCGGCAGGGCGATGTCGAGAACGCGGGACCGGCTCCGTCCCCGGGGTGCGAGCGGCCAGGATGGGCCGCACCACCGAGGAGGGACCACGATGGCCAAGTACCTGCTGCTCAAGCACTACCGCGGCGCCCCGGCGGCGGTGAACGACGTCCCGATGGAGAAGTGGACGCCGGAGGAGATCTCCGCCCACGTGCGGTACATGGAGGACTTCGCGGCCCGGCTGGAGGGGACCGGTGAGTTCGTCGACGGGCAGGCGCTGTCCCCGGAGGGGATGTGGGTCCGGTACGACGGCGAGGGGCGCCCGCCGGTCACCGACGGCCCCTTCGCCGAGACCAAGGACCTCATCGCCGGCTGGATCGTGATCGACGTCGACAGCCAGGAGCGCGCCGTCGAGCTGGCCGGGGAGCTGTCGGCCGCCCCCGGGGCGGGCGGGGAGCCGATCCACGAGTGGCTCGAGGTGCGCCCCTTCCTCGGCGCGCCGCCCACCATCGAGGGATGACCGCCCCGCTGGACGAGGTCCTGCTGCGCAGCCTCACCCCCAGCGTGCTCGGCGTCCTCGTCCGCCGCGGCGCCGACTTCGCGGCGGCCGAGGACGCCGTGCAGGACGCGCTGGTGGAGGCGGTCCGCACCTGGCCGGCCGACCCGCCGCGGGACCCGAAGGGCTGGCTGGTCACCGTGGCCTGGCGCCGGTTCCTCGACGCGACGCGGGCCGACGCCGCCCGCCGCCGGCGCGAGGACGTCGTCGACGAGGAGCCCCCGCCCGGGCCCGTGCCCGGCGCGGACGACACGCTGCACCTCTACTTCCTGTGCGCCCACCCGTCGCTGACGCCGTCGTCGGCGGTCGCGCTCACGCTGCGCGCCGTCGGCGGGCTGACCACCCGCCAGATCGCGCAGGCCTACCTGGTGCCCGAGGCGACGATGGCGCAGCGCATCAGCCGGGCCAAGCGCACCGTCTCCAGCGTGCGGTTCGACCGGCCCGGCGACGTCGCCACCGTGCTGCGCGTCCTCTACCTGGTCTTCAACGAGGGCTACTCCGGCGACGTCGACCTCGCCGCCGAGGCCGTCCGGCTCACCCGGCAGCTCGCGGCCGTGGTCGACCACCCCGAGGTGGCGGGGCTGCTGGCCCTCATGCTGCTCCACTCCGCCCGGCGCCCCGCCCGCACCGCGCCCGACGGCAGCCTGGTGCCGCTCGCCGAGCAGGACCGGAGCCGGTGGGACACCGGGATGGTCGCCGAGGGCGTCGCGATCCTCCAGGCGGCCCTCGCCCGGGACCGGCTCGGGGAGTACCAGGCCCAGGCCGCCATCGCGGCCCTGCACGCGGACGCGCCCACCGCCGCGGAGACCGACTGGGTGCAGATCGTCGAGTGGTACGACGAGCTCGTCCGCCTGACCGGCAGCCCGGTCGTCCGGCTCAACCGGGCGGTGGCCGTCGGCGAGGCCGACGGGCCCCGCGCCGGCCTGGCGGCGCTCGCGGGCCTGGACGACGACCTGCCCCGCCACACCGCGGTCGCGGCGTACCTGCACGAGCGCGACGGCGACCTCGCGACGGCGGCGCGGCTGTACGCCGAGGCGGCCGCGAGGGCGACCGACCGCGCCGAGCGCGACCACCTGCTGCGCCAGGCCGCCCGGCTCAACGCCGGACGTGGGCGCTGAGGGCACCGACCGGCGCTGCGCCGCCCACCCGCCGCCCCCGCCGGGCATCCTCGGACGGGGCCGGTCCCGGCCCGCGGCGACGAGGGAGGTGCGGGTGGAGGGGACGACGCTGGGCGGCCGGTACCGGCTGGACGGCGTGCTGGGCCGCGGCGGGATGGGCACCGTCCACGCGGCCACCGACGTCGCCCTCGGCCGCCGGGTCGCGGTCAAGGTGCTCGACCCCGCCGTCGCCGACCGCGCCGGGACGTCCCGCTTCCGCCGCGAGGCCCGGGCGCTGGCCGCGCTCGAGCACCCGCACGTGGTGAGCGTCTTCGACGTCGGCGTCGACGCGGCGGCCGCCTGGCTGGTCATGCCGCTGCTGCCCGGCCCCGACCTGCAGTCCCTCCTCGGCCGCGACGGGCCCCTCCCCATCGCCGACGTCACCCGGTACGGCCGGCAGGCCGCGGGGGCCCTGGCCGCCGCCCACGCCGCGGGCATCGTGCACCGGGACGTCAAGCCGGCCAACCTCGTGCTCGCCGCGGACGGCTCCTGCGTGCTGGTGGACCTGGGCATCGCCCGGCTGGCCGACGGCGGCCCCGGTGCCGCTCCGCTGACCGGCACCGGGCTCGTGCTGGGCAGCACGCCGTTCCTCGCGCCGGAGGTCGTCGCCGGGGCGCCGGCCGGCCCGGAGGCCGACGTCTACGGCCTGGGCGCGACGCTGTTCACCCTGCTGACCGGCCGCCCGCCGTTCCAGGCCGACGGCGTCGCGGTCCTCGCCCAGCACCTGCACGCGCCGGTCCCCTCGGCCGTGCCCCTGCGGCCGGACACCCCGGCCGCGGTGGACCGGCTGCTCGGCCGGATGCTCGCCAAGGACCCCGCCGCCCGGCCGACGGCCGCGGAGGCGGCCGCGGCGCTCGCGGGAGCGCCGGACGCACCCGCGCCGACGCTGGTGCTCCCGCGGCCCGCGCTCTCCGAGCACCTCCCCCCGGCGGACGGCACCCCCCGGCGACGGCGCCCGGTGCGCCTGCCGGCCGCCGTGGGGGCGGGCGCCGGGGCCCTGGCCGTGGCCGCCGCCCTGCTGACCGGCGGGGGGAGCGGGACGGCCACGGGCGGCGCGGCGGCCCCGGAGGGCGGCGCGGCGGCCACCCCGTCGTCGGCGCCGGCCCCGAGCCCGTCGCCCGTGCCGCCGCCGGCGGCCGTCCCGACCTCCCCGGTGACCACCCCGCCCGCGGCCCCGGCGCCCGCCGCGGACCCGGTGCGGTCGGCGCTGGCCGGGCTGCGCGCGGCCGTCGAGCAGGCCGAGGCGGGGGGTGCGCTGACCGGCGGGGGACGGCGCGACGTCGACCGCCGGGTGGCCGACGTCGAGCGCGCGCTGGACCGGGCGGACCCCGACCGGGTGGCGCGGGAGGTCGACGACCTCGAGCGCCGCCTCGACGACCTCCGGCGCCGCGACCGCCTCACGGGGGACGGCGCCGCCGCGCTGGGCGCCGCCGTCGCGGACCTGCGCGCCGCCCTGGGCGCACCCGCCGGCGACCGCGGGGAGGACGGCGAGGGCTGACGGCGGTCCGCCCCCGGGGGCCCCAGGCCCGCGGGCGCCGCGCCGGCGACCCCGGCGGATCCGCCCGGGCGGGAGGAGGCTCCTTCCATGGCCCTGCCCGAGCCGCCCCCGAGCGCCCGCCTGCTGGTGATCGCCGGCCTGCTGGTCACCGGTGCCGTGGCCCTCGTCTGGCTGGTCCGCTACGTGGTGTGGCGAACGGTCCGGAGGCGGCGCGGCCGCGGCTGACCGCCCCGGCCCCGGAGCCGTCGCTCGCTGCGGGGGCCGACACGCCGGTCGGGTCGGCCGGGGCTGTGTTCCTGCCCATGCGGCAGCGGTGTTTGGGAGGGCCGGACAGCCGTTCCCGCGGCGCCGCGTCACACCTCGTCAGCGGTCGGGCACACCGGGAGACCGCGCCGTCCCGGCTCCGGTCCGGGAGCCGCGGAGGCCGCTCGCGGAGGGCGGATCGGTCCGTACCGTCGCTCCGGCGGGAGAGACCCCTCCCGATCCACGTGGTGCAGCGCCGGAGGCCCGACCGGGCCCGGGGCGCACCACAGCGAGGCCGCCGGTGACAGGTGAGCCGGTGGGAGTGATCGGTGGCAATCCGAGACGGCGCCAGCGCGCCGCCGCAGTACCCGTACGACGCCTACAGCACGCTGGCCGGGCCCCTCGGGGAGGCCGGTGAGGGCTACACCGTGCAGTTCGAGCGGCTGGTGCGGCGCGACCGCCGGCGCGGGCGCGCCCTGGTCATCAGCGCGGCCGCCATCGTCCTGGAGCTGCTGTTCCTGGTGTGGCTGCTCCGGCCCGCGCACTGGCCGGCCGACACCGGCGGCTGGACCTGGTACCTGAGCCTCACGATGGTCGTCACCATCGGGCTCATCGAGGTCCTGCGGCTGGTCAACGTGGTGACGCTGGCGCTGGCCACCTGGAACGCGCACGACCCCCTCCCGGTGCGGCCCGAGACCGGCACCCGGCTCGCGCTGCTCACCACGATCGTCCCCGGCAAGGAGCCGGTGGAGATGGTGGAGACCACCCTGCGGGCCGCGCTGCGCGTGCGGCACGACGGCCCGCTCGACGTGTGGCTGCTCGACGAGGGCGACGACGACGGGATCCGGGCCATGTGCGCCCGCCTGGGCGTGCGGCACTTCAGCCGTCGCGGGGTGGCCGCGTGGAACACCGAGTCCGGCACGCACAAGCGCCGGACCAAGCACGGCAACTACAACGCGTGGCTCGCCCGACACGGCGAGGAGTACGACTTCTGGATCAGCGTCGACACCGACCACGCGCCGCTGCCGAACATCGCCGAGCGGCTCATGGGCTACTTCCGCGACCCGGACGTCGCCTTCGTCGTCGGCCCGCAGGTCTACGGCAACTACGACAACTTCACGACCCGCGCCGCGGAGTCGCAGCAGTACCTGTTCCACGCGGTCCTGCAGCGGGCGGGCAACCGCAGCACCTCGGCGATGTTCGTGGGCACCAACAACGCGGTGCGGCTCTCGGCCCTCGCCGACGTCGGAGGCCTGGCCGACAGCATCACCGAGGACGCCGCGACGTCGCTGGTCCTCCACTCCTCGCGCAACCCCGACACCGGACGGCGCTGGAAGAGCGTCTACACCCCCGACGTGCTCGCCGTGGGCGAGGGCCCGACGAGCTGGAGCGACTACTTCGTCCAGCAGAACCGGTGGGCCCGGGGCACCGACGAGGTGCTGCTGCGGCAGTTCTGGCGGCGGGTCCGCCGGCTGTCCCCGGCGCGGGCCCTGCACTACGGACTGCTGATGTCCTACTACCCGTCGGCGGCCGTCAGCTGGGTGCTCGGGTCGGCCAACCTCTGCCTGTACCTCGTCACCGGGGTGGGCGGCGTGGTCGTGGCGGCGAACCTCTGGGCGGTCCTCTACGTCAACGCGGCCGCCCTGCAGGTCGGCGTCTACTTCTGGAACCGGCGCTACAACGTGTCGCCGCACGAGGAGGAGGGCTCCTCGGGGCTGGCGGGCATGTTCGTGTCGGTGCTCTCCGCGCCCGTGTACGTCACGGCCCTGGCCGACGCCGTCCGGGGACGCAACGTGCCCTTCGCGGTCACGCCGAAGGGCGACGACAGCAACCCGGACCGGCTGGCGACGTTCCGCAAGAACCTCGCCTGGGGCGGGGTGCTGGCCGCGGCGCTGCTCGCCTCCGTGCCGCTGGGCCACGACCACCCGGCGATGCGCGGCTGGGCGCTGCTCGCGCTGTTCACCTGCCTCCTGCCCGTCCTCATCTGGGCCGCGCAGCGCCGCCGGCCGCGTCCGGCCGCCGCCGCGCCGCGTCCCGCCACCGCACCGCGGACCGTCCGCTTCAGCGGCAACACCGTCGCACCCGCACCACCGCTGCCCGCCGAGCAGCAGCTGGTCACCACAGGCACCCGGGGAGAGCAGCGGTGAAGGGCTTCGGTGGGAGGGCGCCCCGGCGCCGGCGCGCACGCAACGTCGCGATCGTCACGACCGCGGCACTGGCCGTCGGCACGGTGAACGCGCAGGTGGCCGGGGCGGCCGTGGACGACCTGGTCACCGGCTACCAGCAGGGCCGGCCCGACTACACGGCGCAGTACGGCTCGTGGGAGACCGTCGAGCTGCCGGAGGAGTTCCGCGTGCGGGCCGTCCACGCCGTCCTGCTGCGCACCGGCAAGGTCCTCATCGTGGCCGGGTCCGGCAACGACCGGGCCTCCTTCGACGCCGGGACCTTCGAGACGGTCCTGTGGGACCCGGCGGCGGACACCTACGAGCACGTCGAGACGCCGGAGGACCTCTTCTGCGGCGGCCACGCGCAGCTGCCCGACGGCAACGTCCTGATCGCCGGCGGCACCAGCCGGTACGAGGTGCTCGCCGACGACGTCACGCACGCCGCCGGGGTCATGACCGTCAAGAACGAGGACCCGACCCTGACGGCGACCCTCGAGGAGGGCACCGTCTTCGTCGGGGAGGACGGGCAGCGCTACCGCGCCACGGCGCAGGCGCTGGTCACCCCCGCCGTCCAGCACGTGATGGACGGCGAGCCGATGAACATGGCGTCGGAGACGACGGTGTGGGTCGAGGCGCTGCAGGAGGGCGAGGACCCCGTCGTCCGCGGCGGCGCGCAGTTCGCCGTCGAGGGGCTGCCCGGCCGGCAGGCCCAGGACGTCTACGGGATCGCGGACACGATCACGCTGGACAAGCAGGAGTACCGCGGCATCCCCGACTCCTACGTCTTCGACGTCACCACCGAGCGCTACGAGCGGGTGGGCGACCTCAACCACTCCCGCTGGTACCCGACGCTCGTCCCGGTGGCCGGCGGCGACGTCATGGCGGTCAGCGGGCTCGACGAGCACGGCCGCCCCTCGGCCGGCGAGGTCGAGGTGTTCGACCGGGCCACCGGGCAGTGGCGCGAGCGGCCCGAGCTGTTCCGCTACTTCCCGACCTACCCCGCGCTGCTGCGGCTGGCCGACGACCGGCTGTTCTACACCTCGTCCAACGCCGGCTACGGCCCGGCCACGGAGGGCCGCACGCCCGGCTACTGGGACCTGACGGACAACTCCTTCGACCCGGTGCCCGGGCTGCGCGACCCGCACATGAACGAGACGTCGTCGTCGGTGCTGCTCCCGCCCGCGCAGGAGCAGCAGGTGCTCATCGCCGGCGGCGGCGCGGTCGGGGAGGGCGAGGGAAGCACCGCGCGGGTCGACGTCATCGACACGGACACCCACGACGCCCACTGGACCCCGGCGCCGGACCTGCCCGCACCGGCGCGGTACGTCTCCACGGTGGTCCTGCCCGACGACCGGGTGCTGCTCACCGGCGGCAGCACCGGCTACCGCGGCAACGGGCACAGCGACACCCACGCCCCGGTCCTCTACGACGCCGGCACCAACACCATGGCCGGCGCCGCGCCCAACGAGGTCGGCCGGAACTACCACTCCGAGGCGCTCCTGCTGCCCGACGGCCGGGTGGTCACGCTCGGCTCGGACCCGCTGTACGCCGACGCGGAGAACACGCGCCCGGGGACGTTCGAGACCCGGGTGGAGATCTACACCCCGCCGTACCTGCACACCGGCGGCGAGCGCCCGCGGGTCACCGAGGCGCCGGCCGAGGTCGACCGGGGCGCGACCTTCCCGGTGCGGGCGACCGGTGCGGTGACCGCGGCCCGGCTGATGCGCCCGTCGGCGGTCACGCACGTCACCGACGTGGAGCAGCGGTCGGTCGCGCTGGACGTGTCCGGTGCCTGTCCCGGCGACGGGGCGGCGTGCGACCTGCAGCTGTCGCTGGACCCGGCCGAGGGGCTCACCCCGGCGGGCTGGTACATGCTCTTCCTGGTCGACGCCGACGGCGTGCCGTCGGTGGCCCGCTGGGTGCACGTCCGATGAGGCGGGACCGGACGACGCGCAGCCGGGTCGCGGCCGCGCTGGCCGCCGTCGCCGTGCTGGCCGGCTGCGGCGCGGGCGACCCGCCGGCCCCCGCCGGCGCCCCCGCCGACAGCTCCGCCGGGCTGGACCAGCCCGGCGGCGAGGGCAACCCCCTGGCCTGGAACGTCCTCTACGCCAACCCGGGGAGCACCGCCGCGCAGGCGGTCGCGGCCGCCTCCGAGCGGGGCGACGAGGCCACGGCGGAGCGGCTGCGGCGCATCGCCGACCGGCCGACGGGCACCTGGCTCGCCGGCGGGGTGGACCCCTACCGCACGGCGCGGGAGCTCACCGCCGCGGCCCAGGAGGTCGAGCGGGTGCCGCTGCTGGTGGCCTACAACCTGCCCCAGCGGGACTGCGGCCAGTACAGCTCCGGCGGTGCCGCCGACGTCGACGAGTACCTGGACTGGCTGGGCTCGCTCGCGGCGGGCATCGGCGACGCCCCCGCCGTCGTCGTCCTCGAGCCCGACGCCATCCCGCACGCGCTGGAGGGGTGCGCCGGCTCCCAGTCCGCCGACGAGCGCTACAGCATGCTGCGCGAGGCCGTGCGCATCCTCGGGCGCCAGCCGGAGACCGCCGTCTACGTCGACGCGGGCAACGCCAGCTGGATCGACGACCAGGACGCCCTCGCCGACGCGCTGCTCGCCTCCGGGATCGAGGAGGCCGACGGCTTCGCGCTGAACACCAGCAACTTCGAGACCACCGAGGCGACGGCGGCGTACGGCACGGAGCTCTCCGACCGGGTCGGCGGCGCGCACTTCGTCGTCGACACCAGCCGCAACGGCGCCGGCCCCCCGCCGGGCGGCGGCGACGGCGACCACTCCGCCTGGTGCAACCCCTCGGGGATGCGGCTGGGGGAGCCGCCCACGACCGACAGCGGCATCGAGCGGGTCGACGCGCTGCTGTGGATCAAGCAGCCCGGTGACTCCGACGGCGAGTGCGGACGGGGTGAGCCGCCGGCCGGGCAGTGGTTCCCCGAGTACGCCGACCGGTTGCTGGCCGGGTAGCCGCCCGGCCTGTCGGCGGCGCCTCGTCCGCCGGGGACGACCCCCAGGGGCGGGCCGGGACGCGGCCGCACGACGACGGGCCGGCCGGCCTGTGAACGGCGGGGTCGCCCCGGGCTCAGTCGTGCGGTCCTCGCGCGACCGCCACCGCGGCCCCCAGCACGGCCCCGGTGCCGATGCAGCCGGCGAGGAAGCGTGCCGCGTCCCGGTGCCACCCCGTGATCCTGGAGTCGCTCCTGCGAGGGGTCACACGCACTGCTGCGTCGTCCATGGCCGACACGGTCCCGCCGCTTCGCCGTGGCGGACTCATCCCGCCGGGATGGGGGACCGGACCGTCCGGATGCCGGGACGGGTGCTGCTCAGTCGGTCATGAGCGCGAGCTGCCTGGTGATCTCGCGCGGGTTGGTGTCGCCGGCGACCTTCTGCAGGAACGGCGTGCGGTCGAAGACGAGGTCGCGGATCGGCCGCAGCGGGGCGGGGCAGTGGTGGAACACCTTGCCGAGCAGGTACGCCTGCTGCACCTGGCGCGCGGTGTGCGGCTTGCGCGGGTCCTCGTAGGCCTGCAGCGCGCGGGAGACGGCGGCCGGGTCGGTGAGGTCGACGCCGGTCAGCGCGCGGCCGAGGAACCAGCCGTCCTCGATGGACATGCCCGCGCCGTAGGCGGCGTACGGCGAGGTGGGGTGGGCCGCGTCGCCGACGAGGGTGATCCGGCCCCTCGACCACTGGCGCAGTGCGGGACGGTCCCGCAGCACCCAGCGCTGCACGTCCCCGGCCGCGGTGGCCGCGACGAGACCGGGCAGCGGGGCGGGGAAGCCCGCGGCGAGCTCGGTCGCCGCCGCCTTGAGGTCGGCCGGCACCGGGGCGTCGGGGTCGGTCGCGGTGAGCACCCACCACTGGTGGCCGTCGCGCCCCCGGTGCCGGATCGAGGTCCAGCTGCCCTGCGTAACCGGGCTGTGGGTGAGCACGCAGGCGTTCGGCCGGGTGCCGGCGACCTCGGCGAAGGTGAACCCGCCGAAGATGTGCAGCCGGTGCTCGCGCTTGGGTGCGTCGCCCCACAGCGTGCGGCGGACGAGGGAGTCGATGCCGTCGGCGCCGACCAGCACGTCGTGCTCGGCGGTGCTGCCGTCGGCGAAGGTCAGGGTGACCGCGCGGTCGTCCTGCTCGATGCGCTCGACCTGCGAGCCGAACCGGATCACCCCGGGCGGGATGGCGGCGAGCATCCGCTCGTACAGCTCGGGACGCAGCAGGCCGATGAAGCCCCCGCCGTACTCGCGCTTGACGTCCTCGTCCAGCCGCACCCGCACCCGGACGTGCCCGCGCAGGTTGTGGAACTCGGAGTCGGTGGGTGCGCCGAGGTCGTCGGTGTCGACGCCGAGCGAGCGCAGCGCCTTCAGCGGCGGCGGCCACAGGTTGAGGATGTTCCCGGCCGGGCGGGCCTCCCGGTAGCGCTCGTGGACGACGACGTCGTGGCCGGCCTTCAGGGCGCCCAGGGCGGCGGCCATGCCGGCCGGGCCGGCACCGAGGACGGCGACGCGGCCGGGCGGGGGAGTGGTCATTCCGGGTCTCCAGGGGCTCGGGCGGGGCGGGGCGGGCGCGGTCCGGTCGGGGACCGCGGATCCCTCCTCGCGGTGAGGACTCAGACCGTAGTGTGCGCTACGGTTAGTCGTGGGGAGAGGATGTGGCCCGGCTCACCGCCGTGTCAAGCGCCGCGGCCGGTCGGGTCCGGGCCGCCCGGGGAGGATGGGTCTGTGACCACAGCTGCAGCCGGGGGCGAGGCTCCGGAGGGCTCGCTCGAGGTGCGGCCGCCCCTGCAGCGGCGCAGCCGGGAGGCCTGGGGCCGTGTGCTCGACGCCGGCGTCGCGCTGCTCGAGGACGGCGGCTACGACGCGTTCACCATCGCGGCGGTCTGCGAGCGCGCCGGCGTGGCACCGCGGGCGCTCTACGCCCGGGTCGACACCAAGGACGCGCTCTTCCTCGCGGTCTACGAGCACGGCATCGCCCGGCTCCGGCGGGAGCAGGCGGTGTTCGCCGAGGAGGGGCGCTGGGCCGGCCTCCCGCCCGGCGAGCTGGTGCGCGCGGCCGTGGCCGAGACGGTGGGCATCTCGCTGCGCCACGCCCCCTTCCTGCGCGCGGTGGTCCTCGTCTCGGCGGCGCACCCGGAGGTCCGCCGGCGCGGCTCCCGCTACAGCCGGGAGCTGGGGGAGGGCTTCGCCGGCGTGGTGCTGCGGGTGCGCGACGCCGTCCGGCACGAGGACCCGGAGGCCGCCGTCCGTGCCTGCTTCGGCACGGTCTTCGCCACCTCGGTCATCCGGGTCGCCTACGGGCCGGGCTTCGCCACCCCCGCGCCGGTGGACGACGACGCCTTCGTCGCCGACCTGGGGGAGACGGCGGTGCGCTACCTGCTCGCCGTCGCCTGACCCGCGCCCGCCCGCCGCGCGCCGAGCTCCGCGAGGACGGCCTCGACCGCGGCCAGCGCCTCGGGTGCGGCGAACAGCAGGGCGGTGCGCAGGGGCGAGCCGGCCTCGTAGCGCAGTCCGCCGTCGAACGCCCGGGCGCGGCCCGGGTCGTGCACGGCCAGCGTCTCGCGCACCCGGGACAGCGCCTCCGGGTCGTCGACGAGGTGGGCCAGGTCGGTGTCCAGCCCGGCCAGCACCGTCTCCGGCCGGCGCGGCGACCACGGCACCACCCACGTGTGGCTGCCCGAGCCCACGCCGTCGGTGGAGCGGTCGGGCAGGACGACCTCCGCGGTCGCCCCCGGGGGGACGACGGCGGTCACGGTGACCCGGTCGCCGTCGAGCGCCCAGCCGGCCGACGCGGGGCCGTAGGGGGTGAGGAGCTCGCTGCGCGCCGAGGTGAGCCCCTCGAGGACGGTCGGCGCGACCCGGATCCGCCGGTAGCCCGGCGCTGCCGGGGCGAGGCCGGCCAGCCCGCGGTGCAGCCAGTCGACGACGGCGCCGAAGGCGTAGTGGTTGAACGAGGTCATCTCGTGCGCGTTGACCGAGCCGTCGGGCAGCAGCGCGTCCCACCGCTCCCACACCGTCGTCGCGCCGACCGTGACCGGGTACAGCCACGACGGCGCCTCGGTCTGCAGCAGCAGGCGACCGGCCGCGTGCAGCTGCCCGGTGGCGCACAGCGCGTCCATGACCAGCGGGGTGCCGACGAAGCCGGTGCCGATGCGGTACCCGTCCTCCCGGACGACCTCCGCGAGCCGCCGGCCGAGCGCGGCGCGCAGGCCGGGCTCGGTCACGAGGCCGAAGACCAGCGCCATCGCGTACGTCGTCGGCCCCTCGGACACCATGCGGCCGCGCGGGGTGACCCAGGTGTCGCGGAACGCGCGCCGCGTCCGCTCGGCCAGGCCGGCGTAGCGCCGCGCGTCGTCGTCCCGGCCCAGCACGCCGGCGGCGCGGGCGACCAGGTCCAGGGACCGGTACAGGTACGCCGACGCCACGAGCGAGGGGTGCGTGCGGCCCTCCCGCGGCCGCTCGGCGGGTGCCCGTGGGTCGAGCCAGTCGCCGAGCTGGTAGCCGCGGGTCCACAGCCCGTCCGGGTCGGCCTGCGCGAGCTCGGCCGCCACCCAGGCGCGCATGCTCGGGTACTGCCGGGCGAGCAGGTCGCGGTCGCCGAAGCGCTCGTACAGCGTCCAGGGGACGACGGTGGCCACGTCCCCCCACACGGCGACGACGCCCTCGGAGTCCTCGGCCATCACCGTCGGCACGATGATCGGCACGACGCCGCCGTTGCGGCGCTGCTCGAGTGCCACGTCGGCGAGCCAGGACGCGAGGAAGGCGTCGCAGTCGACCAGCGTGGCCGCGGCGCCGGAGAACACCTGGAGGTCGCCGGTCCAGCCCAGCCGCTCGTCGCGCTGCGGGCAGTCGGTGGGGACGGACAGGAAGTTGCCGCGGGTGCTCCACACGACGTTCTCGTGCAGCCGGTCGAGCAGCGGCGAGGAGCTGGCGAACCGGCCGGTGCGCCGCGTGTCCGACGAGCAGACGACGGCGGTCACGCCCGCCGGGTCGAACGCGCCGGGCCAGTCGTCGACCTGCAGGTAGCGGAAGCCGTGGAAGGTGAACCGCGGCTCCCACACCTCCTCGCCGTCGCCGGCGAGCGTGTAGCGGTCGACCGACCAGGCGTAGCGCAGCTGCCGGGTGGCGAGCTCGCCGTCCTCGAGCACCTCGGCGTGCCGCAGCGTCACCGTGTGCCCGCGGGGGCCGCGGACCCGGATGCGCACCCGGCCCACCAGGTTCTGCCCGAAGTCGACGACGGTCCGCCCCGACGGCGAGGTGAGCACCGCGGCCGGGGCCACCTCGGCCACGCGCCGCACCGGCTCGGCGGCGGCGGGGGAGAGGAGCCCGGGGTCGAGGTCGCGGACGGCGGCCGGCGCCCAGCCCGTGGACCCGCCGTCCGCCGTCGACCAGGCCGGGTCGGACCGGGTGGCGTCGAACTCCTCGCCCGCGTAGATGCCGCTGGCGCGCAGCGGCCCGGCGGTGCTGCCCTCCCAGCCGGGCCCGGTGGCCACCGTCCGCCGGGTCCCGTCGGCGTACGTGAGCTCGAGCTGGGCCAGGAACGCCGCCGGCCCCCCGTAGGCGCGGGTGGCGCGGCCGAAGAAGCCGTACCGCTCGGTGAACCAGGCCCCGGCCAGCCAGGCGCCGACCACGTTGGGGCCGGCGTGCAGCAGGCCCGTGACGTCGTGGGCCTGCACCAGCACGCGGTCGCGGTAGCTCGTCCAGCCCGGTGCCAGCACCTCGTCGCCGACCCGGACGCCGTTGACCTCGACCTCGTAGGAGCCGAGCGCGGTCACGTACAGCCGGGCGCGGACCGGTGCGCCGTCCGCCGTGAACCGCGTCCGCAGCTGCCCCGGGGTGTCCTCGGCCGCGCCGGGCAGGGCGATCCACCGCGCCGACCAGTCGGCGTCGTCGAGCAGCGGCGCCTCGACGTCGATCCGCGCCGGTGCGGAGGGGACCCCGTCCGTGCCGGTGGTGGCCACCTCGACCACGACCCGCTCGCGCGAGCGCAGCGGCGCGAACGGCCAGGGGACGCCGACGCAGTCCGGGCCGGCCAGCGCGACGGTCTCGCGGCCGCCGCCGCGGTCGGCCCACGTGACGGTGACCGACGCCGCGGCCTGGTCCCAGCCGGGGGCCGCCGTCTCGGTCCGCCAGGACAGGAGGGGCGTGGCCGAGTCGGTCCACGGGGCGCCGTCCCGGCGACGGCCGGCGCGGAGGTCGGTCACGGAGGAGGTCGTCACGGGGCTCCCTGGGTGTCGGCCCGGCCGACCGGGCCGGTGGTCCGGCGGTCCGGCGGTCCCGGCCTCCCGGCCGGGAGGATGTCCCCGGCGCTGCGGTTCCCGGGCGGCACCGGCACGGCGTAGTTTTGTCCCGTCGGAGCATATGTCCTCCGGCGTGACGGCTCCAGGAGGTCGCCCGTGAGCAGTTCGTCCCCGTCACCCCAGGACGCCTACGTCCACGGGAGGCTGATCAACCTCGTGCGCACCGGCCGGGCGCTGACCCGGCCCGCCCTGGAGCAGGAGACCGGCCTGGGCCGCAAGGTCGTCACCCAGCGGGTGGCACAGGCGATCGACGTCGGGCTGCTCGAGGACGGGGACCTGGCGCCGTCCGGGGGTGGCCGCCCGTCCCGCCTGCTCCGGTTCCGGTCCGAGGCGGGGCACGTCTTCGCCGGCATGGTCGGGGCCACGGAGATGACGGCCGCGGTCGCCACGCTCGACGGCACGCTGCTGGGCTCGCTGCACGAGGACTGGGATGCGGCGAACCGGCCCGAGGAGACGCTCGGGGTCCTCGACGGGCTCTTCGCCCGGCTGGCCCGGCGCACCCGCACCGAGCCGTGGGCCTTCGGCATCGGCGTGGCGGGCCCGGTCGACTTCGGCACCGGCCGGCTGGTGGACCCGCCGATCATGCCCGGCTGGGACGGCTTCAGCGTCCGGTCCTGGCTCCGCGAGCGCTACGACGCGCCCGTGTGGGTGGACAACGACGTGAACCTCATGGCCCTCGGCGAGTGGCACCGCGGCGAGCCCCGCGACGGGCGCGACCTGCTGTACATCCTCGCCGACGAGGGCGTGGGGGCCGGGCTGGTCTCCCGCGGTGCGGTGTTCCGGGGGGACACCGGCGCGGCCGGCGACATCGGGCACGTGCAGGTCACCGACGACCCGTCGGTGCTGTGCCGCTGCGGGCAGACCGGCTGCCTCGAGGCGGTCACCGGCGGGTGGGGGCTGGTCCGGCAGGCCACCGCGCGCGCCGCCGAGAGCCCGGTGCTCTCCGCGCGGCTGGCCGAGCGCGGGCACCTGACCGCCCAGGACGTCGGGCTGGCCGCCCGGGACGGCGACCCGCTGGCCGACGAACTGGTGCAGCGCGGCGCCCGGGTCATCGGCGTCACCGTCGCCAACCTCGTCAACTTCGTGAACCCCGGCACGGTGGTCGTCGGCGGCGGGGTGCTGCGCGTCGGGGACCAGGTCGTCCGGACGCTCGAGGAGACGGTGCGCCGCCGGGCCACCCGGCTGGCCGGGCAGCGGCTCACCGTGCGGCCGGCGTCCCTGGACTTCCGCGAGGGCGTCACCGGCGCGGCCCTGCTCGCCGTCGAGCAGCTCTTCGACCCGGCGTCGGTGGGGCTGTGGGTGGAGAACGGGTCGCCGATCGGCCACGCCGCGCCGCTGCAGCGCGCCGCCGCCATGTGAGGGTTGACATATGTGCCAGCGGCACTAAAGTCTGCGGCAGGGCGTGACCCGCCCCACAGGTCACCTCGGTGGACCCGACCGGACCGCCGCCTCGCTCCGCCTCCGTGTCACCGACTCCTCTGCCACTGCGGCGCACCGCCGCCCGGGACCACCGCCGGTCCCGCCCCCACTGGAGAACCCATGCGAAGGTCCCTCGTCGCGGCCACGGCCGCGTCCGTCCTGCTCCTCACCGCCGCCTGCGGCGGGTCGTCCGACGCGGGCTCCGGCTCCGGCGGGGGCGACAGCACCCTGACGCTGGCCACGATCACGCCGCCCAGCTCGTTCGCCATCGGTGAGATGGCGCAGAGCGGCCCGGAGGACCACTACTACCAGGCGGTCTACGACACGCTCCTGCGGCTCGACGAGAACGGTGAGCCGGCCGCCAACCTGGTGACCGAGTGGTCCTTCGACGAGACCAACACGCGGCTGAGCCTGACCCTGCGCGACGACGTCACGTTCACCGACGGGACCCCGTTCGACGCCGAGGCGGTCAAGGCCAACCTCGAGTCGGCGAGGACCAAGCAGGGCGAGGCCGGCTCGGCGCTGGGCTCCGTCGCCTCGGTCGAGGTCGTCGACGCCACGCACGCCGACGTCGTGCTCAGCCGGCCGGACCCGTCGCTGGTGCAGAGCCTGGCGCGCAGCTCCGGCTACGTGGCCAGCCCCGCCTCCCTGAGCAGCGCGGACGCCGCCACCGCACCGGTGGGCTCCGGCCCCTACGTGTTCGACCAGGACGCCTCGACCGCGGGCAGCACCTACGTCTTCACCCGCAACGAGGACTACTGGGACGCCGACCGCTTCCCCTACGACTCCCTCGAGATCCGCTTCCTCGACGACGCGACGGCCGGCCTCAACGGCCTGCGCTCCGGGGAGCTCGGCGGGCTCTACGCCCCCACCAGCGACACCGTCTCCGGCGCCGA
Organism: Geodermatophilus sp. SYSU D00684; assembly: GCF_054050455.1. Classification (NCBI taxonomy): domain Bacteria; kingdom Bacillati; phylum Actinomycetota; class Actinomycetes; order Geodermatophilales; family Geodermatophilaceae; genus Geodermatophilus; species Geodermatophilus sp. SYSU D00684. The sequence goes on along the minus strand of NZ_JBJGZI010000007.1, from coordinate 144,023 downwards.
GCAGGCCGGCCTGAGCGTCACCACCTACACCAACGGCGGCATCGAGGGTGTCTTCCTCTGGGACCGCGGCGGCGCGCTCGCGCCGGAACTGGCCGACGTCCGGGTGCGCCGGGCCATCAACCTCGCCATGGACCGCGAGTCGATCGTCGAGGTGGTGAAGGGCGGCCTCGGGACGCCGACCGACCAGGTCTTCACCCCGGGCTCGGACGCCTACGACGAGTCCCTCGACGACACCTACGCCTTCGACCTCGAGCGGGCCGAGGAGCTCATGGCCGAGGCCGGCTACGCCGACGGCTTCACCCTGACGATGCCGGACGCCTCCCCGGTGTTCCCGGACGAGCAGGCGGCGATGACCGAGGCGCTCGCCTCCATCGACATCGACGTCACCTACGCGCCGATCACCGGCGACCAGTTCATCGGCAGCATCATCGGCGGCCAGTGGCCGGCCAACTACCTCACCCTCACCGCCGGGTCGCCGTTCGAGATGATCGCCCTCACCCTGACCCAGCAGTCGCCGTTCAACCCCTTCAAGACGGCCGACCCCGAGGTGGACCGCCTGGTCCAGCAGGCGCAGACGACGTCCGGGGACGAGCAGACGGCGGCGCTGCAGGAGCTCAACGCCCACCTCGTCGACCAGGCCTGGTTCGCGCCCTGGCTCGCGGCCGAGGGCGCCTACGTCACCACCACCGACGTCGAGGTCGCCCCGGTGCCCGGCGTGAGCGTGCCGCCGCTGTCGGGCTTCACCCCGGCCGGCAGCTGACCGCCGGTCCGGGCCCGCGGGCCGCCCCGCGGGCCCGGACCGGGCGAGCCCGACCCCGCCCCTCCCGGAGGCCGACCGTGCTGCTCTTCCTCCTCCGCCGCATCGGCGCAGGCGTCGCGCTGGTCTGGGTCATCGCGACCCTGACCTTCTTCCTGACCAACCTCACCGGCGCCGACCCGGCCCGCCGCATCCTCGGCCCGACCGCCGGCCCGGAGCAGATCGCCGCCGAGCGCGCCGAGCTCGGGCTGGACCGGCCGGTGGTCGTGCGGTACTGGGACTGGCTGACCGGGGCGGTGCGCGGGGACCTCGGGTCGTCGTGGTTCACCAACCAGCCCGTCGGCCGGCTGATCGCCGACGCGCTGCCGGTGTCCCTGTCGCTGGTCGTCGCCGCGACGGTCCTGACCGCGGTGGTGAGCATCGTGCTGGGCGTCGTCGCGGCGGTGCGGGGCGGCTGGCTCGACGGCCTGCTGCAGGGCATCTCCACGGTGGCCTTCGCCGTGCCGAACTTCCTCGTCGGACTGGTGCTCTCGCTGGTCTTCGCCGTCCAGCTGGGCCTGCTGCCGGCCCTGGGCTACACGCCGCTGGCCGAGGACCCGGGGGCGTGGCTGGCCTCGATCACCCTCCCGGCGGTCGCTCTGGCCATCGGGGCGATCGCCACCGTGGCCACGCAGACCCGCGGCTCGATGATCGACGTCCTCCAGCAGGACTACGTCCGGACGCTGCGCAGCCGGGGCCTGCCGGCCCGCAGCGTGCTGCTCAAGCACGCGCTGCGCAACGCCGCCCCGGCGTCGCTCACCGTCCTGTCCCTGCAGTTCATCGCCCTCATCAGCGGCGCGGTCGTCATCGAGAAGGTGTTCGGCCTCAACGGCCTCGGCGAGCGGGCGACGGCCGCCGCCGGACAGGGCGACGTGCCGCTCGTGCTCGGGATCGTCGTCGTCGCCGTCCTGATCGTGGTGGTCGTCAACCTGCTGGTCGACGTCGCCCTGGGCTGGCTCAACCCGAAGGTGCGGATCGCATGACCATCCTGTCCGACCCCGGTCCCGCTCCGGTCGACGCCGTCGATGTCCGGGCCGTCGCCGCGCCCGCCCGGGCCGGGGCGTTCCGCCGGCTGCTGCGCAACCCGGTCGCCGTCGTCGCGCTCGCCTGGCTGGTCGCCGTCGCCGTGCTGGCCCTCCTGGCCCCGCTGCTCACGTCGCAGAGCCCGACGGCGTCGAAGATCACCGAGGCGCTCGCCCCGCTCGGCGGGGACCACCCGCTGGGCACCGACGGCGTCGGCCGCGACGTCTGGGCGCAGCTGGTGTACGGCGCGCGCACCAGCCTCGTCGGCTCGCTGATCGTCGTCGCGGTCGCGGTGCTGCTCGGCCTCCCGGCCGGCGTGCTGGCCGGCTACTACCGCGGCCGGTTCGACGCGGTGGCCGGCTGGGTGGCGAACCTGCTCATGGCGCTGCCGGCGATCATCGTGCTGCTGGTGGTGCTGGCCCAGTTCGGCCGCAGCACGAACCTGGCGATGGCGGTGTTCGGGCTGATCATCGCGCCGGGCGTCTTCCGGCTGGTCCGCTCCTCGGTGATCGCCGTCCGCGAGGAGCTGTTCGTCGACGCGGCCCGGGTCTCCGGGCTCTCCGACCCGCGGATCATGCGCCGGCACGTGCTGCCGGTGGTGATCCCGCCGACGGTCATCCAGGTCTCGCAGCTGCTCGGCATCGCGATCGTCATCCAGGCCGGGCTGGAGTTCCTCGGGCTCGGCTCGGCGAACCAGGCCAGCTGGGGCGGCATGCTCAGCGACGCCTTCCAGAACATCTACGCCGAGCCGCGGCTGCTGCTGTGGCCGGGGCTGGCGATCGTGCTGACCGTCACCGCGTTCAGCCTGCTGGGCAACGCGCTGCGCGACGCCCTCGGGGTCTCCGGCCGGGTCCCGCGGGTCCGCCGCCGGCGCGCGACGACGCCGTCCCCGGTGCTCCCCGCCGGTGACCGGCAGCCGCTCGCCGACGAGCCGGACGCCCTGCTGGTCCTCGACGACCTGCGGGTCGCGTACCCCACGCCGGACGGCGCCGAGCGGGAGGTCGTGCACGGGGTGTCGCTGACCGTCCGGCGCGGCGAGGTCCTCGGCCTGGTCGGGGAGTCCGGGTCGGGCAAGTCGCAGACCGCCTTCGCCGTGCTGGGCCTCCTGCCGCCGCAGGCCCGCACCTCGGCGGCGCGGATGACCTTCGACGGCACCGACCTCCGGGGGCTGTCCCCGTCGGCGATGAACCGGCTGCGCGGCCGCCGCATCGGCTACATCCCGCAGGAGCCGATGTCCAACCTCGACCCGTCGTTCACGATCGGCTCCCAGCTCACCGAGCCGATGCGCCACCACCTCGGCATCTCGAAGGCCGAGGCGCGGACCCGGGCGCTGGCGCTGCTCGACCGGGTGGGCATCCCCGACCCGGCTCGGGTGTTCGCCTCCTACCCGCACCAGGTCTCCGGGGGCATGGCGCAGCGGGTCCTCGTCGCCGGCGCCGTCTCCTGCGACCCCGACCTGCTCATCGCCGACGAGCCGACGACGGCCCTCGACGTCACCGTGCAGGCCGAGGTGCTCGACCTGATCCGGGAGCTGCAGGCCGAGCGGCGGCTGGGCGTCGTCCTGGTCACCCACGACTTCGGCGTGGTCGCCGACGTCTGCGACACGGTCGCGGTCATGCGCGACGGCCGGGTCGTCGAGGCCGCGCCCGCGGAGCGGCTGTTCGCCGCCCCGCAGCACGAGTACACGCGGATGCTGCTCGGCTCCACGCTCGAGGACACCCCCGCCCGGGGCGCCCTGACCGCGGCCGACCTGCAGGCCGAGGAGATCGCGGCCCAGCCGCTGCCGTCCGCCGGAGGCCCCCGATGAGCGCCGTGTCCCCCCTGGGGCCCGTCCCCGCGGAGCCGTTGCTGACCGTCGACCGGCTCGTCGTCGACTACCCGGTGAGGGGCTGGCGGCAGCCGCCGGTGCGGGTGCTCAAGGGCATCTCGCTGGAGATCGCCGCCGGCGAGACCCTCGGCCTGGTGGGGGAGTCCGGCTCGGGCAAGACCACGCTCGGCCGGGCGATCCTCGGGCTCGCGCCGGTCACCGGGGGCGAGATCCGGCTCGGCGGCCGCGTGGTCTCCGGCCTGGGCAAGCGCGAGCGGCGGGCGCTCAGCCGCGACGTGCAGGTGGTCTTCCAGGACCCGTACACGTCGCTGAACCCCGCCATGACCGTCGGCGACATCCTCACCGAGCCGCTGCTGGTCACCGGCTCGTCGCGGGCGGACGCGCAGCGGCGGGTGCGCGACCTGCTCGACCAGGTGCACCTGCCGGCCGACGCGGTGTCCCGGCTGCCGCGCGAGTTCTCCGGCGGCCAGCGGCAGCGGATCGCGATCGCCCGCGCCCTGACCCGCGACCCGAAGCTGGTCGTCTGCGACGAGCCGGTGAGCGCGCTGGACCTGTCCACGCAGGCGCGCGTCCTCGACCTGTTCATCGAGATCCAGGAGCGGACCGGGGTGGCCTACCTCTTCGTCACCCACGACCTGTCCGTCGTCCGGCACATGAGCCACCGCGTCGCGGTGATGTACCGGGGCGAGCTCGTCGAGACCGGCGACGCCGCCGCGGTGACCACGGCCCCCGACCACCCCTACACCCGGCGCCTGCTGCTGGCGGCGCCGGTGCCCGACCCCGCCCGGCAGGCCGAGCGCCGCGCCGAACGGCACCGCTTCGCCGCCGCGCAGGCAGCGGCCACCGGCTGACCGGCCGCACCCCCCGCCACACCCGAGACCACCACACACCAGACGAGGCGAGCGGCCGAGGGCCGCCCGCACACCCCGCTGCGCCCTCGACCGGGCGCGCGGCACGCACAGGAGGACGGACACGTGACCGATCGCATCCGGGCCGGCATCATCGGCGTCGGCTTCATGGGGACCGTGCACGCCCGCGCGGTCCGCCGCGGCGGGGGCGTGGTCGCCCGCGTCGCCGGGTCGACGCCGGAGTCGTCCCGCGCCGGACGGGAGCGGATCGGCGCGGAGTCGGCCTGCGACACCGTCGAGGAGCTGCTGGCCGCCGACGACGTCGACGTGGTGCACGTGTGCACGCCCAACGCCTCGCACGCGCCGCTGGTGCGGGCGGCGGTCGCGGCCGGCAAGCACGTCGTCTGCGAGAAGCCGCTGGCCGTCGACCCCGCCGAGGCCGAGGAGCTGCTCGCGCTGGCGGCCGCGGCCGGGGTGACTGCCACCGTTCCCTTCGTCTACCGCTTCTACCCGACCGTGCGCGAGGCCCGGGCGCGGGTCGCCGACGGCACCGCCGGCCCGGTGCGCCTGCTGCACGGTTCCTACCTGCAGGACTGGCTGGCCGACGGCACCGACGACGACTGGCGGGTCGACGCCGCCACCGGCGGTGCCTCGCGGGCCTTCGCCGACATCGGCGTGCACTGGTGCGACCTGGTCGAGTTCGTCTCCGGCCACCGGATCACCCGGCTGGCCGCGCGCACGCTGACCGTGCACCCGGAGCGCGGGGGGCGGCCGGTGAGCACCGAGGACGCCGCCGTCGTGCTGTTCGAGACCGACCGCGGCGCGGTCGGCAACCTCACGGTCAGCCAGGTGACCCAGGGCCGGAAGAACCGGCTGTGGTTCTCCGTCGACGGTGCGGCCGAGAGCCTGTGCTTCGACCAGGAGAACCCGGACGCGCTGTGGATCGGCGGCCGCGAGGTCAACCGGCAGCTGATGCGCGGCGCCGCCGACTCCCCGGCCGCCGGCCGCTACTCCGTCGTCCCCGCCGGGCACCCGCAGGGCTACCAGGACTGCTTCGACGCCTTCGTCGCCGACACGTACGCCGCCGTCGGCGGCCAGGCGCCCGACGGGCTGCCCACCTTCGCCGACGGCGTGCGCGCCGCGCGCGTCACCGCCGCCGTCCTCGAGTCCGCCGCGTCCGCGCGGTGGGTCGACGTCCCCTCGACCACCGCCGCCTGAGCCCCGCACCCCGGAGAGAGCAGAGATGACCAGGACCTTCCCCGAGCGCCTCGACGTCGCCGTCGTCGGCAGCGGACCCTGCGGGGCGGCGTACGCGCGCATCCTCAGCGAGCGGTGCCCGGACGCCACGATCGCGGTGTTCGAGGTCGGCCCGCTGCTGGCCGACCCGCCCGGCGTGCACGTGAAGAACATCGCCGACCCGGCCGAGCGGGCCCGGGCGCAGCGGCGCTCCGAGGGCCCGGCGCCGCTGGGCGCGGACACCCCTCCCGACACCATGGAGGGCTACGCCACGCCCGAGCCGCGGCTGGTCCGGCCGGGCACCTTCCTGCTCGCGTCCGGCTACCGCCAGCCGGGCGAGGACGGGCTGCCCGGCGCGGCCATGTCCAGCAACGTCGGCGGGATGGGCGCGCACTGGACCGGCGCCTGCCCACGGCCCGGCGGCCGCGAGCGGATCGGCTTCCTGCCCGACCTCGACGAGCTGCTGACCGAGGGGGAGCGGCTGCTGAGCGTGGACGCGCACGCCTTCGACGACGCCCCGTTCGCCGGCGAGGTCCGCAAGCGCCTCGGCACCGCCCTCGACGACGCGCGCGCCGAGGCCCGCCGGGTGGCGCCGATGCCGCTGGCCGTCGTCCGGCACGAGGACGGGCGGGTGACCTGGTCGGGCTCCGACGTCGTGTTCGGCGACGCCACCCGCGCCAACCCGAACGCCACCCTGGTGCCGGAGGCGCTGGTCACCGAGGTCGTGGTCGTCGACGGCCGGGCGCGCGGCGTGCGGGTGCGCGACCTGCAGGACGGCGCCGAGCACACGGTCGACGCCCGGTTCGTCGTCGTCGCCGCCGACAGCCTGCGCACGCCGCAGCTGCTGTGGGCCTCGGGCGTGCGGCCGCGGGCGCTGGGCCGCTGGCTCAACGACCAGCCGCAGAGCGTCTACGCCGTCCGGCTGCGCGACGTGTCCCCGGGGCCGGAGGCCGAGGTGGACCCCCGGGACGAGCCGCGGATCGTCGCGCAGAGCGGGGTCAGCTGGGTGCCCTACACCGACGAGGACCCGTTCCACGGGCAGGTGATGCAGCTCGACGCCTCCCCGGTGCCGCTGGCCGGCGACGACGCCCCGGAGCCCGGCACGATCGTGGGGCTGGGCTGGTTCTGCGCCAAGGACCTGCAGGAGTCCGACCGGGTCGAGTTCTCCGACACCGAGACCGACCCCTACGGCATGCCGGCGATGCGCATCCACTACCGGCTCACCGAGGCCGACCACGCCTCGATCGCCGCCTCCCGCGAGGCGGTGCTGCGCGCCGCCGCCGCGCTGGGCGACCCGCTCGACGACCGCCCGCCGCTGACCTTCCCGCCCGGCGCCTCGCTGCACTACCAGGGCACCGTCCGGATGGGGGAGACCGACGACGGCACCTCGGTCTGCTCGCCCACCTCGCAGGTCTGGGACGTCGACGGCCTGTACGTCGCCGGCAACGGCGTCATCCCGACCCCCATCGCCTGCAACCCGACCCTCACCGCGGTCGCCCTCGCCGTCGGCGGGGCCCGCGACATCGCCGCCCGTCTGTCCCCGCAGGAGGTCTGACCGTGCTCGACCGCAACGTCATCCAGGGCCGCGGGTTCCGCAACGTCGTCGAGGACGGCCGGGTCACCGGCTTCCAGCTCGTGCTGCGCAACCCCAACTACCGCGGCGTCTCCGGCAGCCTGCTCGACGGCGTCGAGGTCGTCGTCGACGGCGAGCGGGTCCCCGACCACGTGCCGCTGTGGACCCTGCAGGGCCGCACGTACACCCTCGACGAGCTGCGCGGCTCCACCGACGTCCGCTGGCAGCTCGACGAGCCCGCAGTCATCACCGTGCCCCGGCCGGGCGGGCTGGCGACCGGGGTGCACGCCCTCGAGGTGCTCGTGTACCTGCGCCGGCCGTACTTCCCGCCGATGGTGTCGCGGACGACGTTCACCGCCGCGGGCTCGGGCGTCATCGTGCCGCCGGCGCCGGAGGGCGGCCTGCGCTACGGCGTCTCCACCTACAGCTACACCGGCGACGTCTACACGCTCATGACGCTGGAGGACGTGCTCGCCGACGTCGCCGACCTCGGCGCCACCGGCATCGAGGTCCTCGGCGAGGGCAACGTGCCGGGCTACCCGGAGCCGGACCCGGCGTGGCTCGACTCCTGGCACGGCCTGCTCGAGCGGTACGGGCTCACCGCCACCAACTACGGGTCCTGGGTGGACACCGAGATGTGGCGGGACCGAGCGCTCACCGCGGAGGAGGCCGCCGCGCAGCTGCAGCTGGACCTGCGGCTGGCGCACCGCCTCGGCTTCACCTCGGTCCGCCCGAAGTTCGGCGTCACCTCGTGGGAGCTGGACCCGCACCCGGTGTGGGAGGAGGCGGTGCTGCGCTCGCTGGACCTCGCCGCCGACCTCGACGTCGTCGTCTGCCCGGAGATCCACGCCCCGACGCCGATCCGGCACCCGGTCACCCAGGGCTACCTCGACCTGATCGAGCGCACCGGCAGCAAGCACTTCAAGCTGCTCATCGACACCGGCATCTTCAACACCGCACCGGTCCTCGAGCTCTCCGAGGAGGTCGAGGTGGAGGAGGGCGAGGAGGTCCCGGCGCACCTGCGGCCGCTGGCCGTGCCGATGGCCGACCTGGTCGAGGTGCTGCCGCACGTGCACTTCATCCAGGCCAAGTTCGCCGAGGTCGACGACGACCTGCGCGACCTGCACGTGCCGTGGGGCGAGATCGTCCCGACGCTGCTCGAGCACGGCTGGTCGGGCTGGCTGTCCAGCGAGTACGAGGGGCGCCGGGAGCCCTACCGCGGTGCCGACCAGGTGCGCCGCCAGCACGCGCTGCTGCGGTCGCTGCACGGGGCCCGGTGACACGCGCGACGCCTCCCCGGTGACCCGTGCCCCGGGTCCCGGGACCGTCGACGCCACCGGCCCGGCGTGCCACCGTGGTCGTCAGGTGCGGTGCACCGTGCGGCGCGCCCGGGAGGACGGAGAGGGCCGTGGCCGACGTGAAGATCGAGCAGCAACTGACACTCAGCCGCCCGGAGGTCGCCCGCCTCCTCCGGTCGCTCGCGGAGGGGCTGGACTCCGACGACGGCGAGGTCGCCGTCCGGCTGGGGACCAGCACCGTCGAGCTGTCGGTCGGGGACCGGCTCCGCTGCGAGCTGGAGGTGGAGGTCGACGGGGACGAGATCGAGCTGGAGCTCGAGCTGAAGTGGCCGACCTCGCGCGGCGCGGCCTCCGCGTCGCAGCAGGACCGCGCGGACGAGGAGGTGCCGACCGCCGCGGAGAGCTGGGCGGAGCCTGCTCCTCCCGCGCCGCGGAGCGCCCCGGAGACCCGGACGAGGCCGGAGAAGCGCCGCCCGTCGCCGGCCTGACCGCGCGCGGGCGGAGGATCAGGGCCGGCGCGCGGCCCGCCGGCCCTGCGCCGCGTCGCGCCGGAAGCGCCGGGCGGCCGTGCGGTAGGTGTCGGCGCGGTCGGCCCGGCCGCGCTCCGCCGCCTCGGCGGTCAGCCGGTCGAAGGTCGCGGCCAGCCGGGTGTCGGTGTCGGCCAGGAGCCGGCCGAGCTCGCGGGCCCGCTGGGAGGCCCGCGCCACCCGCTCGGGCAGCAGGAGCGCCGGCGGCGCCGGGGAGCCGAGCCACGCCCAGACGGTCTTCCCGTCGCCGTCGGCGTGCCAGCCGTGCGCGGCCGACAGCCGGGCCACCATCGGCAGGCCCATGCCGCCGGCGGCCGCGTCCCGGTCGACCGCCGGGACCGGCGGGCAGTCGCGGGCCGCGTCGGACACCTCGAGCAGCCAGCCGCCGTCGGCGGTCACGGCGGCGGTCACCGGCGGCCGCCCGTGCCGCAGGCCGTTGGACACGAGCTCCTCGACCGCGAGCAGCAGCTGCTCCCCGGTGGCCTCGGGCAGCCCGTCGGCGGCCAGCGCACCGCGCAGCCGCATCCGCATCCGCGTCAGCTCGGCGGCAGTGCGCACCTGCCCGCGCCACACCGTGGCGGCCCGGGCGCTCGGGGCGGGCGGCGGCCGGTGCGCCCACGTCGTCCCGTCCATGTGTCCCGTCCCCCGGGGCCGGGCCGTGTCCGGCGCCCGCCCGCGGCGCCGGGCACGGCCGGAACCCGCGTCGTCCCGGCTCCGTGCGGGTGCCGCCTACCCACACCGCGGCGCGCCCACACGGCGAGCGGGACGACGTCAGGGAACCGACGGGACCGGCACCTCGTCCCGTGCGGCACCTGGCCGCCGTCGCCGAGGACCTCGCCATCGCCCCGCAGACCCTCGGTGACACCCTGCTCGCCGACGGCACCCTCACCCAGGACGAGGCCGACCGGTACCTGGCGGCGCTGGAGGAGGCCTCTCCTCCCGCGTGGACCGGGACGGCGAGGAGGCGACGCCGAGCTCCACCGGCCTGGCCGCCTGAGCCCCGCCGCGACGCGACGGGGGGCCGCGGGACGTCCGCGGCCCCCGTCCGCGGAACTCCGCGGGCCGGCGGGCAGTTGCCCGTGTGACGGCGCCGCGACAGCCCCGCCCGGCGCCGCTGCCCTGCCCGCGACCGGCGGGCGGGTGCGGGGTGCCGATCGCGAGGAGGACCGGGCCGGTGGCCGAGGTGTGCGAGTCCGTGACCATCGACGGAGGGGTGCTCGTCGGGCACGACGGCTCCGCCGGCGCCCAGGAGGCGCTGGTGTGGGCCGCCGGCCTTGCCGGGCGGACCGGCCTCCCGCTGCACGTGCTGCGGGCGTGGAGCCTGACCACCGCGCCGCGGCCGGCGACCTGGGAGCCGGGCTACGTGCCGCCGCTCGAGGACTCCGAGCGGGCCGTCCGCGACGACCTGGAGCGCTGCGTCGCCGCGGCCGGCCTGGACCCGGCGGTGCGGGTGCGCACGCACACGGTGCACGGCCCGGTGGCCGCGGCCCTGGTGCAGGCGGCCGGCGGGGCGGACCTGCTCGTCGTCGGCGCCCGCGGCGGCGGCGGGTTCGCCGGGCTGCTGCTGGGGTCGACCAGCGACCAGCTGGTCCACCACGCGCCGTGCCCGGTCACGGTGGTCCGCACCGGCACCGGACGCCGGCACACCTGGGCCGCGGCGGCCGGGGAGGTCACCGCCTGACGCCGCGCCGGCGCCGGGGCGGCGGTCAGGCGCGGGGCATCCGGGAGCGGCCGGCGTCCGGCGCCGCCCCGGTCCGCAGCAGCGGCAGGGTCCGCCGCGGCACCAGCTCCGACAGCGCGACGACGCTGGTCGACCGGACCACCGACGGCGACCGGTTGAGGTCGACCAGCACCTGCTGCAGCGCCTCGTGCGACGCCGCGCCCACCCGGCACAGCACGTCGCCGCTGCCCGTCGTCGCGTGCGCCTCCAGCACGCCGGGGATGGCCTCGAGGTCCGCGCGGACCGCCTCGATCGCGCCCTGCGCGATCTCCAGCGTCACGAACGCCTGGACGCCGAACCCGGCCGTCGCGACGTCGACGTCCGGGCCGTAGCCGGTGACCACGCCGGACTGCTCGAGGCGCGCGATGCGGGCGGTGACCGTCGCCCGGGCCACCCCGAGCAGCCGGGACAGCTCCAGCGCGCCGGCGCGCGGGTGCGCGCGCAGCGCCTCCAGCACCGCGACGTCCAGCGCGTCGAGCGGCATGCGTCCTCCCGGGGTGCGAGCTGTGCAGTCTGCCCAGCCGACGGGCCGGTCCGCTGGGCCAGCGGTGCAGCCGGACCAGCACCAGCGGTCAGGGTTGCACAGGACGGCCGTCCGCAGTGGGCTTCCCCCACGTCCCCGCGCAGAGGAGCCTCCCGTGTCGATCGAGCAGACCCTCAACGACGAGGAGCGCCTGGCCGGCCTCGACCTGCGGCAGCTGGAGCAGCTGGTCGGCCTGGTGCAGTACGACGAGTCGGCCGACCCGTTCCCGGTCACGGGCTGGGACGCGCTGGTGTGGGTCGTCGGCAACGCCGTGCAGACCGCGCACTTCCTCCAGTCCGCCTTCGGCATGGAGCTGGTCGCCTACTCCGGCCCCGAGACCGGCAACCGCGACCACCGCGCGTACGTGCTGCGCTCCGGCGCCGCCCGCTTCGTCGTCACCGGCGCCTACGACCCGGCCAGCCCCCGCGCCGACCACCACCGCGCGCACGGCGACGGCATCGTCGACATCGCCCTCGCCGTGCCCGACGTCGACCGGTGCGTCGCCCACGCCCGCGCCCAGGGCGCGACCGTCGTCGCCGAGCCGCACGACCTCACCGACGAGCACGGCACCGTCCGGCTGGCCACCATCGGCGCCTACGGCGACACCGTGCACACCCTCGTCGACCGCTCCCGCTACACCGGCCCCTACCTGCCCGGCTACGTCGCCCGGACCTCGTCCCACCGGCCGCGGCCGGACCGTCCGAAGCGGCTGTTCCAGGCCGTCGACCACGTCGTCGGCAACGTGGAGCTCGGTGCCATGGACCGCTGGGTCGACTTCTACAACCGGGTCATGGGCTTCACCAACATGGCGGAGTTCATCGGCGACGACATCGCCACCGACTACTCCGCCCTGATGAGCAAGGTCGTCGCCAACGGCAACCACCGGGTGAAGTTCCCGCTCAACGAGCCGGCGGTGGGGAGGAAGAAGTCGCAGATCGACGAGTTCCTCGAGTTCTACCGCGGCCCCGGCGCCCAGCACGTCGCGCTGGCGACCAACGACATCGTCGCCACCGTCGACGCGATGCGCGCCGAGGGCGTGGAGTTCCTCGCGACGCCGGACTCCTACTACGAGGACCCGCAGCTGCGCGCCCGCATCGGCGAGGTGCGCGTGCCGATCGAGGAGCTGCAGGCCCGCGGGATCCTCGTCGACCGCGACGAGGACGGCTACCTGCTGCAGATCTTCACCACGCCCACCGGCGACCGGCCGACGGTGTTCTTCGAGCTCATCGAGCGGCACGGCTCGCTCGGCTTCGGCAAGGGCAACTTCAAGGCACTCTTCGAGGCCATCGAGCGCGAGCAGGAGAAGCGCGGCAACTTCTGAACGTCGAGCGGCAGAAATGGCCATTTCTGCCGCCGGAAGGAGGCGAGGTGGCGCACTACCGGCGGGTGGGCGAGGTCCCGCCCAAGCGGCACACGCAGTTCCGGCGTCCCGACGGCGGCCTGTACGCCGAGGAGCTGATGGGGGAGGAGGGCTTCTCCAGCGACTCCTCGCTGCTCTACCACCGCGGCCTGCCCTCGGCGCTGGTCGACGCCCGCCCCTGGGAGCTGCCCGACCAGACGCTGACGCCGAACGCGCCGCTGGTGCCGCGGCACCTCAGGTTGCACGACCTGTTCCCCGGGGAGGAGCACAAGGGGGTCGACCCGGTCACCGGCCGGCGGCTGGTGCTGGGCAACGCCGACGTCCGCATCTCCTACGCGGTCTCGTCGCTGCCCAGCCCGTGCTACCGCAACGCGGTCGGCGACGAGTGCGTGTTCGTCGAGGGCGGCACCGCCACCGTGGAGACGGTGTTCGGCGCGCTGCAGGCCGGCCCGGGCGACTACGTGGTCGTCCCGCGGGCCACCACCCACCGCTGGGTGCCCACCGGCGACGAGCCGCTGCGCACCTACGCGATCGAGGCCAACTCGCACGTCGCGCCGCCCAAGCGGTACCTGTCGCGGTACGGGCAGTTCCTCGAGCACGCGCCCTACTGCGAGCGCGACCTGCGCGGCCCGGACGGGCCGCTGCTGGCCGACGGCAGCGACGTCGAGGTGTACGTCAAGCACCGCGGCCCCGGGCCCGGCGGGCTGGCCGGCACCGTCCACGTCACGCCGGAGCACCCCTTCGACGTCGTCGGCTGGGACGGCTGCCTGTACCCCTACGCCTTCAACGTCGCCGACTTCGAGCCGATCACCGGCCGGGTGCACCAGCCGCCGCCGGTGCACCAGGTGTTCGAGGGCACCAACTTCGTCATCTGCAACTTCGTGCCCCGGAAGGTCGACTACCACCCGCTGGCCGTGCCGGTGCCCTACTACCACTCCAACGTCGACTCCGACGAGGTCATGTTCTACGTCGACGGCGACTACGAGGCGCGCCGGGGCTCCGGGATCGGCAGGGGGTCGGTCAGCCTGCACCCGGGCGGGCACTCCCACGGCCCGCAGCCGGGCGCGGTCGAGCGGTCGCTCGGCGCGGAGCGCTTCGACGAGCTGGCGGTCATGGTCGACACGTTCCGCCCGCTCGAGCTGGGCGAGGCCGGCACCGCCTCCGACGACGGCCGCTACGCCTGGACCTGGTCGGGGCGGGGCCCCGGCGCCTGAACCGGCGCCTGAACCGGCGCCTGAACCGGCGCCTGCCGCCCGTCGTCGACCGGGGCGCGGGCGGCCGCGATCGCCGCGCCGAGCGTGGCCCGCAGGGCGGCGTCCCGCCGCGGTCCGGGCAGGTCCCGCAGCGCGGCGACCGCCGCCTCCAGGAGGTGGCGCCCCGGCCCCTGCCGGTACAGCGGGTCCAGCCGCCGGGCGAGGTCGGCCCACGGCCCGGTGCCGGCGACCCGGACGCACCGGCGCCCGGCGCGGGCGAGGTGCCGGCGCAGCACGGCCGGGTGCTCCGCCGCGGCGCCGGCGGCCCGCACCGCGGCGTGGACGACGGCGGCGGTGCGGCGGGCGTCCCGGAACCGGGCGGTGCCGGCCAGCGTGGGGGCGAAGGCGGCGAGCAGCGGCCGCCCGTCGTCGGTGGAGGCGTCGTTCACCAGCCGGGCCAGCGCGGCCAGCGTGGGGTCGGTGCAGCGGGGGTGGTCGTCGAAGGAGGCCCCGGCGAGCACCGAGACGTACTCCATGAGGCACGCGCCCTGCTCCGGCGACGCGTGCCACCCCGCCCGGAGCCGGGGGAGCCCGTCGGGGACGACGGGACGGTCGGTCGTCGTCATGGCCACCACCTGTTCGGTCGACGGGCGGCGGCGGCCGCGCACGGAACCGCGGCGCGCCGCCGGGACGGGAGTCCCGGCAGGCGCAGCCTCGTCCGGTGCGCCCGCCCGCACGTCGCCCGGACCGGATGAGTCGCGGCCGCAGGATCGTCCCGCGCGGACGGTGTCCGGGGGCGTGGGCGCGGCCACGGTCGTCGGCGGACCGGTGCGCGGAGGTGGGCGATGACCGGCGGCACGACGGCACAGCCGGAGCGGCGCCTGCTGCGCGCCCTGGGCACGCCCGACTCGATGCTCGACGAGTTCGACTTCTGGGACCGCCGCCAGGAGGGACGGCGCCTGTTCGCCGAGCTGTTCGGCACCTTCCTCCTGGTGCTCGCGGCCGTCGGCGGGGGGATGGTCGACGCCCGCTTCGGCGGCTCGGCCGTGCCCTACGGCGCGCTGGTCGTCGCCCCGGCGCTCACGGTCACGGCGGTCATCCTGTCCATGGGCGCCGTCTCGGGGGCGCACCTGAACCCGGCGGTGAGCATCGCGTTCGCGCTGCGCGGCGACTTCCCGTTCCGGCGGGTGCCCGCCTACGTCGTCGCCCAGTTCCTCGGCGCCGTCCTCGCGACCCTGCTGCTGTGGGCCCTGGTCGGCCGGCAGGGGAGCGCCGGGCTCACCCTGCCCGGCCCGGGGATCCCGGTCACCACGGCGATGCTGTGGGAGGTCGTCCTCACCGTCGGCCTGGTCAGCGTGATCCTCGGCGTGTCCTCGGGGGCGCAGAACCTGGGGCCGATCGCGGCGGTCGGCGTCGGCAGCTACATCGCCCTGGCCGGGCTGTGGGGCGCGCCGGTGAGCGGCGCCTCCATGAACCCCGCCCGGTCGCTGGGGCCGGCCCTCGTCCTCGGCGACTGGACGGCGTGGTGGGCCTACCTGCTCGGGCCCGCCACCGGCGCGGTGGCCGCCGTGGGCCTCGCGGTCGTGCTGCGCGGCGCCGGGGGAGGGCGCAGCGGGCGGCTCGCGGCCCAGGGGGCGCTGGGCGAGGACCGGCGGGCCCCCGCCGGCGGCACACCCGGGGTCAGGGGACCGGGGGCAGGTCGGTGACCTCGACGGTGAGCTCGCCGCCGCCCTCGTGCCGCACGGTCATCGACCCGGCCCGGCGCAGCATCCCCAGCGAGGAGCGGTTGTGCGCGGCCACGCTGGTGCGCAGCCGGACGACGTCGCGGGGGCGGCGGGCGAGCACGGCGTCCAGCAGCGCCCGGCCCACGCCGCGGCCCTGCCAGGCGTCGAGCACGGTGACCGCGACGTCCGCCGTCCCCGGCTCGCCCGGCCAGCGCACCAGCCGCGCCACGCCGACCGGGCGGGCGCCGCCCCCGGCCGGGAAGGCGGTGAGGACGACGGCGACGTGGTCGACGCCGTCCACGCCGTCGACCAGCAGCCGCAGCAGGGAGTCGGACAGCTCGGGCAGGTCGGTGAGGAAGCGGGAGCGCCGCGACCGGGGTGAGAGCTCGGCGTAACCGGCCCGCAGCGCCTCGCCGTCGGTGTCCAGCAGCGGCCAGATCAGCGCGGGCGTGCCGTCGGCGAGGACGGCCTCCGTCAGCGGGCCGGCCGCGCCGACGGCTCGCTCGGTGGTCGTGCTCGGGGTGCTCATGGAGGGTGCAACGCCCGCCGGGGCCCCAGGCGTCCGGGATGTGCGCGGGAGCACGTCGTTGCCACGGGGCGCCGCAGCCCGCACCCTCGCTGCATGACGCGCAGGGGGACGTCCACCGGCACCGTGGTCCGCTGGGACGAGCAGGCGCGCGGCGCCGTCGTCGAGGTGCCCGGGCTGGCCGGTGACTGCTGGGCCGACGCCGCCGCCGTCGACCCGGCCGGCGCCGTGCTGCGCGCCGGGCAGGTGGTCACCGTCGACTGGGTCGAGGAGCCGGCGCACGGGCGGCCGTTCCGCGCGGTGCGCGTCCGGCGGCGGGAGGACCTGCAGGCCACCCCCGGAGCCTGAGCCCGGACCCGGCGCGCCACCGGCCGCGGGGAGCACGGCGACCGCTCCGCCCCGACGTCAGGAGGAGACCGTGGAGCAGCGGACCGGAGCACGCGCCCCCCTCGGGACGGCGACCGGCGCGGCGGTCCTCGTCCTCCTCGCGGCCGCGTGCGGCACGGGGCAGGACGCGGAGACGGCCCAGGAGACGCCGGACACCCCGGGCGTCGACGGCTCGGTCGGGCAGGTCGCGCTGAGCGACGTGTACCTCGACGCCGACGCGACGGTCGCGGCGGGCGACTCGGTCACCCTGCGCGGCGCGCTGACCAACGACGGGGACACCGACGACCGGCTGGTCTCGGTGAGCACCCCCGCGGCCGGGTCGGTCGCGCTCCTCGACGAGCAGGGCGACAGCAGCCCCGACGGCATCGACCTGCCCGCCGACGGCTCGGTCGACGCGACGCAGGGCCAGGCGCGGATGCGGCTCGACGACGTGACCGCCGACATCACCACCTCGGACACGGTGCAGGTCACGTTCGCCTTCCAGGTGGCCGGGCAGGTGCAGCTCGACGTGCCCGTCGGGACGGCGGGCACGTAGCCACCGCGGGGGCACCCGCCCCGGGCCGGCGGGGCCGCGGGCGTGCTCTGACACACTCGCCGCACCGTCTCCCGAGCCCCCAGGAGGACCCGTGCGCGCCGCGCAGATCACCCGCCTCGACGGCCCCTCGGCCATCTCCGTCGTCGACGTCCCCGAGCCCGACGCCGACGGCAGGGTCGTGATCGACGTGCACGTCGCCGGCGTGACCTTCCCCGAGGTGCTGCTCAGCCGCGGCGAGTACCAGCTCAAGCCGCCGGTGCCGTTCGTGCCCGGCAGCGAGGTGGCCGGCGTGGTGCGCAGCGCCCCGGAGGGCAGCGGGCTCACCGCCGGCCAGCGGGTCGCCGCGTTCCCCGGGTTCGGCGGCTTCGCCGAGGTGGCCGCGGCCGACCCGGGCTTCGTCTTCCCGCTGCCCGACGCGGTCTCCTTCGAGCAGGGCGCCGCGCTGCCGATGAACTACCTGACCATGCACTTCGCGCTGCGCCGCCGCGGGCAGCTGCGCGAGGGCGAGACGGTGCTCGTGCACGGCGCCGCCGGCGGCCTCGGGACCGCGGGCGTCCAGCTGGCCAAGGCGTACGGCGCCCGCGTCATCGGCGTGGTCTCCAGCGAGGCCAAGGGCGAGGCGGCCCGCGCCGCCGGCGCCGACGAGGTCGTGCTCGCCGACGGGTTCCGCGAGCGGGTGAAGGAGCTGACCGGCGGCCGCGGCGTCGACGTCGTCGCCGACCCGGTCGGCGGGGACCGGTTCACCGACTCGCTGCGCAGCCTCGGCCGCGAGGGCCGGCTGCTGGTGCTCGGCTTCACCGGCGGCGAGATCCCCACCGTCAAGGTCAACCGGCTGCTGCTCAACAACGTCTCGGTGGTCGGCGTCGGCTGGGGTGCGTTCTGGGCGGGCGACCCCGGCTTCGTGCGCGAGCAGTGGGCCGACCTGCTGCCGCTGCTCGAGCAGGGCCGCCTGCAGCCGGTGCTCGGCACGGTGCACGACCTCGCCGACGCCGCGGCCGCGGTCGCCGAGCTCGACGAGCGCCGCGCCACCGGCAAGGTCCTGCTGCGCGTGCGGGACTGATCCGGGGCCCAAGGGCCCCGCGCGCCCGGGCCGTCCGGGCGTGGGGCCGGGCCGGGCCGCCCCGCGAGGCTGGGGCGGTCCGTCCCGCACCCCGCAGGAGGCAGCCATGACGGCGCTCCACCCCCCGTACGCCGCGACCACCGACGTCCACGTCACCGGCCGGCGCGTCGTCGCCACGCTCATCGACAGCGTGATCGTCGGCGCCGCCTTCACCCTGCTGGCCGCGGGCACCGACTCCATCGAGCAGATCGGCCCGTGGGAGTGGGTGTCCGACGCCCCACCGTGGGCCAGCGCGCTCTACGCCGTGGCGGCCCTCGCCTACTTCGTCCTCATGGAGGGCGGGCTCGGGCAGACGCTGGGCAAGATGGCGACCGGGATCCGGGTGATCGACGAGCGGACCGGCGCCACGCCGCCGGGCTACGCGGCCGCGGCCATCCGCACCGTGCTGCGGGTGGTCGACGGCCTCCTCGGCTACCTGGTGGCCTTCGTCGTCGTCCTCTCCAACCCCCGCCGGCAGCGGCTCGGGGACATGGCCGCGCACACCCTCGTCGTCCGGACCTGACCCCGGCGGGGAGGACGCGGTGTCCGCCCGCACCCGGGCCGGGCGCCGTCCGGCCGACGCCGAGGCCGACGAGCGGTCCCGGCGCCTGGCCGGGCTGGTGGGTCCGGCGCTGCTCGCGATCTCCGCGTCGGAGGCGGTGAACCTCGACCTGGTGCGGGAGCAGTACCGCTCGGTCAGCTACCTCGACGGCTCGCTGGTGTTCGTCGCCGGGCTGTCCCTCGTGCGCGCCCACGACCGCTGGGTGGCCGGCTGGCCGGTCGTGCTCACGCTCACCGGCTGGACGGCCCTGCTCGGCGGCCTGCTCCGGATGTTCGCGCCCCGTCCCGACCGCTCGGAGGCGGGTCCCGGCGCCCGCGCCGGGACGGCGGTCGCGTTCGGGGCCGGCGTCCTCCTCACGGCCGAGGCGTACGCGCGCGGGCCGCGCCGGGCCGCCGGCTGACCGGCTCCGCGTCCTCCCCGGCCAGCGCGGCCAGGACCCCGGCCGCGTCCCCGGTCAGCGGCTCGCCGTGCCCGGGGGCGACGACGCGGGGGCCCAGCGCGGCCAGCGCGGCGATCGAGCGCCGCGCCGCCGGGCGGTCCCAGGTCGTGTACCACGGCGGGCCGGCCGGCCGGCGCCGGCCGAGCAGGAGCCCGGCGGGTGAGCCCAGGTCGACGGTGACGACGGCGTCGCCGGTGACGAGGACGCCGTCGGCGGGGCGCAGGTAGGCCACGGACCCGGGGGTGTGCCCGGGCGCGGGGACCACCCGCCAGCCGGGCAGGCCGGGCACCCCGGCCGCGGGGTCGAGGGGCCGCGTGACGTCGCTGATGTCACCGGCCGCGGTGATCCGCTCCCGCACCGCCCGCGGCAGCAGGCGCAGCAGCGGGACGACGACCCAGTGGTCGAGCGGCATGTCGAAGCCGGGCACGTACGCGCCCCGCGCCAGCGGCAGGTCGGCCGGGTGCGCGTAGACCGGCACCCGCCAGGACCGCGCCAGCACGCCGGCGGAGCCGGAGTGGTCGGGGTGGACGTGGGTGAGCAGGATCGCCGCCGGCCGCGTGCCCGGCCCGAACAGCGACCCCGCGGCGGTCCGGACGGCCCGCGCGCTGCCGGGCCACCCGGCGTCGACGAGCACCCAGGCCGGTCCGGAGCGGACCAGGTAGACGTTCGAGGCGAGGGCACCCCGTCCCACGCGCAGCAGGTGGACGCCCGGGGCGACCTCCCGCGCGACCGGCGCGCTCCTCATGCCCGCCCCGCCGCCGCGCCGGCCGCCACTCCGGCCGCCACGAGGTCGGCCGGCGTGGTCCGCTCCGCGCGGGACCGCACCCCGCGCAGCATCTGCCGCGACATGACGAGGTCGGCGGGTACGACGGCGAGCCGGTACGCCGCGGCGACCCACCACGGCCGCAGCCGCGCGCGGGTCCGGAACAGGAACCGGGTGCGCCCACCCTCGAGGGGGTCCAGCACGAACGCCCAGGACCAGTCGATCCCGGCACCGAACCGCTCCGCCCACCCGGGCGGCAGGTGCTCACGGGAGTGCAGCACCAGGTGCCGGGGCGGTGCGAGCTCGGCGACGGTGAAGGCGCAGTGCGCCTCCGGCGGGCCGTCGAGCACCCGGTCGCCGACGGCGAGGTGCTGCCACGCCGGGACGAGCCGGTCGGCGGAGGGGCCGTTGCGCGGGAACAGCAGCCGGTCCACCCAGCGGGCGGTGTACCACTGTCCGCGACCCCAGCCCATCTGCACCAGCCAGGGCCACACGTGCTCCGGAGGCGCGTCGACGGTCGTCGCGTGCGTGGTCACGATCTGCGGATCGCGACAGAGGCCGTCCCCGGGCAGCAGCCGGTGGCGCTCGGCGCGGTGGGTGCCGGCGGTCCGGCCCAGCCACTGCAGGGCCGCGTACCCGGCTCCCCCCGCCGCGAGCAGGGCGTGCCGGCGCCGGGCGTTCCTCGAGGCGGTCACGGTCCCACCGTCGGCTCCTCCCGGTCGCCGGGTCAGGGGCGGACGTCCCGGGCCGCCGGGCGGAGGTCGCGAGGTCGCGCGCCGCCGCCCGGTCGCCGGTCGCGCCGCCCACCGTGGCGGGGTGGACGCCGCCGCCCTCGCCCCCGTGGTCGCCGGCGTGGTGGGTGTCCCCGCCGCGTGGCCCTGGCCGGGCTGCCGGGCCCGGCGACCCGGCATCGGCGGGTCGGTGCCGGCCCCGCGGGGCCGGGCCCCCGGGGTCATCCCGGCGGGACGGTCGGGCGCCGCTCCGGCGGGTGCCGCCTCGTCCGTCCGGGGTGAGGCGGCGCCCGCCGCCGCGGCGGGACGGTGGCGCGTCCGGCCTCGTCCGTGCGACTCCCGACCGGCGGAGGACCCCCATGGCCAAGACGTCACCCGCCAGCACCCCGCCCGCGGCCCCCTCGTCCCGGCCGGCCCGGCGCCGGATCCGGTCGGGGCAGGTCCTCGCGCTCGTCCTCGCCGTCGTGACGGTCGCGTTCATCGTGCAGAACCGGGACCGGGTCACGGTCGACCTGTTCACCGTCGACGTCTCGTCGCCGTTGTGGCTGATCCTCACGATCGTGCTGCTGATCGGCGTGCTCCTGGGGATGATCCTGCGCTCCCGGCGGTGACGGCCCGATGGCCTTCGACGTCGACCGGCTGCTGCGGCTGTGGACCGAGCCGCTGCCCGGGGGACCCGCCGCGGAGGAGGCGTTCCGCGCCGTCTACACCGACCCCGTCACGGTCAACGGCCGGCCGCTGACCGCCGCCGACCTGGTCGCCCGCGCCCGGGCGGTGCAGCACACCTTCGAGCGGGTGGAGCGGCAGGTCGTCGCCGTGGTCGAGGACGGCGACCGGGTGGCGCTCGCCTTCCGGATGGGCGGCCGGCAGGTGGGGCCGCTGCAGACCGCGGCCGGCCCGCTCCCGCCCACCGGCCGGGACCTGTGGCTGCGGGTGGTCGACGTCCTCACCCTCGACGGCGGCCGGATCGCCGACATCTGGATGGTCGCCGACGAGCTCGGCGCGCTGGCCGCCGTCGACGCCGTCCGGCTGGCCGCACCCGCCTGAGGAGCGCGGTCAGAGCCCCTCGGACCGGACCCCGGCCGCCGACGGGTCGACGAACCCCGTCCGGTAGGCCCACACGACGGCCTGCGTGCGGTCGCGGACCCCGAGCTTGGCCAGGATCGCCTTCACGTGCGTCTTGACCGTCTCCGGCGACAGCCACACCCGGCGCGCGATCTCGGCGTTGGACAGCCCGTCGGCCATGGCGCGCAGCACCTCGGCCTCCCGCCCGGTCAGCTGCGCGGCCAGCCGCAGCCGTTCCCGGTCGGGCGCGCGCCGGCCGGCGTACGCGGCGAGCAGCCGCCGGGTGACGGCCGGCGCGACGAGGGCGTCCCCCGTGGCGACCGTGCGGATGCCGTCGACGAGCTGCTCCGGCGTCGCCCGCTTGAGGAGGAAGCCGTCGGCGCCGGCCTCCAGGGCGTCGTCGACCACCTCGTCGAGGTCGAAGGTGGTCAGGACGAGCACCCGGGGCCGCCGCGGCCAGGAGGTGATCTCCCGGGTCGCCGCGACGCCGTCCAGCCTCGGCATGCGGACGTCCATGAGCACCACGTCCGGGTGCAGCGCGCGGGCCCGCTCGACCGCCTCCCGGCCGTCGGCCGCCTCGCCGACGACGGTGAGGTCCTCCTCGGCGTCGAGCAGTGCCCGCAGCCCGCTGCGCACGAGGACGTCGTCGTCGGCCAGCAGCACCCGGATCACGACGGCACCTCCGCGCCCACCGGCAGCACCGCGCGCACCCGGAAACCGCCGTCCACCGGCCCGGCCTCGAGCTCGCCGCCCTCCAGCCGCGCCCGCTCCCGCATGTTGACCAGCCCGTGCCCGGGCACCGGGGCGGCCGCCGGCTCGCACTCGTTGAGGACCTCGACCAGGACCTGCGGGCCGCTGCGCCGCACCTCCACCCGGATCCGGCCACCCGGCGTGTGACGGACGGCGTTGGTCAGCGCCTCCTGCACGATGCGGTACACCGCCCGGGCGGTCCCCGCGGGCAGCCCGGCGCCGTCGGCGCGCAGCTCCACCTCGCGGCCGGTCGCGCGGACCCGCTCGGCCATCGCCGCCAGGTCGGCGGGCGTCGGCGCGGACGGCTCCGGGGCTCCGCCGCCGTCGGGCCCGAGCACCCGGAGCAGCCGGCCGAGCTCGTCGAGGGCCGACCGCCCGGCCGTCTCGATGGACGCCAGCGCCTCCTGCGCGTAGGCGGGGTTGGCGGCGAACACCCGGCGCCCGACCCCGGCCTGCAGCACCACCACGTTGACCGTGTGTCCCAGCGAGTCGTGCAGCTCGCGGGCCAGCCGGCCGCGTTCCTCGGCGAGCAGGCGCTCGGCCGCCAGCGCCCGGCGGCGGCTCTCCGCCTCCCGCGACGCCCCGGCGGCCACCGCCCGGGTCGTCCGGCTGCTGAGGACCCCGGCGACGGTGGCGACGAGGAAGCTCAGGGCGATCGAGGGCAGCGCGTCCAGGGGATCGCCGCGGTCGAGGGCCACGTAGCCCGCGACGCCCAGCCCCGCGACGACGGTGGCGGCCACGCGGAGCCGGGTGCCGCCGACGGCGAAGCAGCTGAACAGGGCGAACCACGCCGGCCAGGCCAGGACGTCGATCGGCGAGCCGGCGGCCGCCGTCGCGACGATGGCCAGGGCGGTCCCGGCCATGGACGCCAGCGGCGCCGTCTGGCGCCACAGCAGCGCGAGCGGGCCGGCGGCCGCGGCGGCCAGCGTGAGCGCGTCCGGCGGCTGGTACGGCGGCTCGGCCGGCACGGCGAGGGCGAGGGCGACGGTCACGACGGCCACGCAGCCGGCGAGCACCGCGTCCAGGCGGGTGCCCGCCCACGGGCGGCGGGCGTGCCCCCCGGACCGGGGCACGGCGGTCGACGGCGACACCTCCCATCGTCCCGCCGGCGGGCGTCCGGGCGGGAGACCCGCGGGAGTCGTGCCGGTCCCTCGCGCGAGGGAGGCGCGCCGCCGGGAGGACCACCCCCGCGGGAGCGGGACCGCCCCCGCGCGGGGCTCGTGCGCACCCCGGCACCGGGCCGACGCTCGTCCCGCACACAGCAGGACCCCCCGACAGCGAACGAGGGACGTCATGGACACCCAGCGCGCACCCGGATGGCCGGCCCCCCAGGACCGGCACGCTCCCGTCCGGAGGACCCGGGCCCGGCGCGTCGGCGCCGGCGTCGCCGGCGCCCTCCTCCTGGTCCCCGGCCTCGCCCTGGCCGCCGGGGGCGGGACCGTCGTCTGGGCGCACGCCCACGAGCGGTCCGACGGCTTCGTCGTCTCGCCGTGGGAGGGGTTCCGCTCCGAGGGCTCCGCCCTGGTGAGCGACCGCGTCGACCCGGCCGCCGCGCCGGACTGGCTGCCGCTGCCGGAGTCCCTGGGCGAGGCCCGCCTCGAGGTGACCGCGACCGGCGCCGCCGACGTCTTCGTGGGGATCGCCCCCGCCGACGACGCCGAGCGGTACCTCGACGGCGTCGCCCGGACCGTCGTCGACGGGCTGGGCTTCGACGGACCCGCGACCGGCGGCGATCCGCTGCCGGGGGGCACGCCGGCGGAGCCCCCTGCCGGGCAGGACCTCTGGACCGCGCAGGCCTCCGGCACCGGCACCCAGGCGGTGACCTGGGACCCGGCCGGCGGCGACCGGGTGTTCGTGGTGATGAACGCCGACGGCTCGCCGGGGGTGGACGTCGAGGCCCGGATCGGCGCGGAGGCGCCCGTGCTGGGCGGCATCGGGTGGGCGGCCCTGGTCGTCGGCGTGCTGCTCACCGCCGGCGGGGCGCGGCTGCTCACCCGGGCCGTCCGGCAGCCGCAGGACCGGGCGGGCGTGTACCGGCAGCCGCAGCGGGACTGGACGACACCCCGGCCGGTGGTCCCCGTCCGGCTCCCGGGACGCGAGGAGCCCCCGGTGCCCACGCCGTGACCCCGGGCGCCCGCGGGACGGCGCCCCTCCGGTCGACGGCCGGAGGGGCGCCGTCGTGTCCGCCGGCGGAACGGATCCGTCCGGGGGGCCTGACAGCGGGTGCCCGGGTGGGTAGCGTCGTGGGCGTGACCGCCCCCCAGGGTCTGGACACCCCGACCGGACTCCGGCCGGGGGACCACGCCTGCTGGTCCTTCGGGGACGGCGCCGACCTGGCCGCGGCGGTCGTGCCCTTCCTCGAGGAGGGCCGCCGGCGCGGCGAGCAGCTGGTCGTGGTCGGCCCCTCGCGGTCCGCCCTGCTCGCCGCGGTGTCGGGGCTGCCGCACCGGGACGAGCTCCTCGCCGACGGCCGGCTCGACCTGCAGACCACCGGCGACAGCTACACCTCCGCGGGCGGCCTCACCCCCGCCGGGCAGGTGGAGCACTACCGCGCCGCGACGCGGGCGGCGCTCGCCGCGGGGCGCAGCGGCCTGCGGGTGGCCGCGGACGTCACCGAGCTGGTCCGCGGCGGGCGGCCCGGCCGCCGCCTGCTGCACGCCTACGAGCAGCTCGCCGACGAGCTCATGGGCGCGGTCCCGATGACCGCGCTGTGCCTCTACGACGCGTCGGTGGGCCCGGAGGTCCTCGGGCCGGTCGCCGTGCTCCACCCGCTGCAGCACCTCGGCGACCGGCTGCCGCTGGCGCACCTCTCCGGCCGCGGCCCCCGGCTGGCGCTGCGCGGGGAGGTGGACCTCACCGAGGCCGCACACGTGGCGACCGCCCTGGTCGACGTCGCCGGCGACACCCCCGGCGAGCTGGTGCTGGACCTCGCGGACCTCGACTTCCTCGACGTCGCGGGCGCCCGGGCCCTGGCCGGCGCGGCGCAGGAGCTCGCCGCCCGCGGGATCGAGCTGCGGCCGGTGGCGGCGCGCCGGCACGTGCGCCGCTGCCTGGCGCTGTTCGACCTCGTCCCGGAGGAACCGTGACCTGGCTGCGCCCGACCGGTGACTGGGACGGCACCGGCCTCGCCCACGAGGGGTTCGTGTTCTCCTCCGACGCCGAGGTGGTCGAGCGGGTGGTGCCGTTCCTCCTCGAGGGCTTCCGCCGCGACGAGCCGGTGCTCGTGGTCGCCGGGGAGCGGGTGCGCGGCCTGCTCGCCGGGCAGCTGGGGACCGACCTCGGCCGGCTGGCGGTCTTCGCCGCCGCCGAGACCTGGTGGCGCGGCGGCCACGGCACGCTGCAGGCCTACGACCACGACCTGCGCGCCCTCCGCGCCGAGGCGCCGCGCTGGCGGCTGGCCGCCGAGCCGGTGTGGCTGGCCCGCGAGGACGGGCGGGAGTGGAGCCGCTTCGAGGCGGTGGCCAACCGCTGCTACGACACGATGCCGTACTACAGCCTGTGCCTGCACGACGCCCAGCGGCTGCCCGCCGACGTCCTCGCGGCCGTCGCGCGCACCCACCCGATGACCTGGGACGGCGGCGCCCCGGTGCCCCAGCCGGCGTACGAGGACCCGGCCGGCTTCCTCCGCACCGTGCAGCCGGCCTGGACCCGGCGTCCCGCGACCGCCGCCGTCCTCCCCGTGACGTCGCCGGCCCAGGGCCGCCGCGCGCTGAGCGTGCTGCTGCCGGCCGGCCGGCGCGCGCGCCTGGGCGACGTCGTCCTGGCCGCCCACGAGCTGCTGGTCAACGCGCTGCGCGCCGCGCCGTTCGCGGAGCTGTCGACCTGGACCGACGGCGACGCGTTCGTCGTCGAGGTGGCCGACGGCGGGCCGGGCCTGGCCGACGAGACGCTCGGCTACGTGCCCCCCGACCCCGCCGGCGGCGCGCGGGGGATGTGGCTGGCGTGGAGCCTGGCCGACGACGCCGCGGTCCGCACCGGGCCGGCCGGCACCACGGTCCGGCTGTTCTTCCGCTCCTGACCCGGCGGCCCCGACCCGGCGGCGACGAGGGCCCCGGCGGGCCGCTCCGGGCCTACGCTCGCTTCCACTCACGGGGCCGAGGGGGCGTGCCGTGGGCGGGAACGGGCCGGGGACCGGGCGTCCGGTCGGGGTCGCGGTCGTCGGGTTCGGCTGGATGGGCACCGTGCACGCCCGCGCGCACGCCCGGGTCGGGCACCACTTCCCCGACCTGCCCGTCGTCCCGCGGCTGGTGACCGTCGCCGACGACGTCCCCGGCCGCGCCGAGGCCGCCGCCGCCCGCTACGGCTTCGCGACGGCGACCACGGAGTGGCGGGCGGTGCTGGCCGACCCGCGCGTGGAACTCGTGTCGGTCACCGCGCCCAACTGGCTGCACCGGGAGGTCGGCGCCGCGGTCGCGGGGTCCGGCCGGCACCTGTGGATCGAGAAGCCGGTGGGCCTGACCGCCGACGACGCCCGCGCGGTGGCCGGCGCGGCCGCCGCGGCGGGGGTGCAGGGCGTCGTCGGGCTCAGCTACCGGAACGTGCCCGCGGTCGCGCTGGCGCGGGAGATGGTCGCCGCGGGCGAGATCGGCCGGGTGACCCACGCCCGCGTGGCCTTCCTCAGCGACTACGCCGCCGCGCCGGAGGGGGCGCTGACCTGGCGCTACGAGCGGGCCCGCGGCGGCAGCGGGGTCCTCGCCGACCTCGGCTCGCACGCCGTCGACCTGGTCCGCCACCTGCTCGGCGACGAGGTCCAGTCCGTGCTCGCCGACACGGCGGTGTTCGTGCCGCAGCGGCCCCGCCCGGCCGGGCCGACGTCGGGACACGCGCTGGCGGCCGGCGGCGTCCCGGGGCCGGTGGAGAACGACGACCACGTCGCCGCGCTGCTGCGGCTGTCGTCCGGCGCGCGCGTGGCGCTGGAGGCCAGCCGGGTGGCGGCGGGGGAGCAGAACGCCTACGGCTTCGAGGTGCACGGCAGCGCCGGGCGCCTGGCGTGGGACTTCCGCCGGATGGGCGAGCTGCAGGTCAGCCGCGGCCCGCTCGCGCAGGACCAGCCCGTCGCCACCGTGCTGGTCGGTCCCGGGGCGGGGGAGTACGCGGCCTTCCAGCCCGGGCCCGCCAACCCGATGGGCTTCGACGACCTCAAGGTCGTCGAGGCCCGCGACGCGCTGCTGGCGGCCGCGACCGGCGAGCCGCGCGGCGCGACCCTGGCCGACGCGGTGCGGGCGGCGGACGTGCTCGACGCGATCGCGGAGTCCGCCGCCCGGGGGGAGCGGGTGGCGGTCCGCGCGGACCGGGCGGTCCCGGTCGGGGGCACGCCGGACCCTTGACGCCCCTGGTGCCCCATGTCACATTCCACATGTCACTATGTCCAGACATAAGGACGTCGTCGCGACACCGGGTCCGGCGTCTGGACCGGCCGACGGCCGCCGGGAGGGTGGCCATCCCGACGAGGAGACGCCCATGAGGAGGACCCGCAGGTCGCTGCAGCTGGCGGTGGCGGTGAGCGTGACGGCCGTGGTCGCGAGCGCGTGCAGCAGCGAGGGCGGCGCCCGGAACGAGGGCGGCGGTGCGGACCAGGGCGACTACACCATCGCGATGATCACGCACGAGACGCCGGGGGACACCTTCTGGGACAAGATCCGCGCCGGCGCGGAGGCCGCCGCCGAGGCCCACGGCCTCACGCTCAACTACTCGAACGACCCGGACTCCAGCGAGGAGGCCACCCTCGTCCAGAACGCCGTGGACCAGGGCGTCGACGGCATCGCGGTCACCCTCGCCTTCCCCGACGCGGTCGGGCCGGCGGCGCGGTCGGCGATCGAGGCCGGCATCCCCGTCGTCGCCTTCAACTCGGGCATCGACAACTACGCCGACTACGGCGTGCCGATGTACTTCGGGTCCAACGAGGACCTCGCCGGCCAGACCGTCGGCACCCGGATCGGCCAGGAGGGCGGCGGCAAGGCCCTCTGCGTCATCCAGGAGCAGGGCCAGGTCGCGCTCGAGACCCGGTGCGCCGGCGTGGCGAAGACCTTCCCGACCACCGAGAACATCAACGTCCCCGGCGCCGACCTGCCCGCGGTGCAGCAGACGATCGGGGCCAAGTTGCAGCAGGACCCGGCGATCACGCACATCGTCACGCTGGGCGCCCCGATCGCCCTCGCGGCGCAGCAGGCCAAGTCCGACTCCGGCAGCCAGGCCGAGGTCGTCACCTTCGACCTGAACTCCGACGTGGCCGAGGCGATCCAGAGCGGTGACATCGCGTTCTCGGTCGACCAGCAGCCCTACGTGCAGGGCTACATGGCCGTCACCGCGCTGTGGCTGAACATCACCAACGGCAACGACATCGGCGGCGGCGGCCCCGTCCTCACCGGCCCGTCGATCGTCGACGAGGAGAACATCGGCCCGATCGTCGAGTACGCGGCGAACAACACCCGGTAACCCCGCTCGGGGGGAGCCGGGGCCGCCCGGCTCCCCCCGCCCTCCCTCCAGGAGTGCAGACATGAGCTCATCCGTGGCGACACCCCCGTCGGCGGCGCCGCCGTCGGCCGCCGTCCAGGCACGCCCCCAGCGGTCGCTGGTCTCCCGCCTGCTGGCGCGCCCCGAGGTCGGCGCCCTGGCCGCCGCGATCGCGATCTTCGCCTTCTTCTACGCGGTGGCCCCGCCCTTCCGGACGCTGCCCGCCTTCGCGACCGTGCTGTACGCCAGCTCGACCATCGGCATCGTCGCGGTGGGCGTCGCGCTGCTGATGATCGGCGGCGAGTTCGACCTGTCGTCCGGCGTCACGGTGACCACGGCCGCGCTCGCCTCGGCGATGCTCTCCTACCAGTACAGCCTGAACATGTGGGTGGGCGTCGTCTTCAGCCTCGCCGTCGCGCTCGTCATCGGGTTCGTCAACGGCTACCTGGTGGTGCGGACGGGGATACCCAGCTTCCTCATCACCCTGAGCACCTTCTTCATCCTCCAGGGCGTCAACCTCGGCGTCACCAAGATCGTCACGGGCACCGTGGCGACGCCCAACGTGAGCGACATCGACGGCTTCGACGCCGCGAGGACGGTCTTCGCGGCCGACGTCGACCTCGGCTTCATGACGGTGAAGATCACGGTGCTGTGGTGGCTGCTGTTCGTCGCCGTGGGCACCTGGCTGCTGCTGCGGACCCGCACCGGCAACTGGATCACCGCCTCGGGCGGCAACCCGGCCAGCGCCCGCGCGGTCGGCGTCCCGGTGCGCAAGGTCAAGATCGGCCTGTTCATGGGCGTCTCGTTCCTGGCCTGGTTCCTCGGGATGCACCTGCTGTTCAACTTCAGCTCGGTCCAGTCCGGCCTCGGCATCGGCAACGAGTTCATCTACATCATCGCCGCGGTGGTCGGCGGGGCGCTGCTCACCGGCGGCTACGGCTCGGCGGTGGGGTCGGCCCTCGGCGCCTTCATCTTCGGCATGACGACGCAGGGGATCGTCTTCGCCGGCTGGGACCCGAACTGGTTCCGGACCTTCCTCGGCGTGATGCTCCTGCTCGCCGTGATGGTCAACCTCTACGTCAAGAACTACGCCGAGCGCAGGAAGTGACGACGATGACCGACACCATCACCGAACACGCCGCGCCCGACCTGAAGGCCGGCACGCCGCTGGTCGAGATGCACGACGTCGGCAAGTCCTACGGCGCCATCCGGGCGCTCGAGGGCATCGACCTGACCGTCAACGCCGGGGAGGTGGCCTGCGTCCTCGGGGACAACGGCGCCGGCAAGTCGACGCTCATCAAGATCATCTCGGGGCTGCACCCGCACACCGAGGGCACGCTGCGGGTCGACGGCCAGGAGCGGCACTTCAGCTCGCCGCGGGAGGCGCTCGACGCCGGCATCGCGACCGTCTACCAGGACCTCGCGGTCGTGAGCCTCATGGAGGTCTGGCGCAACTTCTTCCTCGGCTCGGAGATCCGCAAGGGGAAGTACCCGATGGCGCCGCTGGACATCAAGGCCATGCGGGAGATCGCCGACACCGAGCTCCAGAAGATGGGCATCGTCGTCAAGGACATCAACCAGCCGATCGGCACGCTGTCGGGCGGTCAGCGCCAGTGCGTGGCCATCGCCCGGGCGGTGTACTTCGGCGCGCGCGTGCTCATCCTCGACGAGCCGACCGCCGCGCTCGGCGTCAAGCAGTCCGGCGTGGTGCTCAAGTACACGGCCGCGGCCCGCGACGCCGGCCTCGGGGTCGTGTTCATCACCCACAACCCGCACCACGCCTTCATGGTCGGGGACCACTTCGTGATCCTGAAGCTGGGCCGGCGGGTGCTGGACAAGAAGCGCGCCGAGGTCACCCTCGAGGAGCTCACCGGCGAGATGGCCGGCGGCCAGGAGCTCGCCGAGCTGTCGCACGAGCTCAAGCGCTGACGGCACCCCGGCTCCCCTCCGCGCGGTCCCGCGCGGGGGAGGGCCGGCCCGTGCCCAGCCTCCCCCCGCCGCCGGACCCGACGGACGCCGGGGCGACGCCGCACGCCCGCGTCGGCCCGGCGGGACCGGCGACGGCACCGCCCGTACGACGCCCACCGCACGAGGCAGGGAGCCCGCCGTGACGACCACCCCCACCCGCACCGCCACCGCGATCGACCACGACCCCTTCCGGCCGGACCTCTACACGTCCGACCCCTTCGGCCTGTACCGCCGGATGCGCGACGAGGCGCCGGTGTGGCACAGCGAGCGCTGGGGCTGGTACGTGCTCACCCGCTTCGAGGCGGTCGCCGGCTGGCCCGCGCGGTCGCTGCGCGTGGAGCGGTTCGCGCCGCGGCCGCCGACCGGGCCGGTGCGGAGCGAGCCGTTCGAGGTGGTGCTGCAGCGCAGCGAGCCGACCCTGCCCGTGCCGGTGGACCGCTCGATCCTGTCGGTGGTGGAGGCGGCCGGGGTCGGGGTGCTGTCCTCCTGCGCGGAGGGCACCTGCGGCACCTGCGAGACGGCGGTGCTCGCGGGCAGCCCCGACCACCGCGACTCGGTGCTCAGCGACGACGAGCGGCAGGCCGGCGACTGCACGATGATCTGCGTCTCCCGTGCCGCGGGCCCGCGTCCGGTGCTGGACCTGTGACCGCCGGCCCGCTGGGCGTCGCCCTCCTGGGGTCGGGGCGGATGGGCGCCTACCACGCGCAGACCCTGGCCCGGCGGCTGCCGTCCGCGCGGCTGGTGGCCGTGGCCGACCCCGCCCAGGGCGCGGCCGAGTACCTGACCGGCGTGCTCGGCGCGGGCCGGGCCTACACCGATGCGGCGCAGGTGTGGGACGACCCGGACGTCGACGCCGTCGTCGTCGCCGCGCCGGCCCGCGCGCACGCCGACCTCGTGGTCGCCGCCGCGGCCGCCGGCCGGCACGTGTTCTGCGAGAAGCCGATGGCGGTGACGCTGGCCGACGCCGACCGCGCGATCGACGCCGCCCGCGCCGCCGGCGTGGTGCTGCAGGTGGGCTTCAACCGCCGCTTCGCCGCGGACTGGGCCGCCGCCCGGGCGCTGCTGGACGACGGCACGCTCGGCGCGCCGCGGCTGCTGCGCTCGCTCACCCGCGACCCGGGCGGCTTCGTCCCGGCCCGGGTGCGGCCGGACACCGTCTTCCTGGAGACCCTGATCCACGACTTCGACACGCTGCGGTTCCTGCACCCGGGCGCGGAGGTCGTGGAGGTGCACGCCGTCGCCGACGCGCTGGTCGAGCCCGCCTGGCGGGACCGGGGGCTGCTGGACACCGCGGTCGTCGTCGTCCGCTTCGACGACGGCGCGATGGGGGTGGCCGAGGCCTGCTTCGAGGCGGCCTACGGCTACGACGTCCGCGGCGAGGTGCTCGGCTCCGGCGGCATGGCCACCATGGGCGACGGCCGCCGCACCGGCATGGTGTTCTCCGGCGCCGGCGGCCGGCTCGTGGACACCGTGCGCGGCGACCAGGAGCTGTTCGGCGACGCGTACACCGCCGAGCTCGCCGCGTTCGTCGACGCCGTCCGCGGCAGGACGCGGCCCCCGGTCACCGGGGAGGACGCCCGCGCGGCGCTGGCGATCGCGCTGGCCGCCGCGGAGTCGGTCCGCGCGGGCCGGCCGGTGCGGACCGCCGAGGTGGAGAAGTGAGCCGGTACCGGCTGGCGGCGTCGGCGGAGATGCTCTTCCTCGACCTGCCGTTCCCCGAGCGGGTGCGGCGGATCGCCGCCGCCGGCCTCGAGGTCGAGATCTGGGACTGGACGGCGAAGGACCTCGGCGCGCTCGCCGCCACCGGCGCCACGTTCTCCTCGATGACCGGCTACGTCACCGGCACCCTCGCCGACGACGACGGCGCGGCCGAGCTGCTGCGCACCGCCGGGCGCTCGGTGGCCGCCGCCGAGCGGCTGGACTGCCCGCGGCTGAACGTGCACGGCACCGGGCTGGACGCCCGCGGGCTGCCCGTCGTCCCCGCGGCCGTGGTGACCCCGGCGATGTGGCTGACCGCCGCCCGTACCCTCACCCGGCTGGCGGAGCTCGGCGAGCGGGCCGGGCGGGTGTTCACGCTGGAGAACCTCAACACCGCCGTGGACCACCCGGGCACCCCGTTCGCCCGGGCGGCGGACACGATCGCGCTGGTCGAGGCGGTGGGCAGCCCGCACCTGCGGCTCAACCTCGACCTCTACCACGCGCAGATCGGCGAGGGGAACCTCGTCGCGCTGGTGGAGCGGGCGCTGCCGCTGGTCGGCGAGGTGCAGGTGGCCGACGTCCCGGGGCGGTGCGAGCCGGGCACGGGGGAGATCCGCCACGAGGCGGTCGCGGCGGCGCTGGTCCGGCTCGGCTACGACGGCGTCGTCGCGCTGGAGGGCTGGGCGTCCGGCGACCCGGACGACGCGCTGGCGGCGTTCCGCGCCGCCTACGCCTGACGGTCTTTGTCCGGACGTCCTGATGTCCGGCTCCCCCGATGAGGGGACGACAGGACGTGACCCGTCGGGTGCGATCATCGGGGACGCGGGAGGCGGGTCCTCCGGACCGACCCGCGGAACTCGCTTCCCGGGAGGCAGACGTGCTCACCTTCGACATCGACCGGTCGAGCCCCACGCCGCTGTACTTCCAGCTGGCGCAGGCCATCGAGGGGGCGATCACCGGCGGCTCGCTGCCCCCGGGCTCGCGGCTGGAGAACGAGCTGCTGCTCGCCCAGCGCTACGGGCTGTCCCGGCCGACGGTCCGCCGCGCGGTGCAGGAGCTGGTCGACAAGGGGCTGCTGGTCCGCAAGCGCGGCGTCGGCACCCAGGTGATCCAGCCGCACGTCCGCCGGTCGGTGGAGCTCACCAGCCTCTACGACGACCTGTCCCGCGCCGGCGAGGCGCCGACGACCGAGGTGCTGTCCCTGGAGCGGCGGCCCGCGCCGGCCGACGTCGCCGGGGAGCTCGACCTGGCGCCGGGGGAGGAGATCGTGGTGGTCCGCCGGCTGCGCCGCTCGCACGGCGAGCCGCTGGCGCTGATGACCAACCACCTGCCCGGCCGGT
The DNA here is from genome assembly GCF_054050455.1 of Geodermatophilus sp. SYSU D00684. NCBI lineage: Bacteria > Bacillati > Actinomycetota > Actinomycetes > Geodermatophilales > Geodermatophilaceae > Geodermatophilus > Geodermatophilus sp. SYSU D00684. Next base: position 110,058 of record NZ_JBJGZI010000007.1, on the reverse strand, counting down.
TCGACCCGTCGGTGGAGGACCTCACCGAGCGGGGCCTCTACCAGTACCTGCGCGCGCAGGGGGTGCACCTGCGGGTCGCCCACCAGCGGATCGGCGCGCGCCTGGCCCGGGCCGACGAGGCCCGGCTGCTGGAGGAGCCGCCGCGGGCGGCGCTGCTGACCATGGAGCGGACGGCGTTCGACGACAAGGGCGGGCCGGTGGAGCTCGGCCGGCACGTGTACCGCGCGTCCCGCTACGACTTCGAGACGACGCTCGTCGGCCGCTGACGGCCCCGCGGGTGCGTCCCGTCACGGTGCCGACACTCACAGCCCCGGAGGGGGACCGGCGCGCCGCACGCGAGGACGATGGAGTCGGTACGGAGAGACGACGACGCAGACGCAGCACGGAGAACCGCCATGACCACCCTCCTCACCCCCTCCCGCCGCGGCTCGGTGTGGCAGCGGTCCCGCCGCGCCCTCGAGCGCGAGCTGGCCGACTACGCCACCACCGCCGACCGCGACGAGCTCGCCGCCCTGATCGAGGGCCGCGGCGCCGGCGAGAGCCTCGCCGCCGAGCTCCTCGGGCGCCAGGCGCACCGGGCGCTGTTCGCCTCCGCCTGACCGGCGGGTCTAGGGGAGCCGCTCGAGCTCCCCGCCGTCCCACTGCCAGCGGACGGTCATCCGCCCCGACGGCCCGCCGGCGTGGGTGTCACCCGGCTCGTACACCCGCATGACCGCGACCACCCGGCCGTCCTCGACCGAGAGCCCGTCCGGGTCGTAGACGGGGGGCAGGACGTCGGCCCGCGGCAGCGTGCGCGGGCTCGGCAGCACGGCGAGCGGGCGGCCGTCGGCGTCGAGGACGTGCACCTCCTCGACGATCCCGTTCGACGGCTGCGGGGAGCACCGCAGCAGGACGACGGCGTCCGGCCGGCCGTCGCCGTCGACGTCCCCGCTGACCGCGGCCCCGAGGGAGACGTCGAACCAGTCGTAGGGACCCGCCTCGGCGGCCACCCGCGCCGAGCCGTCCCGCAGGGGCGCCGCGAACCCGTCCGGGACGACCCCGTCGCACGTCACGGTGTAGGTGGTGTTCCGCCAGTCGGGGGCGCGCGTCGCCGGAGCCGCCGCCGGGGCGGGGTCGGCGCCCGGGTCGCCGGCGCAGCCGGCCAGCAGGAGGCAGGCCCCCAGGCCGGCCGCGCTCAGCCGGCGGATCGCCGCGTCGGACATCGGGCCTCACCTCGGCCGGGGCGGAGAACGGGGGAGCACCCCTCCGCCATCGAGCGTCCCACCGTCCGGCCCCTCAGGCGAACGGGTTGTCGCCGGCCTCGACCTCCACCGCGAGCTCCCGCAGCGCCGCCCGGTCCGGCGTGCCGCCGGCGTCCCGGACCGCGGCCTCCAGCGCGGCGGCCACCTCGTCGGCCGGCCGCCCGGACATCCGGTCGGCGACGGCGGCCAGCGTGGGCGCCACCCGCTCGCTCAGCAGCCGCTCCCGCCGCGGGTCCGGCGGGCGCAGCAGCCGCAGCAGCTCCTGCTGCAGCCCGTTGCGGGGTCGGCGTCCCACCGGCTCCCTCCCTCCGACGGCCCGGCCAGTCGACACCCCCGCCGGGCGGCCGGACAACCCCTGCGGCGCTACCGTCCGGGCGGGGGAGGGAGCGCCGGTGCACGAGGTCACCGAGGACGTCTTCTGCGTGCCGGGCACCGCGGTGAACCGGGTACTGGTCCGCGACGGCCGCGACCTGACCGTGGTCGACGCCGGGTACCCGGGCGACGCCGCGAGCCTCGCCGACGCCGTCCGCGCCCTGGGCTCCCGCCTGGAGGACGTGCGCGCCGTCCTGGTCACGCACGCGCACGTCGACCACGTCGGCGGGCTGTCCGCCCTCGCGCCGGGCACCCCCGTGCTCGTGCACCCGGACGAGCTGCCGAACGCCCGCGGGGAGCGCCGCGAGCAGGCCACGCCGCTCGACGTCGCCGTCCGGGCCTGGCGGCCGCGGGTCGCCCGGTGGGCGCTGTCCATCGTGCGGGCCGGGGCGACCGCGCACCCCGTCGTGGCCGCGGCGCGGCCGTTCCCCGGCGGCGGCCCGGACGCCGGCACGGGCGGCGGCCCGGGCGGCGGCCCGCTGGACCTCCCGGGCGGGCCGGTCCCCGTGCCCACGCCCGGCCACACCTCGGGCCACACCGCCTACCTGTTCCCCCGGCACGGGGTGGTGGCGACCGGCGACGCGCTGGTCACCGGCCACCCGACGTCGCGGGTGCGCGGGCCGCAGCTGCTGCCGGGGTTCTTCACCGCCTCCCCGGACCGCGCCCGGGACTCCCTCGGCGCCCTCGCCGCGCTGCCGGCCGACCTGCTCGTCCCCGGCCACGGCGACCCGTGGCGCGGCGACCTCACCGAGGCGGTGGCCCGCGCCCGCCGGTAGGGGGGGCTCCCGTCGCGATGAGTCCCGGCCGGGGCGCGGGTCCTCCCTGGGAAGCGTCGGTGACGAGATCCCCCGGAGGACGCCATGACGACCACCCCGGACCGCCCGGCCCCCGCGCCGCCCGGCCGCCCGCCCGTCGTCGACCGGGCCACCTGGCAGGCCGCGCGGGACGAGCTCCTGGTGCGCGAGAAGGCGCACACCCGCGAGGGCGACGCCATCGCCGCGGCCCGCCGCCGGCTGCCGATGGTGGAGGTCGACGGCGCGGCCGAGGTCGTCGGACCCGACGGCCCGGTCCCGTTCCGGGAGCTGTTCCAGGGCCGCGACGAGCTCCTCGTCTACCACTCCATGTGGTACGACGGCGCGCCGCACCAGGGGCAGTGCGAGGGCTGCACCTTCAACCTCTGGCACCTGCGCGACACCGTCTACCTCACCGCCCGCGGCGTCTCGTTCGCCGTCCTCACCTCCGGCGCCTGGGACGAGGTGGCGCCCTTCGTCGCGTTCATGGGCCACACCCAGCCCTGGTTCTCGGTGCGGGGCGTGGAGGAGCGGGTCGCCACGGAGGAGGGGCACCTGTCCTGCTACCTGCGCGACGGCGACCGGGTCTTCCTCACCTACTCCACGACCGGCCGGGGCAACGAGCCGGCCGACGGGACGCTCGGCCTGCTCGACATGACCCCCTACGGCCGCCGCGAGGCGTGGGAGGACGTCCCCGAGGGCTGGCCCGCGGCCCCGCAGGTCGGCTCACCGGTCGGCGGGCACGGCGCGCCGACCTGCTGGTACTGGCGCTCGGACGCCGACGGGAACGCCGCCTGGGGCCCGACCAGCCGCCCGGTGCCGCAGTGGACCCGCCCCGGCGCGACCCCCGTGGACTCCCTCGGCCGGCGCGCCTCCCACCACTGACCCGGACGGCGGGCGCCCGCTCAGGCGTTCTGCGGGAAGCCCAGGTTCAGGCCGCCGTGGCTCGGGTCCAGCCAGCGGGAGGTGATGACCTTGCCCCGGGTGTAGAAGTGCACGCCCTCGGCACCGTGGGCGTGGGAGTCGCCGAACAGGCTGTTCTTCCACCCGCCGAAGGAGTAGTACGCCATCGGCACCGGGATCGGCACGTTGATGCCGATCATCCCGACCTCCACCTCGTGCTGGAACCGCCGGGCCGCCCCGCCGTCGTTGGTGAAGATCGCCGTCCCGTTGCCGTACTCGTTGCGGTTGACCAGCTCGACGGCTTGCTCGTAGGTGTCCACCCGCAGCACCGACAGCACGGGCCCGAAGATCTCGTCGGTGTAGACGCTCATGTGCGGCTCGACGTGGTCGACCAGCGTCGGGCCGAGCCAGAAGCCCTCCTCGGCGCCGTCGGGCTGCACCTGCCGGCCGTCGACGACGACCTTCGCGCCCTCCCGCTCGCCGGCCGCGACGTAGGACTCGACGCGGTCCCGGTGCCGCCTGCTGATCAGCGGGCCCATGTCGCAGCCCTTGCGGCCGTCCCCGGTCCGCAGCGTGCGGGTGCGCTCGGCGATCCGGGCGACCAGGTCGTCGCCGACCCCGCCGACGGCGAGCACGGCGCTGATCGCCATGCACCGCTCGCCGGCGGAGCCGAAGCCGGAGTTCACCGCCTGGTCGGCGGCGAGGTCGAGGTCGGCGTCGGGCAGCACGACCATGTGGTTCTTCGCGCCGCCGAGGGCCTGCACGCGCTTGCCGTGCCGGGTGCCGGTCTCGTACACGTAGCGGGCGATGGGCGTCGACCCGACGAAGGACACCGCCTTGACGTCGGGGTGCTCGAGCAGCCGGTCGACGGCGACCTTGTCGCCCTGGGCGACGTTGAACACGCCGTCGGGCAGGCCGGCCTCCTTCCACAGCTCGGCCATCCAGATCGCCGCGGAGGGGTCCTGCTCGCTGGGCTTGAGGACGACGGTGTTGCCGGTGGCGATCGCGATGGGGAAGAACCACATCGGGACCATCGCCGGGAAGTTGAACGGGCTGATCACCGCGACCGGGCCGAGCGGCTGGCGGACGGAGTGCACGTCGACGTCGGTCGAGGCGTTCTCGGTGAACCCGCCGCGGACCAGCGAGGGCACGCCGCAGGCGTACTCGACGACCTCCTGGCCGCGGGACACCTCGCCGAGGGCGTCGTCGAGGACCTTGCCGTGCTCGGCGGTGATGATCGCGGCGAGCTCGGGCTTGCGGGCGTTGAGCAGCTCGCGGAAGCGGAACAGCACCGCGGTGCGCTTGGCCAGCGAGGTGTCCCGCCAGGCGGGGAAGGCGGCGGCCGCCGCGGCGACGGCGGCGTCGACCTCCTCGGCCGAGGCCAGGGCGACCGCGCCGGTGACCTCGCCGGTGGCGGAGTCGGTCACCTCGCCGGTGCGGCCGCTGGTCCCGTCGCGGCGGGCGCCGTCGATCCAGTGGGGGATGTGCGTGGGCATGGTCTCTGCTCCTCGGGGGAGGGCCCCTCAGGGGAGGGTGCCGTCGGGGAAGTGCTTGGTGACCAGCTCGCGGATGGCCGCGAGCATCCGGGTGCCGGACTCGCGGGCCTGGTCGTCCCACCCGAAGACGCAGGTGGTGAGGACGCCGTCGAAGCCGATCCCGGCCAGCGCGGCGAAGGCCGCGTCGAAGTCGACGTCGCCGCGGCCGATCTCCATGTGCTGGTGGACGCGGGTGGTGGTGCCCGGCGGGTTGGTGATGTAGCGCAGCCCGTCGGAGGCGCGGTGGTCCATCGAGTCGGCGACGTGCACGTGGGTGAGCAGGTCGCCGGCGTGCGCGACGATCCCGGCCGCGTCGTCGCCCTGGTGGAAGGTGTGCGGCGTGCAGTAGAGGAACGACACGCACGGCGAGTCGATGGCGCGGACCATGTCGACCGCCGGGTGGCCGAGCTCGATGAAGTCGTCGGGGTGCGGTTCGAGGGCGAGCCGGACGCCCTCGCGCTCGAGGACCGGCAGCAGCTCCTCCATCGACCGCCAGAACATCGCCTCGGCGAGCTCCGGCGCCTCGGGCCGGCCGTTGAACTCGGAGTTCACCGTGTCCACCCCGAGCTCGACGGTGATCTCGACCGCCCGCTTCCAGTACCGGACGGCGGCCTGCCGCTCGACCTCGCCCGGGCCCGACCAGCGCATGACCGGCAGCACCGAGGTGACGCCGACGCCGGCGTCGGCCAGCCGCGACCGGAACGCCCGCACGGTGGCGAGGTCGACGCGGGGGTGCTTGAAGAACGGGACGAAGTCCTCGCGGGGGGACAGCTCCATCCACTCGTAGCCCATCGAGGCGACGACGTCGGGCAGCTCCAGCAGCGGGGTGGTCCGCAGCATCTGCGGGTCCAGGGCGATCCTCACCGCGGCTCCAGCCGGACCTCGGTGCGCCGCCCGGTGCGCAGCGCCTCCACCCCGGCGGCGCACACCGCCTGGGCGGCGTAGCCGTCCCACGCGCCGGGGCCGTCGACGTCGCCGCGGCGGGCGGCGTCGGCCCAGCGTTGCACCTCGATGTCGTAGGCCCGCCCGAACCGCTGCCGGAAGTCCGGCGCCACCCCGGTCGACCGGGTGGCGCCCGCCGGCCCGCCGCGCTGCCGCACCAGGCCGAGGTCGAGGCCGATCAGGGCGCTGCCGTCCTCGCCGACCACCTCGGTGCGCACCTCGTAGCCGACGCCGGTGCTGACGAAGCACTCGACGTCGACCAGCCGGCCGCCGGTGGTCTCCAGCAGCACCAGCAGCGGGTCGGACTGGCCCGGGACGGCGTGCCGGGTGGCCCGCGGCCGCAGCACGGTGACCGCGGCGATCTCCTCGGTGAGCAGGAACCGCGCGACGTCGACCTCGTGCACCACCGAGTCGTTGACCATCATCTCGCTGGTGAAGTGCGGCGGGACGGCCGCGTTGCGGTGCGCGCAGTGCACCACCAGCGGCTCGCCGAGCGCGCCGGAGCGGACCAGCGCCGCGAGCTCGGCGTACTCGGGGTCGAACCGGCGCATGAAGCCGACCTGCACCAGCCGCCGGCCGGTGCGGGCGGTGTACGCGTCCTCCGCCCGGACGACGGCCAGCGAGCTCCCGGCGTCCATGGTGAGCGGCTTCTCGCACAGCACCGGCTTGCCGTGCTCGATGCAGGCGAGCACCTGCTCCTCGTGGAACTGGCCGGGGGTGGCGACGAGGACGGCGTCGACGTCGTCGTCGGCGACGGCGGCCAGCGGGTCGCCGACCACCCGGCAGCCGGGCACCGTGCCGGCCACCTGCTCCGCCTTCTCCGGGAACGCGTCGCTGACCGCGGCCACCGTGGCGCCGGAGATGCGGCTGTGCAGCCGGGCGACGTGGTCCGCGCCCATCATCCCGACGCCGAGGACGGCGACCCGCAGGTCGCGGGCGGGGACGTCGGCGAGCTCCGGGAGCGCCCCGGCGCGGGTCTCGGCGGTGGTCACGCCCGGGCCTCCGATCCGGCGGCGGGTGCCTTCGGGGCGCCGATCCGCAGCGACGGGGAGCCGCAGCTGCCGATGTAGCGGTGGGTGCGCCGCGCGATCGGCAGCGGCACGTCCGGCGGGCAGGGGTACAGGTCGTGCTCGACGATCGCGAAGACGTCCAGCCCGTGCCGCTCGATCGCCTCGAACAGCGGCGGGTAGGCCGGGACGCCGTTCGGGGGCTCGGTCATCGCGCCCATCCGGACCGCCTGCGGCCAGTCGATGTCCTTGGCGAGCACCTCGTCGACGACGGCCGGGTCGACCTGCTTGAGGTGCAGGTAGCCGATCCGGTCGGGGTACGTCTCGATCAGCCCGAGGTTGTCGCCGCGGTAGTAGCTGACGTGCCCGGTGTCCAGGCACAGCGGCACGTACCGCGGGTCGGTGTCGGCGAGGAACCGCTCGATGTCCCGCTGCCGGCCCACGTGGGTCTCCGCGTGCGGGTGGAAGGCGATCGACAGGCCGTACTCCTCCTGCACCGCCCTCCCGAGCCGGGTCACGCCGGTCGTCTTCGCCGTCCACTGCTCGGGGGTGAGGTGCCGCGACTCGACGTCGGCGCCGGTCTTCTGGTCCCGGAAGGTGTCCGGGATGACGACGACGTGCGTGCCGCCCAGCGCCTCCGTCAGCGCGGCGACGTCGCGCACCTGGCTCCACACCGCGTCCCAGGAGTCGGGCCGGTGCAGGTGCTCGAAGACGGTGCCGGCCGACACCCGCAGGCCGCGGGCGGCGAGCTCGTCGGACAGCCGCGCGGGGTCGGTGGGCAGGTAGCCGTAGGGGCCCAGCTCGATCCACTCGAAGCCGCAGGCGCTGACCTCGTCGAGGAACTGCCGCCAGGGCACCTGCTCGGGGTCGTCGGGGAACCACACGCCCCAGGAGTCGGGAGCCGAGCCCACCCGGATCCGCGCGCCGCCGTGCTGCTGTGTCATCGGGTCTCCTCCGGTCTCGGGGGTCAGGGCTGGGTGGGGACGAGGTGGGACCGCTGGCGCGCCTTCCGGCCCTCGTAGACGGCGCGGGCGCGCCGGGTGCTCTCGAGCGTGGACACCTCGCTGACCGGCACGTCCCACCACGACTCGCTGGAGGGGGCGTCGACCAGCGGGTCGGTCTCGACGTGCACGACCGTCGTCCGGTCGCTCGCCTTGGCCTTGCGCAGGGCGGCCTCGAGGCTCGGGCCGTCCTGGGCGGAGAGGACGTCGACGCCGAGGCTGGCGGCGTTGGCGGCCAGGTCGACCGGCAGCACCCCGCCGTCGAGCCGGCCGGAGTCCGACCGGTAGCGGTACCGGGTGCCGAACCGCTGGGACCCGAGGGACTCGGACAGGGCGCCGATCGAGGCGAAGCCGTGGTTCTGCACCAGGACGACGACGATCTTGACGCCCTCCTGCACGGCGGTGACCAGCTCGGTCGGCATCATCAGGTAGGAGCCGTCGCCGACCATCACGAAGACGTCGCGGTCGGGGCCGGCCATCCGGATGCCGATGCCGCCGGGGATCTCGTAGCCCATGCACGAGTAGCCGTACTCGACGTGGTAGCCCTTGGGGTCCCGGACCCGCCACATCTTGTGCAGGTCCCCGGGCATGGAGCCGGCGGCGCACACCACCACGTCGCGCGGCGCGGACACCTCGTTGACGATCCCGATGACCTCGTTCTGGGTGAGCCGGCCGCCCTCGCCCGCGCTGGGGACCGCCGGGTGGTACGCCGCCTCGACGGTCGCCTCCCACGCGGCGGCGAGTTCGGCGGTGCGGGCCCGGTAGGCGTCGTCGACCGACCAGCCGGCCAGCGCCTCGCCGAGGGCGGTGATCGCCTCGCGGGCGTCGGCCTGCACGGTGACGCCGGCGTGCTTGGCGGCGTCCATCCCCGCGACGTTGACGTTGACGAAGCGCACGCCGGGGTCGGCGAACGCGGTGCGGGAGGCGGTGGTGAAGTCCTGGTACCGGGTGCCGATGCCGATGACGACGTCGGCCTCGCGGGCCAGCGCGTTGGCGGCGGTGGTGCCGGTGGACCCGATGGCGCCGACCGACTGCGGGTGGTCGAAGGGCAGCGCGCCCTTGCCGGCCTGGGTCTGCGCGACCGGGATGCCGGTGGCGGTGGCGAAGGCGTCCAGCGCCCCCGTGGCGGAGGAGTAGATGACGCCTCCGCCGGCGACGACCAGCGGCCGCCGGGCGGAGCGGACGACCTCGACGGCGCGCTGCAGCGCGGCGCGCTCGGGCACCGGCCGGCCCACGTGCCAGGTGCGCGGGGCGAACAGCTCCACCGGCCAGTCGAAGGCCTCGGCCTGCACGTCCTGCGGGAAGCAGAGGGTGACCGCGCCGGTCTCGGCCGGGTCGGTGAGCACCCGCATCGCGCCGAGCAGCGCGCCGGGCAGCTGCTCGGGCCGCCAGACGCGGTCGAAGTACCGCGACACCGGGCGGAAGGCGTCGTTGACCGTGACGTCGCCGCTGTCGGGGCGCTCGAGCTCCTGCAGCAGCGGGCCGGCCGCGCGGGTGGCGAACGTGTCGGCCGGCAGCAGCAGCACCGGGAGCCGGTTGATCGTCGCCAGGGCGGCGCCGGTGAGCATGTTGGTCGAGCCGGGGCCCACGCTGGGGGAGACCGCCCAGGTCTGCAGCCGGTCCTTCGCGCGGGCGTAGGCGACCGCGGTGTGCACCATCGCCTGCTCGTTGCGGCCGAGCACGTAGGGCAGCGCCCCCGGGGTGTCGACCTCGGCCTGCAGCAGGGCCTGGCCGAGGCCGGCGACGTTGCCGTGGCCGAAGATGCCCAGGCAGCCGGCGAACAGCCGCTGCCGTTGCCCGTCGCGTTCGGTGGACTGCTGGGCGAGGAACCGCACGACCGCCTGGGCGACGGTCATCCGGGCGGTCCCGGGGCGGGGCTGCGGCGGGGTCTGGCTCACGACGGGGACGCTCCCTCCGGGTCGGGGCGGGGGGTGGGCAGCGGCAGCCGGGGGTCGACGTCCTCGCCGGCCCACGTGCCGCGGACCCAGGCGTGCGCGGGGTCGTCGACGATCCGCCACGCCCGCTCGGGGCCGGGGCCGGCCATGACGTTGAGGTAGTAGAGGTCGTGCCCGGGGGCGGCGATCGAGGGGCCGTGCCAGCCGTGCGGCACCAGGACGACGTCGCGGTCGCGGACCTCGGCGAGCACGTCGATCGGCCGCTCGGCGGTGCCGTACACGCGGTGGTAGGCCAGGCCCGGCTGCCCCTCCGGGCCGGAGGCGACCTCGAAGTAGTAGACCTCCTCGAGCTCGCTCTCCTCGGCGGAGGTCTCGTCGTGCTTGTGCGGCGGCCAGCTCGACCAGTTGCCGCCCGGGGTGAGCACCTCGCAGGCGATCAGCGAGTCGGCCTCGAACACCCCGGCGGTGGCGAAGTTGTGCACCTGCCGGCTGGACCGTCCGGCGCCGCGCAGCTCGACCGGCACGCCGGCGGCCGGGCCGTACCGGACCGGGAGCCGGCGGCGCGCCCGGGCGCTGCACAGCGCGAACCGCCCGCCGTTGCGGCTGGACAGCTCGGCGGTGGCCCCGAGGGGCAGGTAGGCGAAGTCGGTCGGCCCGGCGAAGACGCAGCTGCGGCCGGTGAGGGTCAGCACCTCCCCGTCGCAGGCGACGGTCAGCCCGCCCTCCAGCGGGACGACGACGACCTCGTCGGGGCCGGTGTCGAGGACGTGCCGGCCACCGGCGGGCAGCTCGAGCACGCGCAGCCCGGAGTGGCCCCAGCCGGCCGACTCGGGGGTGACCTCGAGGGCGTAGGGGCCGGTGGCGGCCGTCCCGGCGGGCAGGTGCAGGGAGCGGGTGTCGGGTGCGGTGGTCCTGGGGGTGGTGGCGGTCACGGCCGGCTCCCTCCGTGGACGAGCGCGACGGCGGTGTCCACCGCGGCCTCGACGTCGTCGTCGGGTGGGTAGAGCAGCGTCCGGCCGACGACCAGCCCGCGCACCGGGGGCAGCGCGAGCGCGTCGCGCCACTGGGCGTAGGTCTCCTCGGGCCGGCGGGAGGGGTCGCCGCCGAGCAGCAGGGTCGGCAGCGTCGTCGCGTCCGCGACCCGCTCCATCTCCGCGACCACCGGCAGCTTGAGCCAGGTGTAGGCGGAGGTGGCGCCCAGTCCCTGGGCGACGTGCACGCTCTTGACGACCGCGTCGGTGGACAGGTCGTTGACCACCCGCCCGTCGACCCGCCGCGACAGGAACGGCTCGAGCACCGCCACCAGCCCGGCGCGGGCCAGTGCGGTCACCGCGCGGCCGGCCGCCTCCATCGACACGACCGTGGCCGGGTCGTCGAGGTCGAAGCGGTTGAGCATCTTGGCCGCGTCGAACCGGGCGTCGGCGACGCCCTGCACGTCGTAGCCGGTCATCCGGTCGTCCATCTCGAACACCGAGCCGGCCAGGCCGCCCCGGTTCATCGACGCGACGACGACCTTGTCCTCCAGCGCGCCGAGCAGCAGCAGGTCCTCGGCGACGTCGGCGGTGGCCAGCAGCCCGTCGACGCCGGGGCGGGCGAGCGCGGCGCGCAGCCGGTCGAGCATCTCGGTGCGGCTGTGCATCGCGGTGGGCCGGCCCTGCGCCGACAGCGCCCCGCGGGCGGGGTGGTCGGCGGCAACGAGCATCAGCCGGCCGTCGTCGGGGAGGAAGGCGGGCCGCCGGCGGCGGGTGGCCAGGGCGCGGCCGATCGCCTGCGGGGTGCGGCTGCGCAGCTCGGTGACCTCGGCGTAGGTCGTGCACAGCGGCCGGGGCGTCCCGACGTCGGGGACCAGGGCGGTGTCAGACACGGGTGCCCTCCAGCCGGGGGGTGGGGACGGGCGAGCGGTGGGCGGCGAGGTGCGCGGCCACCTCGGCGGCGGTGGGCATCGCGGTCGAGCACTCCAGCCGCGAGGCGACGATCGCGCCGGCGGCGTTGGCCTCGCGCAGCAGCTGCTCCAGCGGCAGGCCGGTGAGGAGCCCGTGGACGAGGGACCCGCCGAAGGCGTCGCCGGCGCCGAGGCCGTTGACGACGTCGACCGGGGTGGGCGGGACCACGACGCGCTCGGTGCGCGTCCTGCCGAGGACGCCCGCCGGTCCCTGCTTGACCACGGCCAGCTCGACCCCGGCGGCCAGGAGCGCGTCGGCGGCCCGGTCGGGGTCGGTCTCACCGGTCGCGACCTCGCACTCCTCCCGGTTCCCGACGGCGACCGTGACGTGGGGGAGGGCGGCGCGGACCTGCCCGGCGGCCTCCTCCCGGGAGGACCAGAACACCGGCCGGTAGTCGAGGTCGAGCACGGTGTGCCGGCGGCGGCCCCGGGCCTGCCAGGCGGCGTGGTGCGCCGAGCGGCTCGGCTCCTCCGACAGCCCGGTGACCGTCGCCCAGAACAGCTGCGCGCCGCGGACCGCGTCGAGGTCCAGGTCCCCGGGACGCAGCTGCAGGTCCGGCGCGGTGGGGCGGCGGTAGAAGTACAGCGGGAAGTCGTCGGGCGGGAAGACCTCGCAGAAGGTGACCGGCGTCGGGTGGTCGGGGTCGACGACGACGAACCGGTCGTCCACCCCCAGCTCGCGCAGCGCCCGGCGCACGAAGCGCCCGAAGGGGTCGTCGCCGACGCCGGTGACCAGCGCCGGGGAGTGCCCGAGCCGGGCCGCGGCGACGGCGACGTTGGCCGCGCTGCCGCCCAGGTACTTGCCGAAGCTCTCGACGTCCTCGAGGCCCACCCCGACCTGCAGGGGGTAGACGTCGACGCCGCTGCGCCCCATGACCACGACGTCCAGCGCCTGCGCGTCGGGGGTGTCGTCCACGGTCCGCTCCGTCCTGTGCGTCGTGCCCCGTGGGACCCGACTGTGCGCCGGGACACCTCACGGCGTCAAGGCTTTGTCAGGACATAGCGACATCTTGTCGTGAACGCGGCGGAGCGGCGCCGCCCCGGCTCAGCGGGGGTCGAACAGGACCACCTCGCCGGGCGTGACCTCGAACGGGTTGGCCCACCCCGAGGCGGTGCCGGTGATCGGCTGCGCGTCGGTGACCACGTGGTGGGGCGCCGCGGGGGAGGCGCCCGGGTAGACGGCGAGCACGCGGGCGGGGTCGGTGAGCTCCTCGGTGTGCTCGAGCCACTCGCCGCGGCGCAGCAGCCGCGTCGTCCGCCGCCCGCGCAGCTCGCGGCCCACCTCGGCGACCCACCGGGCGCCGTCCTGGTCGAAGGCGACCGAGCGCACCCGCGCCCCCGGCGGCGCGGGCGCGCAGCCGGCGAACTCGGCGAGGGCCTCGTAGAGCCGCTCGGCCTGGTCGTCGTCGGTGGCGCGGGGGAGGAAGAAGGCGGTCACCGGCCGATCCTGACCCCCGCCACCGACACTCCGGGATGCGGACCGTGCACGGGGCGTGCACCCTGGGTGGGCACACGCTCTGCCGCGGCCGAGTAGAGGGGGACTCCTCCGCCGGGCACCGGGCCAGGTTCCGAGCACCGCTCCCTGGCCCGGCTCCGGACAGGCCGGTCGTGCACCACCGGATGCCGGGCCCTCAGGTCGCGCGGGTCACCGACGCCTTCAGCACCCGGCCGCACACCACCGTGGCCACCCCGGCGACGACGACGGTCAGCAGCCCGACCCGCAGGCTGGTGGCGTCGGCGAGCGCACCCACCAGCGGCGGGGACACCAGGAAGCCGATCCGCAGCAGCCAGTTCACCAGCGTCAGCCCCACGCCGTGCCGCAGCCCGGGCAGGTCGTCGGCCGCGGCGTAGACGGCCGGCACCAGGGTGGCGACGCCCAGCCCGGCCAGCGCGAACCCCACCAGCGTCGTCGCCAGCGACGGCACCGCCAGCGCCAGGCCCGTGCCCGCGGCCACCATCGCGCCGCCGACGCGGGCCACCCGGCGCTGCCCGAACCGGTCGACGACGCGGTCGCCGGTCAGCCGGCCGACGGTCATCGCCAGCGACAGCGCGACGAACCCCAGCCCCGCGGCCGCCGCGCCCGTCCCGACCTCGGTGCGCAGCCACAGCGCGCTCCACGAGGAGCCCGCGTCCTCGACGAACGCCCCGCACGCGGCGAGCACGCCGAGCGCGGCCAGCGGCAGCGCGACCGCCCGCACCGTCCCCCGCCCGCCGGCGGGCACGGCGTCGTCGGGCACCTCCTCCCGGTCCGGGCCCGGCAGCATCGACCGGTGCGCCACCAGCGCGACGACGGCGAAGACGGCCGCGACCACGCCCAGGTGCCACCCGAGCGGGACGCGCAGGCCCGCCGCGGCGGAGCCCAGCAGCCCGCCCGCCACCGCGCCGATGCTCCAGAGGCCGTGGAAGGCGTTGAGGATCGACCGGTCGTAGGCCCGCTGCACCCGCAGCCCGTGCGCGTTCTGCGCGACGTCGACGACGGCGTCCAGCGCGCCGGCGACGAACAGCGCCCCGGCGAACAGCCACCACGACGGCGCGACGGCGGCGCCCCAGACGGCGGCGGCCAGCGCCACCAGGCCCCAGGAGGCCACCCGCGCCGAGCCGAACCGGCGCATGAGCGCGGCCGACGCCAGCGCGGACACCAGCGCGCCGAGCGGCAGGGCGGCCAGCGCCGCGCCGAGCTCGGCGTTGGAGACGCCCAGCCGGTCCTTGACCTCGGGCAGCCGCGGCACCAGGTCGGCGTAGAGCACCGCGTTGACGAAGAAGCAGGCGGCGACGGCGGCGCGGGCGGCGCGCAGCCGGGGCGGGGCGGTGACCGGGAGGGTGTCCGACACGGGCGTCCTGTCTGGAGGGGCGGGGGGTCAGGCGGCGAAGCGGAGGATGGCGGCCCGGATCTGTGCCCGGTCCATCGGGTCGGTGGACAGGGCGCTGTGCAGCACCAGCCCCTCGACCAGGGCGTCGAGCTCGCGGGCGGTGACCGGGTCGAAGTGGCGCTCCAGGCTCGCCCGGCTGCGCTGCATCCAGTCCTGGGTGACCGCCCGCAGCGCCGGCCGGCGGGCGGCGGCGACGTAGAGCTCGACGGCGAGCACCAGGTCCCGGCCGGACCCCAGGAGGTCGCCGGTGAGGTGCTCGACCAGCGCGTCCAGGGCCGCGGCCCGGTCGGGCGCGGCGCGCATCCGCGCGTCGAACCGGGCGGCCACCTCCTCGACGTGCCGGGTGAACGCCGCGGCGTGCAGCTCGTCCAGGCTCGCGAAGTGGTAGGTCATCGACCCCAGCGGCACGTCGGCGGCACGGGCGATGGCCCGGTGCGTGGCGCCGGCGACGCCGACGTCGGCGATGACGTCCAGCGCCGTGGCCACCAGCCGGTCGCGGCGGCCGGGGTCGTGCCGCCGCGGCCGCCGGGCGGGGGCGGTCACCCCCGGTCCAGCTCGCGGACCACCCGGGCCGGGTTGCCGACGGCGACCACGCCGGCCGGCAGGTCGCGCGTCACCACCGATCCGGCGCCGACGACGGTGTCCGCGCCGATCGTGACGCCCGGGAGCACGACCACCCCGCCGCCGAGCCACACGTTGTCGCCGAGGGCGATCGGCTCCGCGGCCTCCCACTTGTCCCGCCGCGGCCCGGGCTCGACCGGGTGGGTGGGGGTGAGCAGCTGGACGTTCGGGCCGATCTGCACGTCGTCGCCGATGGTGATCGCCGCGACGTCGAGGGCGACCAGCCCGAAGTTGGCGAAGCAGCGGGCCCCGACGCGGAGGTTGCTGCCGTAGTCGACGTACAGCGGCGGGCGGATCTCGGTGCCCTCGCCGACCGCGCCGAGCAGCCGCCCGAGCAGCTCCCGGCGCAGCGGGCGCTGGCGGGCCGAGGTGGCGTTGTAGGCCGCCATCAGGTCGAGCGCCGCGGCGTTGGCCTCGGCGAGCTCCGGGTCGTCCGCGATGTAGGGGTCGCCGGCGAGCATCCGCTCGCGCATGGTGCGGGTGTCGTCCGGGGCGGGCGACGAGGTCATGCGGACGAGCGTACACATCCATGCGGACATCTGTACGCATCGACTGGGGCGGCGCGCCGATGACTCCGGCCCGCCGCGGGGGTCTACCCGTCGTCCCCACTCTCCCCGGGAGGCCCGAGATGACCAGCACCGCCCCCGCGCTCGAGACCCGCACCCTCGAGGTGCCCGGCGCCGTCCTCACCTACGACGTCCGTCCCGGCCCGGCCGGCGCACCGGTGCTGCTGCTGGTCGGCTCGCCCATGGGCGCGGCCGGGTTCGGCACGCTGGCCGGGTACTTCGCCGACCGGACGGTGGTCACCTACGACCCGCGCGGCTCCGAGCGCAGCCGCCGCACCGACGGCGCCGCCACGAGCACGCCCGAGGAGCACGCCGACGACCTGTCGCGCGTCATCGCCGCGGTCGGCGGCGGCCCGGTCGACGTCTTCGCCAGCAGCGGCGGGGCGGTGAACGCGCTCACCCTCGTCGCCCGCCACCCGGAGCAGGTGCGCACGCTCGTCGCGCACGAGCCGCCGTCGGTGCCCTACCTGCCCGACGCCGCGGAGGCCTCGGCCGCCACCCACGCCGTGGGGGAGGCCTACCGGCGGTCCGGCTTCGGCGCCGGCATGGCGGCCTTCATCCGGCTGGTCGCCCACCGCGGCCCGGTGACGCCCGAGCTCACCGGTCCCGCGCCCGACCCCGCCCTGTTCGGCCTGCCGACCGGGGACGACGGCTCGCGCGACGACGTCCTGCTCGGCCAGAACCTGATCACGTGCACCCACCACGAGCACGACGTCGCCGCGCTGCGGGCCGCGCCCACCCGGGTCGTGGTCGCCGTCGGCGCCGGGTCCGAGGGGGAGCTCGCGCACCGCGGCGGCCTGGGCGTGGCCACGGCGCTGGGGACCGAGCCGGTCGTCTTCCCCAGCGGGCACGCCGGCTTCCTCGGCGGCGAGTACGGCGAGACCGGGGAGCCCGAGGCGTTCGCGGCCCGGCTGCGCGCGGTGCTCGACGGGGCGGCCTGAGGGCCTTGTCCCGCCCCGGCGGCAGCGGGAGGCTGGACCCGCCAGGACGAGCAGCGAACAGGGCCAGCCACCGCCGGGAGGTCGCCGTGGAAGCGCGCGTGGGGGACAGGATCGTCGTCCGCTCGACCCACCAGGGGGAGCCGGACCGCACGGGACGGGTGCTCGAGGTCCGCGGACAGGGCGGGGCGCCGCCGTACGTCGTCCAGTGGGACGCCGACGGGCACACCGGCGTCTTCTACCCGGCGGGCACCTGCACGGTCGTCCCCGAGCCGGCCGGGACCTGACCCGGGGGCCCGTCCCCCGAGGGGCGGCCCCGGTCACCGGTGAGGGTGCGTCCGGCGTGCCCCTCCGGTCCGACAGCGCCGGACCGCGTCCGCTCCTGCGGCCCCGCGCCCCTGCCCGCGCGCGGTAGAGGCGCGACGCCGGGGTGACCGTCATCCCCAACTCCTGCCACGACCGGGCGGACAGTGACCCACTACGCGCCGAGGCGGGCCCCGGCCGCGCCTGGTGCACACCCCGACGCCCCGGCCGGGCGGCCGCGGTGGGGGAGCCGCCGCGTCCCGGGCGCGTGGAGGCCCCCGCCGCGGGTGCGGCGGGGGCCTCGGTGTCCGGTGCGGGTCAGCCCTGCGGGGTGCCCGGCGCGCCGGCGTCGGGGGTCCCGTCGGGCCCCTCGGCGAGCAGCAGGTACAGCGCCCGGCGGGCCTCGGCGAGGACGCCGGCCGCGGCGGTGAACTGGGCCTCGCTGCCGGTGCGCGCCACCTGGCGGACCGCGCCGTGCAACTGCTCGAGCAGGCCGCGCAGGTCGGCGGCGGGTGCGCCCTCGGGGCCGCCGGCGAACGGGTCGTTCCCCGTGCCGCGCAGCTCCTCGACCGCGCTGCGGCCGGCGTCGGTGAGCGTGGCGAGCTTGCGGCCCGCGTCGGCGGTCACCGTCACCAGGCCCTCGTCCTCGAGCTGGCTGAGGGTCGGGTAGATCGCGCCGGGGCTGGGTGCCCAGCGGCCGCCGCTGCGCTCGGCGATCGCCTGCATGAGCTGGTACCCGTGCATGGGCTGCTCGGCCAGCAGCAGGAGGACGGCGGCGCGGACGTCGCCGCGCGGGGCCCGCCCGCGGCCGCCGCGGCGCCGCCACCCCGCCGCCGGGTCGAAGCGGGGCCCGAAGCCGGGACCGAAGCCGGGGCCGAAGCCGGGGCCGAAGCCGGGACCGGGCCGGGCGCCGGGCCCGCCCGGGCCGCCGAAGCCGAAACCGAAGGGGCCGGCACCCCCGGCGCCGGGCCCGCCCGGGCCGAACCCGTGCGGCCGGTGGCCGTGCGGGTGGTGTCCGTGGCCGCGACCCCCGGGCCGCCACCCCTCGAAGCGTGGATCGTGGGTCATGACTGCCTCCTGACATATCGGATTACAGTAACGATATATCGTGATAGGACGTCCGTCTAGGGCGGGAACGAGTCCGCGGCGATCGCCTGGACGGCCGCCTCGCCGAGCGCGTCGACCTCGGCGGCCAGCACGCGCAGAGGGACGGGCTCCCCGGAGCGGAGCAGGCCGGTGAGCCGGCCGGCCACCCGGCCGATCCGCCCGGCCGGCTCCAGGCCGGGCTCGGCGGGAGCCGGCGGGACGAGCGACCAGGGCTGGTCGATCTCCGCGCTGAGCGCCGGCAGCCGGCGCAGGAGGGCCGCGCTCTCGGCGGCCAGCCGCCACCGGGTGCCCGGCCGCAGCTCCGGGGGCCCGGACTCCCCGGCGGACGCCCAGCGCAGCAGGCGCACCACCTCGCCCCAGACCACGTCGGAGACGACGTCGCCGACCGGCCCGTCGCCGGGGGAGCGCCGGGCCAGCACGAGGGCGCGGGTCGCGGCGGGGTCGAACAGCCAGGGCGCGGTGTCGCGGTCCATGACGGCACGCTGCCCCCGCACCCTCCGGGGGGCCTGGGCCCGGCCTGTGAGCTCCCTGGGTGCCTCAGCCGAGCGTGGCGCGCACCGCCGCGGCGGCGGAGTCCAGGGCGGCGCGGGCGCGCCCCCACGACGTCCTGGCAGGGAAGTCGCCGAGCAGGACGACGACGGTGCCCGACGGCAGCACGCCGGCCGAGTGCAGCTGCCGCCGGCCGTCGACGCAGCACATCCAGCCCTGCTTGGCCGCCACGCCGGTGCCACCGGCGAGCAGGCCGAACGCCTGGTCGAACCCGTCGGCCGCGGTCGGCGCGGTGTTCCGCATCCAGCCGAGCAGCGTGGCGGCCGGCCCGTCGCCGAGCGTGTCGGCCAGCCCGGCGAGCAGGGCGGCGACGTCGGCCGCGCTGAGCGTCGCCTCGCCCCACTGGCCCGCGACCCGCGGCGGCGCGGTGGCGGTCAGGCCGGCGTCGGCGGCGGTCGCGGTGACCAGGGCGGCGCCGTCGTAGCGGTCCCACAGGGTGCTCATCGCGCCGTCGTCGGAGGTCACGATCGCCCGCTCCATCAGCGCCAGGTCGCCCTCGGAGAGGTCGAGCGCGCCCGCCGCGTCCAGGGCCAGGAGCCGGCCGACGACGTGCAGCTTGACCAGCGACGCCGACAGGCGGACGTCCCCGGCGGCGGGACCGCTGACCAGCGGCCGGCCGAACGCGTCGAGCACCGCCACCGTGACCGTGCCGTCCGCCTCCCCGGCCGCGGCGTCGACGGCGGCCAGCACCGCGGCGCCGTCGACGGCGGGCGGCGGCGGGACGGGGACGGCGGACTCCCCGGCGGCGCCCGTGCCGCGGATCTCGGCGGGCGTGCCCGGCTCCGGCGCGACCGAGGCGGCCCGCACGGTGTCCGGCCCGGCGGCGGGCTCCTCGCCGTCCCGGGCCCAGAGCACCACCGTCAGCACGCCAGCCGCGGTCACCACCAGCACCGACGCGAGCAGGACCGCGAGCGCGCCGAGGACCAGCCGCGCCGGCAGACCCCGGCGCCGGCGCCCGGGCGAGGGGCGGACGGCGCGCACGGGCACAGGGTGGACCCGATCGGTTGCGCGTGGGGAACGTCCGTGTGTCCTCTACCGGATCAGCCGGCGACCGCGGCGCTGGTCAGGCGGGCGCGGACCACCTCGACGAGCTCGGCCGGGCCCGGCGGCGGGCTGTCGGCCCACCAGGCCGGCCGGACCTCGACCGGCGGCGCGTCGCGCAGCAGCCGGTGGTCCCGCCGCGCGCGTTCGGCGTGCCGTGCAGCGCGCACCCGGTGTGGGCCGCGCCGGCCGGCGCGGTGCTGCCCGGTCAGGTGCTCGAGCAGCACGAGTGGGCCGGCATCGGGGTCGTGGTGCTGGCCGACGCCGCGGCGGTGCTGCCGCACACCCCGCGCCCGGCGGGGGTCCACCGCGGCGAGGTCCACAGTCCCGCCACGGCGGCCTGACAGGTCCGCCACAGGAACGGCCTGCACGGTCGGGAGGACGGCCGGACCTGCCGGCCGCCCGAACGAGGAGAACCCCGTGCGCAAGAAGATCGTGCTCGCCACCACGGCAGGCGTCCTGGCCGTCGGCGGCCTCGCCCTCGCCGCCCCGGCCGTGGCCGACGACGACACGACTCCCGACACCTCCGCGACCTCGGCCGTGGACCGCATCCGCGACGCCCTCACCGGACTGGTCGACGACGGGTCGATCACCGCCGCGCAGGCCGACGAGGTGGCCACCACGCTGCGCGAGGCGGGCCTGGGCGACCGCGGCCACGGCGGCCCCGGCCTGGACCTGTCGGTGGCCGCCGGGACGCTCGGCCTGTCCGAGGACGACCTGCGCACCGCGCTGGAGGCCGACGGCGCCAGCCTCGCCTCGGTCGCGGAGGAGCAGGGCGTGGCGGTCGACGACCTCGTCGCCGCGCTCGTGCAGGCCGGGCAGGACCGGCTCGACGACGCCGTCGCCGACGGCCGGCTCACCCAGGAGGAGGCCGACGAGCGCGCGGCCGACCTGGAGAGCCGCGTGACCGACCTGGTGGAGAGCACCGACGTCGACCTCGACGGCCCCCGCGGCGGTCCCGGCGGCCGCGGCGGCCCGGACGGCGAGGGCCCGGACGGCGGGGGCGACTGACCGTCCCGGCACCCCGCGGCGCCGTCCTCCGTTGGGGAGGACGGCGCCGCGCTGCACCCCGGTCCCCGCGCACGCGGGGCGGCTGCGCGGGACGCCGCGCCGGTACCGTCCGCCGCTCCGCCGGAGTGCGCGCCCCGCGACGGCCGGCGCCCGGAGGAGGAGACCCGTGACCACCACCCTGCCGACGACGCGGCCCGACGACCGCCCACCGGCGCCGGCCCGCACGCTGGTCGTCGTCGGCGGCCTGCCCGGCAGCGGCAAGACCACGCTGGTGCGGCGCGTGCTCGGCGACGGCGTCCCGGGCGTGGCCGCGGTCGACTCCGAGGACGTCGCCGCCCGCTGGCGCACCGGCTCGCGGGTGCCCTACCGCCTGGTGCGCCCGCTGGTGCACACCGCGCACCGGCTGCGCGTCCTCCGGGTGCTCGCCGGCCCGGCGCCGCTCGTCGTCCTCACCGACCCGTGGACCAGCCGCTGGTGGCGCCCGGTGGTGCTGCGGGCGGCCCACCGGGCCGGGCGCGCGGTCCGGCTGGTGCTGCTCGACGTCTCCGCCGCCGACGCCGCCGAGGGCCAGCGGATCCGCGGCCGCCGCATCCCCGAGGGCCGGATGCGCCGGCACGCCGGCCGGTGGGACCGCTACCGCGCCGCGGACCCGGTGCCCGGGGAGGTGCTGGTCGTCGACCGGCCGCGGGCGGCCGCGCTCACCCTCGCCGAGCTCCTGGGTCCCGTGACCCCGGCGGCTGCAGCGGGCTGACCACCCCGGTCAGGCCCAGCGCCCGCTCGAGCAGCCGGAACCGGTAGGCCGCGGTGAGCACCGCGAACCAGAGCACCAGCGCCGGGAGCACGGTCTCGAACACCGGGTCGGCGGCCTCGGTGAGCCCGAAGTAGGTGGTGAACGCCGGCCAGAACAGCCCGGCGGAGAACACCACCACCAGCGCGAGGACCAGCAGCGCCGGGCGGCGGTCGCCGTCGGGGCGGGTCCAGGCGGCGAACCACCGGGTGGGCGGCTTGAGGAACAGCACCAGCAGGAACGCGGCGTAGGAGACGAACGTCGACAGTGCGGTCTGCGCGCCGATCGTGGCCGCGGCCTCGGCGAAGCCCACGTCGTCGGAGGACACACCGGTGTAGGCCTCGAAGTCCTCGACGACGAAGGAGGGGACGGCGTCGTCGGTGAACCCCTGCAGCAGGTCGGTGTAGTGCCGGGCGTAGACGGCGACCCCGCCGGCCGCGGTCACCAGCACCGCCGGCACGACGAACCGCCACAGCGTGGTCAGCAGGTGCGGGTCGGGCGGGGAGGGGCGGGCCCAGGCGGTGAGGAACAGCGTCGGGACGCCGACGGTGAGCAGGGTGAGCCCCACGTTCGCCGGGGAGTAGGGGAAGCCCAGCCCGAGCATGGTGACGGCGAGGATGACCAGCCCCTGGGTGCCGACGCGGGCCAGGAACACCTGCATCGAGGTGCTGATCCCGGTGATGATCCGGCGGCCCTCGTGCGCCGCCGGCAGCAGCGCGGCCAGCGAGTCGCCGGTCAGCACGATGTCGGCGACGTCGCGGGTGACCGCGCTGCCGCCGGCCATCGCCACGCCGACGTGCGCCCGCTTGAGCGCCCGGGCGTCGTTGACGCCGTCGCCGACCATGGCCACGTAACCGCCGGCCCGGCGCAGCGCGTCGACCAGCCGCTCCTTCTGCTCCGGGGCGGTCCGCCCGAACACCGTCGTCCGCGCGACGACGTCGTCGAGCTGCGCCTCCGACAGCCCCGCCAGCGCCGGGCCGGCCACCGGCTCACCGGGCTCGAGGCCCGCCTGCCGCGCCAGCGCCGCCACCGTGGCCGGGTCGTCGCCGGAGACCACCTTGACCGCGATGCCGTCCGCGGTGAGCCGGGCGAGGGTGTCCACGACGCCGGGGCGCAGCTCGTCGGCCAGCGCGACGACGGCCAGCGGCTCCAGGGCCGGCAGCCGCGCCCGGCCGGCGCCGTCGCGCAGCGGTGCGTCCGGCTCGGCGCGGGCGAGCACCAGCACCCGCAGCCCGCGCCCGGCCAGCTCGCGCACGGGGACGCCCAGCGGCTCGCCGGACAGCCGCGGCGCCAGCGTGTCGGGGGCGCCGAGCACCAGCACGGCGTCGGCTGTGCGCAGCGCGCTCCACCGCAGCGCGGAGGAGAACGGCACCTCCCCGGCGACGGGCACCGGCTCGCCGGGCAGCGCCGCGGCCAGCGCCGCCGTCGTCAGGTTGCCCGCGGCGGTGCTGCGGGCCATCGACCCCAGCAGCCGCTCCACCTCGGCGGCCGGCAGCGGCCCGGCCGGCCGCACCTCCGCCAGCGACAGCCGGCCGGTGGTGAGCGTGCCGGTCTTGTCGGTGCAGACGACGTCGACGTTGCTCACCGACTCCACCGCGTTCACCTGCTGCACCAGCGCGCCGCGGCCGGCGCTCTTGGCCGCGCCGACGGTGTAGGCGACCGCGACGAGGAAGAACAGCCCGTAGGGCACCAGCCCGGACAGCACCGCGGTGGTCTGCACGGTCCGCACCAGGGTGAAGCCCTCGAGCGCGGCCTGCGCCAGGATCGTCACGCTCATCAGCAGGACGAGCAGCATGACCAGCCGGACGACGAAGTCGATCCGCCGCTGCAGCGGGGTGCGGTCGGTGGAGGCCCGGCGCGCCTCGGCGGTCAGCCGGCCGGCGTAGGACGCCGCGCCGACCTCGCGGGCCAGCTGGGTGCCCTCGCCACCGGCGACGAACGAGCCCGACAGCAGGTCGTCGCCGGGCTCCTTCGGCAGCGCCTCGGACTCGCCGGTCAGCAGCGACTCGTCCACCTCCAGCCGCCCGGCGAGGACCGGCCCGTCGACGACGACCTGCCCGCCCGGGCGCAGCCGCAGCACGTCGCCGAGCACGACCTCCTCCGGCGGCACCTCGGTGTCGGCGCCGTCGCGGACCACCGTCACCGTGCCGCGCGCGAGCAGCTGCAGCCGGTCGAGCTTGCGCTTGGCGCGGATCTCCTGCACCGCGCTGATCGCGGCGTTGACCAGCCCGAGGCCGACGCTGGTGAACGCGTCGCTGTACCGGCCCAGCGCCAGCAGCGCCGCGCCGATGGTGAACAGGATGACGTTGAAGAAGGAGAAGACGTTGGTGCGCAGGATGACCGCGTAGCTGCGCGAGGACGCGCTGACCGCGACGTTGCCCTCGCCGCGCCGGTGCCGCGCCCGCGCCTCGGCCGCGCTCAGGCCCGCCGGCGCCGGGGGAGGGGTCAGGTCGGTGGTCCCCGTCGTCATCACCCCCGAGCCTGACAGGCGGGACGGCGGGCGGCGCGGCGGAGCGCGCAGGACCCAGCCGACTCCCGCCCGGCGTCCAGGGAACGCGCAGCTCCGGCGCGGACCGTGGTCGCCGTGACGACGCGTGCCCTCCCCGGCCGGGCCCGGCCCCGCTCGCTGCGGGCGCGGCTGCTGTGGGTCTTCCTCGTGCCGCTGGCCCTCGTGCTCGCCGTGGTGGGGGTGGCGGCGACCGCGGCGGTCCGCGGCGAGCTGCTCGGCCAGGTCGACGACCGGCTGGCCGCCGCCGTGACCCGCTCGGCGCACGCCGACGGCGGGCCGAGCGCGCCCGGCCACGGCGACCCGGGGGGCGGGCCGGACTTCCTGCTCGTCCCCGGCCAGGGCGACGGCACGCTCGGCGCGCGCGTCGTCGACGGCACGGTCACCGAGGCCGCCGTCATCGGGCCCGCGGGCGACGGCGAGGCGCTGGGCGCCGGGGAGGCCGCCGCGCTGGCCGGCGTCCCCGCCGACGGGGCCGCGCGCACCGTCGACCTGGGCCCGCTGGGGGACTACCGGGTGGTCGCCGCGCCCGCCGGCGGCGGCGAGGTGCTGGTCACCGGCCTGCCGCTGGCCTCGGCCGAGGCCGCGCCGGCCAGGCTGGTCGCCGTCGAGGTGGTCGCCGGGCTGCTGGGGCTGCTGGTCGCCGGCGTCGCCGGGGCGGTGGTGGTGGGCCGCACGCTGCGCCCGCTGCACCGGGTCGCCGCCACCGCCGGGCGGGTCGCCGCGCTGCCGCTGTCCAGCGGCGAGGTGCGGCTGCCCGACCGGGTGCCGGCCGCCGACACCGACCCGCGCACCGAGGTCGGCCGGGTGGGCGCGGCGCTCAACCGGCTGCTGGACTCGGTGGAGTCCGGCATCGCCGCGCGGCAGGCGTCGGAGACCCGGCTGCGCCGGTTCGTCGCCGACGCCGGCCACGAGCTGCGCACCCCGGTCACCTCCATCCGCGGCTACACCGAGCTGGTGCGCCGCCGCGGCGGGCTGCCCGAGGACGCCGACGCCTCGCTGCGCCGGGTGGAGGCCGAGGCGGTGCGCATGTCCGGCCTGGTCGACGACCTGCTGCTGCTCGCCCGCCTCGACGCCGGCCGCGAGCTCGCCGTCGGCACCGTGGACCTCACCGGGCTGGTCATGGACGCCGTCAGCGACGCGCACGCCGCCGGCCCGGGGCGCCGCTGGCGGGTGGACCTGCCCGGCGCGGCCGTGCTCGTCCCCGGCGACGCCGCCCGGCTGCACCGGGTGCTGGCCACCCTGCTGGCGAACGTCCGCACGCACACCCCGGCCGGGACGACGGCGACCACCCGGCTGCGCGCCGAGGACGGCACCGCGGTGCTCGAGGTCGCCGACGACGGCCCGGGCGTGCCCGCCGACCTGCAGGCCGGGGTGTTCGAGCGGTTCGCCCGCGGCGACTCGGCGCGCTCGCGGGCGAGCGGCAGCACCGGCCTCGGGCTGGCGATCGTCGCGGCCGTGGTGGCCGGGCACGGCGGGACCGTCGGCGTGGACAGCCGGCCCGGGCGGACGGTGTTCACCGTGCGGCTGCCCGGCGCCGCCGTCGCCGAGCCCGCGGACGACGACGCGCTCGAGCCGGCCGGCGGCGTCCGCGCACGACCAGCCGGCCTGATCGTGCTGCGTCCTGGCCCACCGCCGACCGTGAGCCAGGACGCGCGGCGGTGAGCCAGGACGCCTCAGGCGGGGACCAGGCGCCGGCACTCCGGGCAGACGTCGTCGGAGCCCAGCCCGCGCCGGCCGTTCCACGCCCCCTGGACGACGGCGACCGGCGTCCCGCACGCGGCCACCCACGGCGGCGGCCCGTCGGCGGCCTCCCGCGGCACCGCGTGCGCCCGGCTGCTCTCCTGGTCCCGCCCGGCCGCGTGCCCGCCCGTCGCGCTCGTCACCGCCCCAGTCTCCCGGCCCGGCCCCACCGCGCGGTGCCCGACCTCGCGCTGCGGGGGCACGACGGGCACCGCGGGACGGGGCCGAGGCCGGTCGGTGCCGCGGGCGCGCCGGAGGGCGGCGCGCGCCGTCACCCTCCGGAACCGCGCTGCGGTCCATGCTGTCGGCCGTGACCGCCCCGTCGACGCCCCTGCCGTGGTTCCCCGCGGCCGAGGCCCCCGGCGGGCGCCGGGTCCCGCCGCCGGACGGGGCCGGGCGGGACCGGCTGGTCCTGGACCCCGCCGCGGTGTCCGTGGCCGGCCCGCGCGGCGCCGACCAGGACGCCGGGTCCGCCGGTCCCGCGCTGCTCGTGGTCGCCGACGGCGTGGGCGGCGGGCGGGGCGGGGCCACCGCGGCCCGCCTGGCCGTGGAGGAGGTCGTCGCGCGCGCTGCCGCCGCCCGCGCCGACGGCACCGAGGCCGCGCCCGACGCCGGGCTCGCCGACGCGCTCGCCGCCGCCGACGCCGCCGTGCGCGCGACCGCCACGGCCGACCCCGCGCTGGCCGGCATGGCCACCACCTGCACCGCGGCCGTGCTCACCCGCGACGGCCGGGTCGTCGTCGCGCACGTCGGCGACAGCCGTGCCCACCTGCTGCGCGCCGGCGTCCTCACCCGCCTCACCACCGACCACTCGCTGGTGCAGGCGCTGGTCGACTCCGGCGACCTGACCCCCGAGGAGGCCGCCGCCTCCCCGATGCGCTCGGTGCTGCTGCGCGCCCTGGGCGGCTCGGCCGACCCCGGCCGGGCCGACCTGCTCGCCGTCCGCGCCGAGCCCGGCGACCGGCTGCTGCTGTGCTCCGACGGGCTGTCCGGCGTCGTCCCGGCCGCCACCCTGCGGCGCGTCCTCGCCGCCGAGCGGCGCCCCGCGGCCGCCGCCGCCCGGCTGGTCATGGCCGCGCTGGCGGCGGGCACCCGCGACGACGTGACCGCCGCCGTCGGCGACGTCACCCCCGCCGGGTGGGCCGCGAGCACCGTCCAGGTCACGGTCGGCTCGGCCGCCGGGACCGCCGCCGACTGAGTCCCGGCAGGGACTTGCCCGGCCCGCGCGTCCGGGGGCAGGGTGTGGTGCACACCACATCCCGCGAGCCCGGGAGGTCCCCGTGCGCATCCCCGTCCAGGACAGCGACCGGCCCGGCGGCCGCCGTGGGTAAGGACGTCGTCCCGGCGCCGGAGCCGCGGGAGGCGGCCCGGGTGCGCAACGTGGCCCTCGTCGGCCACGCCGGCGCCGGCAAGACGACCCTCGCCGAGGCGCTGCTCGTGGCCACCGGCGCGCTCGTGCGCGCCGGCCGGGTCGAGGACGGCACCACCTGCCTGGACAGCGACGACGTCGAGGTCCGCCAGCAGCGCTCGGTGACCCTCGGCGTGGCCACCGTCGAGCACGACGGCACCCGGATCACCCTGCTCGACACCCCGGGCAGCCCCGACTTCGTCGGCGAGCTGCGCGCCGGGCTGCGCGCCGCCGACGCCGCGCTGTTCGTCGTCTCCGCCGTCGGCGGCGTCGACGCGACCACCGTGCAGCTGTGGGAGGAGTGCGCCGCGGTCGGCATGCCGCGCGCCGTCGTCGTCACCCAGCTCGACCGCGCCCGGGCCGACGTCGAGGAGACCGTGCGGCTGTGCCAGACGGCGCTCGGGGAGGGGGTGTACCCGGTCCACCTCGTCGACCGGGCGCCCGACGGGACCGTGCGCGGCGTGGTCAACCTGCTCGAGCCCGGCGCGCAGGCCCCCGACGCCGAGCGGCTCCGCGGCGAGCTGATCGAGGGGATCATCGGCGAGAGCGAGGACGAGGCGCTCATGGAGCGCTACCTCGCCGGCGACGAGCTGGTCCAGGGCGACCTGATGGCCGACCTGGGCACCGCGGTCGCCCGCGGCCACTTCCACCCGGTGCTGTGCGCCGCCCCGCTGCAGGACATCGGCCTCGACGCGCTGCTCTACCTGATCGTGCACGGCTTCCCCAGCCCCGCCGAGCACGGCTGCCCGCCGGTCACCCGCCCCGACGGCTCCAAGGCCCCCGCGCTGACCTGCGACCCCGACGGCCCGCTGGTCGCCGAGGTGGTCAAGACGACGACCGACCCCTACCTCGGCCGGGTCTCCCTGCTGCGCGTGTTCTCCGGCACCCTCACCCCCGACACCCCGGTGCACGTCTCCGGGCACGGCGGCGCCGACCGCGGCCACCCCGACCACGACGCCGACGAGCGCATCGGCGCGGTGTCCTCCCCGCTCGGGTCCGCGCTGCGCCCGGTCGCCGCCTGCCCGGCCGGCGACGTGTGCGCCGTCGCCCGGCTGAGCACCGCCGAGACCGGCGACACCCTGTCCGCGCCCGGCGACCCGCGGCTGGTGCCGCCCTGGGACCTGCCGGTGCCGCAGCACCCCGTCGCGGTCGAGGCCGCCTCCCGCGGCGACGAGGACCGGCTCGGGCCGGCGCTGGCCCGGCTGGCCGCCGAGGACCCGACGGTGCGCGTCGAGCGCTCCCGCGACACCGGGCAGCTGCTGCTGTGGTGCGTGGGGGAGGCGCACGGGGAGGTGCTGCTCGAGCGGCTGCGCACCCGGCACGGCGTGGCGGTGACCACCGTCCCGGTGCGGGTGCCGATGGTCGAGACCCTCGCCGCGCCGGCGAAGGCCACCGGGCGGCTGGTCAAGCAGTCCGGCGGCCACGGGCAGTACGCCGTCGTCGTGGTGGAGGCCGAGCCCGGGCCGCCGGGGTCGGGCATCACCTTCGAGCAGCGGGTGGTCGGCGGGGCGGTGCCCAGCCAGTACCACGGCAGCGTCGAGAAGGGCATCCGCGCGCAGGCGGCCAAGGGCGTGCACGAGGACCGGCCGCTGGTCGACGTCGCGTTCGTCCTCGTCGACGGCAAGGCGCACTCGGTCGACTCCTCCGACGCCGCCTTCCAGTCCGCCGGGGCGCTGGCGGTCCGCGAGCTCGCGGCCGCCGCGGGCACCAAGGTGCTCGAGCCGTGGTGCGAGGTCGAGGTGGTCGTGCCCGGGGAGCACGTGGGCGCGGTGATGAGCGACCTGTCCTCCCGCCGCGCCCGGGTGACCGGCAGCGACGCCGACCCCGACCGGGACCGCACCACCGTCCGCGCCGAGGTGCCCGAGATGGAGCTGCTCGGCTACGCCGGGGCGCTGCGCTCGGTCAGCCACGGCACCGGCTCCTTCAGCCGGCGCCCGCTCGGCCACGAGCCGGCCCCCGCCTCGCTGCTCGTCCCGGCGTAGCGCCCGGCCCCGCTGCAGGTCCTCGCTGGAGGTCCCCGCCGCAGGTCCCCGCCACGAGCCTGCGCGTGGCGGGGAACGGCGGGGTCCGTCGACTAGCCTCGGGCACGGTGTGCAGCGGGGTGGAGGAGCAGTGACGACGTCGCAGGGGCCGTCGGCCGTCCCGGCGACCCCGGGACCGGGGTCGATGGCGGGCGCGGTGGTGGGGCCGGACGCGGGTGTGGGCCGGGTGACCGACCGCAACGAGCTGCCCGACCGGGTGTGGACCGTCCCCAACGCCCTGTCGGTGCTGCGGCTGCTCGGCGTGCCGCTGTTCCTCTGGCTGCTGCTGGGCCCGCAGGAGGACGGCTGGGCCGTGGTCGTGCTCATGGTCTCCGGCGTCACCGACTGGGCCGACGGCTGGCTCGCCCGGGTGCTCGGCCAGTCCAGCCGCCTCGGCGCGCTGCTGGACCCGGCCGCCGACCGGCTCTACATCATCGCCACGCTGATCGCCTTCGTGCTCCGCGACGTCGTCCCGCTGTGGGTGGTGGCGGTGCTCGTCGGCCGCGAGGTGGTGCTCGGCCTGATGCTGCTGGTCCTGCGCCACCACCGCTACGAGCCGCTGCAGGTGCACTACCTGGGCAAGGCGGCCACGTTCAACCTGCTCTACGCCTTCCCGCTGCTGCTGCTGGCCGACGACGCCACCGGCGCCTGGCTGGCGTGGGTCCAGCCGTTCGCCTACGCGTTCACCATCTGGGGCGGCGTGCTCTACGTGCTGGCCGGCGTGCTCTACGTCGTCCAGGTGGCCGGCATCGTGCGCACCGAGCGGGCGCTGGCCCGGGGAACGGCCCGGTCCGGGGCGGGCGCGCCGGCCCGCCCGGCGCCGTGACCGCCACCCGACCGACTCCCCGGCCGGCCCCGCCGGCCCCCGGCGGGATGCGCTCGATGGGCGCCTCGCTGCTGGACCAGGTGCTCGCGGAGACCCTCGACCCCGCCTACGCCCGTGCCGCCGAGGCCCGTGCCGCCCGCTCCGGGGACGCCCCGCCGCCCCGCCGCCGGCTCGGCGCGCCGGCGGTCGCGCTGACCATGGCGCTGGCCGGGCTGCTGTTCTCGGTGACCTACCACCAGGCCGCCGCCGGACAGGCCGGGCAGGACGAGGTCCGCGCCCGGCTGGTGGAGGAGATCGGCGTCCAGTCCGCCAGCACCGACGACCTCGCCGCCGAGCTGGAGGACCTGCGCGGCCGGGTCGCCGACGCCCGCGACGACGCGCTGGCCGCCAGCACCGTCGGCCAGCGGGCCATCGACGCCCTCGACGCCGCCGAGCTCGCCGCCGGCCTCGACCCGGTCACCGGCCCCGGGCTGCTGGTCACCCTGGCCGACGCCGAGCCCGACGCCGACGCCGACCCGGTCGGCGGCACCGACGACGACGGCAGCGGCGACGTCCGCGACGGCGACCTGCAGCTGGTGGTCAACGCGCTGTGGTCCGCCGGCGCCGAGGCGGTGTCGATCAACGGCCAGCGGCTGGGCCCGACCACCGCGATCCGCTTCGCCGGGGAGGCGGTCCTCGTGGACTTCCGCCCGGTCACCAACCCCTACCGCGTCAGCGCCATCGGGGACCCGGACGAGCTCCGGGCCCGGTTCCTGGCCAGTGCCGAGGTCAACGCCCTGGCGGTCATCTCGGAGACCTACGGCCTGCGTTTCGAGTTCGCCCAGGAGGACGAGCTGTCCGTTCCCGCCGGGGGAGTCCCCGAGCTGCGTTCCGCCGTGCCCTTCGCCGGCACCCCGGCCGACGCCGCCACCGGCGGCACGGGGGACTGAGCGGTGATCCCCGTCATCGGCCTGGCCGTCGGCATCGCGCTCGGCCTCGTCCTCGACCCCACCGTCCCGCTGTGGCTGCAGCCCTACCTGCCGATCGCGGTGGTCGCCGCGCTCGACGCGGTGTTCGGCGGCGCCCGCGCCCGCCTCGACGGGATCTTCGACGCGAAGGTGTTCGTCATCTCGTTCGTGTCGAACGTCGTCGTCGCCGGGCTGATCGTCTTCCTCGGCGACCAGCTCGGCGTCGGCGCGCAGCTGTCCACGGCGGTCGTCGTCGTCCTCGGCATCCGCATCTTCGGCAACGCCGCGGCCATCCGCCGGCACCTGTTCCGGGCATGAGCGGCACCCCGCGTCCCGCCGGGGACGACCCGCTGCCGCCCGAGCCGCTGCCGCCCGACCCGGACGACGCCGGGCCGGAGGTCACCGACGCCGGCCCCGCCGAGGCCCGGGCCGCCGGGACCACCGACGACGCCCCCGGACCCGCCGACGACGCCTCCGAGCCCGCCGACGAGCCCGCCGCGGACCCGCCCGCCGGGGAGGAGCCCCCCGGCCCCGCGCAGGCGCCGGCCGCCCCACGGCGCCGCCGCCAGCGGGTGGTCGCCGGCCTGCTGATCGGCGTCCTCACCCTGCTGCTCGGCTTCGCGATCGCGGTGCAGGTGCGCAGCACCGGCACCGGCCAGGCGCTGGAGGGCGCCCGCGAGGAGGAGCTCGTCGCGATCCTCGACGACCTCGACCTCGAGGAGGAGCGGCTGCGCGCGCAGATCGCCGACCAGCGCAGCGCGCTGCGCGAGCTGTCCGACACCGACAGCCGCTCGGCCGCCGCCCTGGAGGACGCCAACGAGCGCGCCGACGCCCTGGCCGTCCTCAACGGCACCGTCGCCGCCGAGGGGCCGGGCCTGGTCATGACCATCCGCGACCCCGAGGCGCAGGTGCGGGTGGCCGACCTCCTCGACGCCATCCAGGAGCTGCGCGGCGCCGGCGCGGAGACCATGCAGATCGACGGCGTGCGGATCGGCGTCTCCACCGCCGTCACCGGCGTGCCGGGCGCCCTGCAGGTCGACGGGCGGGCGGTGAGCGCCCCCTACGAGGTCGTCGTCATCGGCTCCCCGCAGGACCTGCAGACGGCGATGAGCATCCCCGGCGGCGTCGTCGACCGGGTCGGCCGGCAGGGCGGCAGCGTCGAGATCGAGCAGCGCGACCGGGTCGTGGTGGACGCGTTGCGGCCGCTCGACGAGCCTCAATACGCTCAGCCCGACACCGACTGAGGACCCTCCTGCCCCCCACGCCTCGCTGACGCTCGGCGCGGGCCCCTGCAGGAGGGCCACGGACCGACCTGGAGACGACACCGCATGAGCACGCCCGACGACCGCCGCTACACCGACCAGCACGAGTGGGCGCTCGTGCAGGGCAGCGGGGAGGCGGGCACGGTCGTCCGGGTCGGCATCACCGACCACGCCCAGGACGCGCTCGGCGACATCGTGTTCGTGCAGCTGCCCGAGGTGGGGGAGGAGGTCGGCCCCGGCAACCCGATCGGCGAGGTCGAGTCGACCAAGTCGGTGTCCGACGTCTACTCGCCGGTGGCCGGGACCGTCTCGGCGGTCAACGAGGCCCTCGGCGACGCCCCGGAGACCATCAACGCCGACCCCTACGGGACCGGCTGGCTGGTCGAGATCACCGTGGCCGGCGACGGTGGCGACCCCACCGCCGGCCTGCTCGACGCGGCCGCCTACCAGGCGCTGGTCGACGCGTCCTGACCACCCCCCGGGCCGCTCGGGCGGCCGGGCACGATCACTATGCTGCCCCTGGGAACGGGCTCTCGACGGCCCCGTGGGACAGCTGTGACACCGCCCCGGCGTCCGGTTGACCCCCGGGACCACCGCTGGTTCCATGACCAACGGCCCGCCGTGCCCCGCACGGCGGCCGACCCGCGACGACACCGTCCGGTGCCGTCGTCCGCCGGCCGCCCGCGGCAGGACCCCACGCCCGCGGCGGTGCCCCCTGCACCGGAGGAGACAGACGTGCACTGCACTCGTTGTGGCCACGACAACCCCGAGGGCAGTCGCTTCTGCGCGCAGTGCGGCGCCGCCCTCTCCCAGGAGCGCGTCGGGGAGTCGACGAGCGTCATCCCCAAGGTCGGCGGCGAGGACACCGGCGACGTCCCGGAGGCCGCCGAGCCCTCGGCCGACACGCACGCCGGGGCGGTCGAGTCCCTGCCCGCCGGGTCCGCGCTGCTCGTGGTCAAGCGCGGCCCGAACGCCGGCAGCCGGTTCCTGCTCGACCAGGACGTCACCACCGCCGGCCGGCACCCCGACAGCGACATCTTCCTCGACGACGTGACCGTCAGCCGCCGGCACGTGGAGTTCCACCGCGAGGGCGGCGGCTTCTCGGTGCACGACGTCGGCAGCCTCAACGGCACCTACGTCAACCGCGAGCCGGTCGACGTCGCGACCCTGTCCGGCGGTGACGAGGTGCAGATCGGCAAGTTCCGCCTCGTCTACCTGACCGGCCCGCGCACCGGCGAGCCCGCCGCCCGCTGACCCGGTGCCCGGAGCGCCCGCCGGCGCGTCCGGGGACGGCGCGCCCGACGCCCGCACCCCCCGCCTGACCATCGGGGCGGTGCTGGGCGCCCTGCGCGACGACTTCCCCGACGTGACCATCAGCAAGATCCGGTTCCTCGAGGCCGAGGGCCTGGTCTCCCCGGAGCGGACGCCGTCGGGGTACCGGAAGTTCTCCCGGGCCGATGTCGACCGGCTGCGCTACGTGCTCACCGCCCAGCGGGACCACTACCTCCCGCTGCGGGTCATCAAGGAGCACCTGGACGCGCTCGACCGCGGGGAGCCGGTGCCGGACCCGGCCGCCCCGGCCGTGCCGGAGGACCTCCGGCCGGACGGGGACCCGCCTGCGGCATCCGGGCCGATGCCGGCCGCCGCGTTCGCCGCGGCGGCCGGGCTGACGCCGGCGCAGCTGGGCGACTACGTCCAGTTCGGGCTGCTCGTCCCCGACGCCGACGGGCGGCACCCGGCCGGCGACCTGCCGATCGCGCGGGCGGCCGCGGGGCTGGCCCGGCACGGCATCGAGCCGCGCCACCTGCGGGTGTTCCGCACCGGCGCGGAGCGGGAGGCGGCGCTGGTCGAGCAGCTGCTCGCGCCGGTGCTGCGCTCCCGCTCGGAGGACGCGCGGGCCCGCGCCACCGAGCAGCTGGCCGAGCTCGCGGGGCTGTCGGCGCAGTTGCACCGGGCGCTGCTGGAGGCGCGACTGCGCGACCTGTTGCGCCCGTGAGTCCGGCGTACGGTGGACCCAGCCGCCGGACCGGCCGTCCGTCACCGCGCACCGGCGCCTCCCCGTACCGCCGCAGCTGAGGAGCAACACCGTGCAGGAACTCAGAGTCGTCGGGGTCCGGGTCGAGCTGCCCGGCAACCAGCCGATCCTGCTGCTGAAGGAGACGCAGGGGGAGCGGTACCTGCCGATCTGGATCGGCGCGGTCGAGGCCGCCGCCATCGCGTTCGAGCAGCAGGGCGTGCGGCCGGCGCGGCCGATGACCCACGACCTGCTCCGCGAGGTCGTGCGCACCCTCGGCGCCACCCTCGAGGCGGTCAACATCACCGAGATGCGCGACGGCATCTACATCGCCGAGCTGGACTTCGGCGACGACCGGGTGGTCAGCGCCCGCCCGTCGGACGCCGTGGCCCTGGCCGTGCGCACCGGCGCGCCCATCTACGGCGCGGAGGAGCTGCTCGACGAGGTCGGGATCGAGATCCCCGACGAGCAGGAGGACGAGGTCGAGAAGTTCCGCGAGTTCCTCGACCAGATCTCGCCCGAGGACTTCGGCGCCGGTTCCGGCTCCGGCGGCGCCTGAGACCCGCCCCCCGGGGCGGGACGCCGGCCGGCGGGCGGCGTCCCGCTGCCGTGCGTGCACGCACGGGACGGGTGGGACCCCGCACGTCTCCCTCGTCACACCAGTCACAGAACGCTGGAGTCCCGCGCGCAGCTGCCGATACCACTCTCTCGGGGTGAGTGGGGCGACACGCCGCCCGCGTCAGTTGACCGCCCTGGGGGCCCGGCTTACGGTCGCGGACAACACCGGTGTGACCCGTGGGGAAGCGGGAGCACTCCGGGACGCTCCGCCGCGCCCGTGGCGGGACTCGAAGGAGGACGCTGACGTGAGCGACCAGAGCGAGGGCTCCCAGGGTCAGCTCTTCAGCGACGCCGCCGTGGGGGCGACGGACTACGACGAGGTCGACACCGACCTCGTCGGGTACCGCGGCCCTACGGCGTGTGCCGCCGCCGGGATCACCTACCGCCAGCTGGACTACTGGGCCCGTACCGGTCTGGTCGCCCCCTCGGTGCGCAGCGCCACGGGGTCGGGGACACAGCGGCTGTACTCGTTCCGCGACATCCTGGTGCTGAAGGTGGTCAAGCGGCTGCTCGACACGGGGGTGTCGCTGCAGAACATCCGCAAGGCCGTCGACCACCTGCGCAACCGCGGGATCAAGGACCTCGCCAACGTCACGCTGTTCTCCGACGGGGCGACGGTCTACGAGTGCACCTCGGCCGAGGAGGTCGTCGACCTGCTCGCCGGCGGGCAGGGCGTCTTCGGCATCGCGGTGTCCGGCGCGCTGCGCGAGCTGTCCGGTGAGCTGGCCGAGCTGCCCGCCGAGCGGCTGGACGGCGCGCCGCTGCACGCGGCCGACGACGAGCTGTCCCTGCGCCGCCGTCGCCGCGCCCAGACCGCGTAGCCGACCCGCAGGTCCGCGAGGGGCGTCCCGCCGGGTGCGGCACGCCCCTCGCGTGCGTCCGGGCGACCCGCCGCGCCCGGCGGCCGCGCACGGTCCACCGTTCGCGGGCGGGAGGCGCTGGTAGCGTCGTCGTAGTGGCGGACGCTGCTCACTCCCTCCCGTCGTTGCGCTCCCTGAGCCCCGCGGGTTCCTTCGCCGGCCGGCACATCGGCCCCCGGGCGGACCAGACCGCCGCGATGCTCGAGGCCGTCGGCCACGACTCGCTGCAGTCCCTGGTCGACGCCACCGTCCCCGAGGCGGTGCGCGACCGCGACGAGCTCTCGCTCCCCCCGGCCGCCGACGAGGCCACCGTGCTCGCCGAGCTGCGCGCGCGGGCCGCGGCCAACCAGGTCACCGTCCCGATGATCGGGCTGGGCTACTCCGGCACGGTCACCCCGGCGGTCATCCAGCGCAACGTGCTGGAGAACCCGGCCTGGTACACCGCCTACACGCCCTACCAGCCCGAGATCAGCCAGGGCCGGCTCGAGGCGCTGCTGAACTTCCAGACGATGGTCGCCGACCTCACCGGCCTGCCGGTCGCCGGCGCCTCGATGCTCGACGAGGCCACCGCCGCGGCCGAGGCGATGACGCTGGTCCGCCGCGCGGGCCGCGCGAAGCCCGACGCCGTGTTCGTCGTCGACGCCGACACGCTGCCGCAGACCCTCGCGGTGCTCCAGACCCGCGCCGAGCCGCTGGGCATCCGGCTGCACGTGGCCGACCTGTCCGCCGGCTGGCCGGCCGACCTGCCCGAGGCCGGCGCGTTCGGCGTGCTGGTGTCCTACCCGGGTGCCAGCGGCGCGGTCCGCGACCACCGGGCGCTCGCCGACGCCGCGCACGCCGCCGGCGCGGCGGTCGTCGTCGCCGCCGACGTCCTGGCGCTCACCCTGCTCGAGGCGCCGGGCGAGTGGGGCGCCGACGTCGCCTGCGGCAGCACCCAGCGGTTCGGCGTCCCGCTGGGCTACGGCGGCCCGCACGCCGGCTACCTGTCGGTGCGCGAGGGCCTGGCCCGGCAGCTGCCCGGCCGGCTGGTCGGGGTGTCGGTCGACGCCGACGGTGACGTCGCCTACCGGCTGGCGCTGCAGACCCGCGAGCAGCACATCCGCCGGGAGAAGGCGACGAGCAACATCTGCACCGCGCAGGTGCTGCTCGCCGTCATGGCCGGCGCCTACGCCGTCTGGCACGGGCCCGAGGGGCTGACCGCGATCGCCGCCCGGGTGCACCGCAGCGCGCTGGCGCTGGCCGGGTGGCTGCGCGCCGGCGGCGTCGACGTCGTCCACGGGTCGTTCTTCGACACCGTGCAGGCCCGCGTGCCCGGCCGGGCCGACGAGGTGGTCGCCGCCGCCGCGGCGCGGCGGATCGACCTGCGCCGGGTGGACGCCGACACCGTGGCCGTCGCCTGCGACGAGACGACGACGCCTGCGGTGCTGCGCCAGGTGGCCGAGGCGTTCGGCGTCGCCGCGGACGAGTCCGCCCTGGACGACGACGGCGCGGACGCGCTGCCCGCCGCCCTGCGCCGGCGCACCCCGTTCCTCACCCACCCGGTCTTCTCCGCGCACCGCTCGGAGACGGCGATGATGCGCTACCTGCGCTCGCTGTCGGACAAGGACCTGGCGCTGGACCGCACGATGATCCCGCTGGGCTCGTGCACGATGAAGCTCAACTCCGCCGTCGAGATGGCCGCGGTCACCTGGCCGGAGTTCGCCGGGCTGCACCCCTTCGCCCCGGCCGAGCGGGCCCGCGGCTACCGGCAGCTGATCGACGAGCTGTGCACCTGGCTGGCCGAGATCACCGGGTACGCCGCGGTGAGCGTGCAGCCCAACGCCGGCTCGCAGGGCGAGTTCGCCGGGCTGCTGGCCATCCGCGGCTACCACGCCTCCCGCGGCGAGTCGCACCGCGACGTCTGCCTCATCCCCAGCTCCGCGCACGGCACCAACGCCGCCAGCGCGGTCATGGCCGGGATGCGG
Organism: Geodermatophilus sp. SYSU D00684; assembly: GCF_054050455.1. Lineage (NCBI taxonomy): Bacteria > Bacillati > Actinomycetota > Actinomycetes > Geodermatophilales > Geodermatophilaceae > Geodermatophilus > Geodermatophilus sp. SYSU D00684. The sequence goes on along the minus strand of NZ_JBJGZI010000007.1, from coordinate 72,467 downwards.
GTGGTCGTGGTGGCCTGCGACGAGGCCGGCAACGTCGACGTCGCCGACCTGCGCGCCAAGATCGACCAGCACGCCGGGCGGCTGGCCGCGATCATGATCACCTACCCGTCGACGCACGGGGTGTTCGAGACCGAGGTCCGCGAGATCTGCGCCGCGGTGCACGACGCCGGCGGGCAGGTGTACGTCGACGGCGCCAACCTCAACGCGATGGTCGGCCTGGCGCGGCCGGGCCGGTTCGGCTCCGACGTCAGCCACCTCAACCTCCACAAGACCTTCTGCATCCCGCACGGCGGCGGCGGGCCCGGCGTCGGCCCGATCGGCGTCCGGGAGCACCTGGTGCCGTTCCTGCCGGGCCACCCGCTGGCCGACACCGGCGGCTCCGGCCCGGCCGTGTCCGCCGCGCCGTGGGGATCGGCCGGGATCCTGCCGATCTCGTGGGCCTACCTGCGGCTGATGGGCCCCGACGGGCTGCGGCGGGCCACCGAGCACGCGGTGCTCGGCGCCAACTACCTCGCCGCCCGGCTGCGCGAGCACTTCCCGGTGCTCTACACCGGCGCCGGCGGGCTGGTCGCCCACGAGTGCATCCTCGACATCCGGCCGCTGACCCGGGCCACCGGCGTCACCAACGACGACATCGCCAAGCGGCTGGTGGACTTCGGCTTCCACGCGCCGACGATGAGCTTCCCGGTCGCGGGCACGCTGATGGTCGAGCCCACCGAGAGCGAGGACAAGGCCGAGCTGGACCGGTTCGTCGAGGCGATGGTGACCATCCGCGGCGAGATCGAGAAGGTCGCGTCCGGGGAGTACGACGAGGCGGACAACCCGCTGCGCAACGCCCCGCACACGCTGAAGATGCTCGCCGGCGACTGGGACCGGCCCTACCCGCGCAGCGCCGCGGTGTTCCCGGTGCCCTCGCTGGTCACCCGCGGCTACCTGTCGCCGGTGCGCCGGATCGACCAGGCCTTCGGCGACCGCAACCTGGTCTGCTCCTGCCCTCCGCCGGAGGCGTTCGCCGAGCCGGAGCCCGCGCACGCGCCGCGGACGCACGTGCCCGACCGCGGCGAGGGCGCCCCGGACGACCTCGGCACCACCGCCGACGTGGTGGGCGCCCAGGCGTGAGCCCGCGCCAGATCGGCGGTGTCGTGAGGTCAGGGGCTGACGGCCACGACACCGCCGATCTCGTGAGGTCAAGGCAGCCGCGTCAGGGCAGTGGCCTCCGCCCGGCGGCGGAGGCGATGCCCAGCCAGGTGTGCCGGTTGCCCGCCCAGCACCAGCCGACCTTCGCCGTCCCCCGGCGCCCCGGGCCGTCGCGGCCGGTGCCGTTGCTGATCCACAACGCCGGGGTGCGGGCGTCCAGCGACCCGTTGGCCCGGCGCAGCCGGGAGCCGACGGTCATCGTGCAGGCGTTGCGCTCGAGCAGGTCCGGGCACTGCAGCAGCCAGGTCAGGCCCTCGGTCACCGTCAGCGGCGTCCGGCCGGCGGCGCGGATGCGGGGCAGCGACTCGTCGGGCGTGCAGTTGCGGTACGCGTCCCCGCGCTCGGGGGCGGACAGGGCGTAGACGTCGGCGGGCGGGGCGGCGTCGTCGAGCGGGGCGAAGGCGTCGAGGTCGGTCATGTCCACGACCACGAACACCGGCCGGTTCCGCCAGGAGACCAGCTCCGCCAGGGCGGTGGCCGACAGCAGCGACGGCGCGAGGACGAGCAGCCCGTCGTCCGGGACGCCCGCCGCCCGCGCGCGCAGCTCCGTCGCCGACAGGCCCGCGCGCTCGTGGGCGCCGGCGGCGACCAGCCGCTCGGCCTGCTCGGCGGGGGCGGGGAGGGACAGCAGGGTTGTCGGCACGGGGCACCTCCGGCGACGGGGACGGACGGCGGACCAACGCCCCTGGGCGTGGTCCGGTTCCGACCTCTGGCCCGTCGACGCCGTTCCCCGCCCGGGTGGACGATCACCCCATGGCGGTGAGGGCGGGACGGGTGCGGCGGACGGCGGGCGCGGCGGTGCTGGCCGCGGGGGCGGCGCTGCTCGCCGCGTGCGGGGACGGCGCGGAGGAGGCGGCCGGCCCGGGGGACGTGAGCCCGGCGGCGGCCACCGAGGAGGCCCCGGCCCCCACGCCGAGCCCTGCACCGGCTCCGGCGGAGGACCCCGGCACCCCCGCGGAGACGCCCGCCTCCGGTGACCTGGGCGACCGGCTGCTGCCCGCCGAGGCGTTCGGCCCCGACGCGTCCGTCGTCCGGCTCGACGACCCCGACCACGACGGCGACCACGACGGGTGGCACGACGGCTGGGGCTGGGGCTGGGGTTGGGGCGGCTGGGGTTGGGGCGGCTGGCACGACCACGACGACGACGGCGAGCACGACGGGCTGCCCGACGGGGTGAGCGTGGAGCCCGCCGCCTGCGCCGACGTGCTGGAGGCGCTGCCGGAGCCCGCCGAGGACGCCGCCGACCCGGTCGTCGCCGCGCAGGCCGCCCGCAGCGACGACGTGCACACCTACCAGGTGGTGGCCGAGTCGCCGGAGCTCGCGGGGCTGACCCTGCCGGTCGACCAGATGCTGGGCGCCTGCTCGTCGGTGACGGTCACCGCGCCGTTCGGCTGGGACGCCACCGCGCAGCTGGCGCCGCTGGACCTGCCCGCGGTCGGCGGCGGGAGCGCCGGCCTGCAGGTCACGGTGGAGGGCTGGGGCGACAGCGTCACGATGCTGGTCGGCGTCGCCGTCGAGGGGTCGCGCGGGCTGTTCCTCACCCAGACCGCCGGGCCCGGGGACCCCGCCCCCGACGCCGCGGCCTTCGCCGGGCTGTTCGGCGACGCCGGGGCGGCCGCCTTCGACTGAGCCCCCGGTGAGTGGGCCCCGGGACGGCCGGGCGCCCGTCCCCTCCGGCGAGGGGGCGGGCGCCCGGTCGTGTGCGGGCCGCTCCTAGGCGGGGACGAGCCCGGCGGTGCGCCACTGGTGGTGGTCGGCGACGGCGCTGCCGTCGGGGAGCAGCTCGCCGTCGTCGTCGAAGAGGACGACGCCGTTGCACAGCAGGCTCCAGCCCTGCTCCGGGTGGCTGCGCACGACGACCGCGAGGTCACGCGCGTCGGCGTCGGCGTCGGGGCAGGGGGTGGGGTGTACGCACATCGGGAGGACTCCGGATCGGGCCGGTGGCGGGACCACCGGCATCACTGACGGTGAGTGCCCGGTGACGGGACGCCTCCGAGTGTGCGCCGGGCCGGGGGTGGTGTCAGGTGACGAACCTCACCACCTGACCCGATCGGGTCGTCAGTCCTCGCCATGACGGTAGCCGCGGCGGACGGGCGGACCGGGCCGCCGCGCGGTCGCCGCTTGACCGTTATCCCCAACTCCGCCGCCGGCGGGAGCGGCGCGGGACGGACGGCGGTGAGGGGGAGGGGTCAGAGCTTGCGCAGCAGCACCCGGCGCACCGAGTGGTCGGCCGCCTTCTGCAGCACCAGCCGGGCACGGGAGCGGGTGGGCGCGATGTTCTGCCGCAGGTTGGGGCCGTTGACCGCGGCCCAGATCGACAGCGCGGTGGCGCGGGCGTCGTCGTCGCTGAGGTCGGCGTAGCGGTGGAAGTAGGCGGAGGTGTCGGCGAAGGCGGTGCGCCGCAGGGCGAGGAACCGCTCGACGTACCACTGCTGGATGTCGGCCTCGGCGGCGTCGACGTAGACGGAGAAGTCGAAGAAGTCCGAGAGGAACACCTCGGGCACCCGGCCGTCGTCGCGGCGGCCGGCCTGCAGCACGTTGAGCCCCTCGAGCACCAGGACGTCGGGGCGGTCGACCACCTGCCGCCGGCCGGGCAGCACGTCGTAGGACTGGTGGGAGTAGACCGGCGCGCTGACCTCGCCGCGGCCGGACTTCACGTCGGACAGGAATCGGATGAGCGCGCGCCGGTCGTAGCTCTCGGGGAAGCCCTTGCGGGCCATGAGGCCGCGGGCCTCGAGGACGGCGTTGGGCCACAGGAAGCCGTCGGTGGTGACCAGGTCGACCCGCGGGGAGCCGGGGGCCGCGGCGAGCAGGGTCTGCAGCAGCCGGGCGGTGGTGCTCTTGCCGACGGCGACGCTGCCGGCGACCGCGATGACGTAGGGGACCTTGGCGGTGGTGTCGCCGAGGAACCGGTTGCGCGCCGCCCACAGCCGCTGGCTGGCGGTGACGTGCAGGTTGAGCAGCTCGGCCAGCGGCAGGTAGACGGTGGCGACCTCGTCGAGGTCGATGCGGTCGCCCAGGCTGCGCAGCGCGCGCAGGTCGGCCTCGTCCAGGGGCAGCGTGCGGGTGGCGGCGAGCGCCCGCCACGCGTCGCGGTCGAACGCCGCGTAGGGCGAGATCGAGGGGCGGGTCCCTGCCGTCACGGCTCCCATCGTGCCGCCCGGGTCCGCGGGCCCTCGCCGCCGGGGTCACCCGCGGGGGTGGCGAACCGGCCCGGGCCGGGCTCGGCCGGCGCCGTCGCGGGCGCCCGCGTCTAGGGTGCCGGTGTGCCGACGCGTCCCGGGCTGCTGGACCGCGTCGAGCAGTACGCCGCCGTCGCGTCCCTGCCCGACGCCCCGCCGGTCCCCGCCGGCCCGCTCGACGTCCCGATCGGCCCGCCCGCCTGGCCGTTCCCGGCCCGCCCGCGGCCGGGCACCCGCCGGGTGACCGCCGACGACGTGCGCGCCGCGGTGGCGCTGCAGGAGGAGGCGGGGCTGCCGGCCGCCGTCGAGTGGGTGGTCGAGCGGACGCCGACGCTGGGCGCCGCCGCCCGCGAGGCCGGGCTGCTGGTCACCGAGTTCCCGCTGCTGGTCGCCGACGAGCCGGTCGAGTTGCTGCTCCCGCACGGGGTGCGGCTGTATCTGGTCGGCGGCGAGGACCCGCGGCTGCCCCACTACCAGCACCTGCTGGAGAGCGGCTTCGCCCCGCACGCGGAGGGCGGCGCGGGGGTGCTGGACGACCCCGGCCCGCCGGACGAGGCGCGCACCGCCGTGCTGCGCGAGCGGGTGGCCACCGGGCGCACCGTGGTGATGGTCGCCGTCGAGGACGGCGAGCCGGTCGCCGTCGGCTCGCACCAGCCGGTCGACGTCGACGGCACCGAGATCAGCGAGGTGGTCGGGGTGGCCAGCTCGCCGCGCCGCCGCGGCCGCGGGGTCGGCGCGGCGCTGGCCTCGGCGCTGGTCGCGCAGGCCCGGGAGACCGCGGAGCTGGTGTTCCTCACCGCCGGGGACGACGACGTCGCCCGGGTGTACGAGCGGGTCGGCTTCGCCTGGCTCGGCTCGACCGGCGTCGCCGCCCGCCCGCCGGCCTGAGCCGCCGCGGGGCGCCCGGGGCGGCCCGGGCCCCGGACGCCCCCGCGGCGGGCCGGTCAGTCCTGGACGTACACGGGCACGAGGACCGCGCGGGCCAGCGTGTGGCCGAAGAGGTTGAAGCCGTGGAAGGCGGGGCTGGCGTCGGCGGGCACGCCCATGTCCTCGACGTCGAGGGCGTGCACCACGGTGAAGTAGCGGTGCGGGCCGTGGCCGGCCGGCGGCGCGGCGCCGACGTAGCCGGGGAAGCCGGCGTCGTTGCGCAGCTGCCGGGCGCCCGGGGGCAGGCCCGCGCCGTCCCGCCCGCCGGCGCCGGCGGGCAGCTCGGTGACGTCGGCGGGGATGCCGGTGACCACCCAGTGCCAGAAGCCGGAGGCGGTGGGCGCGTCGGGGTCGTAGACGGTGACCGCGAACCCCTTGGTCTCCTCGGGGAAGCCCGACCAGGACAGCTGCGGGGAGCGGTCCTCCCCGCCGGCGCCCATGACGCCGCTGACGCAGTGCACCGGCAGCACCTCGCCGTCGGTGACGTCGGTGCTGGTGACCGTGAACGACGGGACGGGCGGCAGGAAGTCGTAGGGGCTGGGCGGCTGGGGCCGGTCGGCCATCGGTGTCCTTCCGTCGGGCGGGCGGGGCGGCCGGTGCCGTCCCGGCGCCGACCCTAGGCAGCCGGTCCCCGCCGCGCGCCCCGGACGGCGCGGCCCCGGATCCCGCGCGTGATCTCGACGGGTCGCGGGGGACGGGCGTGGGTAGCGTCCGCAGCGTGCTCGGACTCCCCGACGGCATCCGCGTGTGCCTCTTCGACATGGACGGCGTGCTCACCCGCACCGCCACCGTGCACATGGCCGCCTGGAAGCGGACCTTCGACGAGTTCCTCCGCGCCCGGGAGCCGCAGGCGCCGGAGTTCACCCAGCTCGACTACAACCGCTACGTCGACGGCAAGCCGCGCGCCGACGGCATCCGCGACTTCCTCGCCAGCCGCGGCATCACGCTGCCCGAGGGCTCGCCGCAGGACCCGCCGGACGCGGAGACCGTGCACGGCCTCGGCCGGCGCAAGAACGAGCTGCTGCTCACCGAGCTCGAGGAGCACGGCGTCGACGTCTACCCCGGGTCGCTGGCCTACCTGCGCGCGGTCAAGGACGCGGGCCTGGGCACCGCGGTGGTCACCGCCTCGGCCAACGGCGAGCAGGTCATCGCGGCCGGCGGCTTCGCCGACCTCATCGACGCCCGCGTCGACGGCGTGGTGACCGCGCGGGAGGGGCTGCGCGGCAAGCCCGCCCCCGACACGTTCCTGGCCGGTGCCCGCGCCCTGGGCGTCGAGCCGTCGGCCGCCGCGGTCTTCGAGGACGCGCTGGCCGGTGTCGCGGCCGGGCGGGCGGGGCACTTCGGGTTCGTCGTCGGCGTGGACCGGGTCGGGCAGGCCGACGCGCTGAAGGAGAACGGCGCCGACGTCGTCGTGACCGACCTCGACCAGCTGCTGGAGGACCGCACGTGACGGAGGGGAGAGCGACCTTCCCGGTCGAGCCCTGGTCGCTGACCGAGATCGGCCTGGACCACTCGTCGCTGGGCGTGCACGAGTCGGTGTTCGCGCTCGCCAACGGGCACGTCGGCCTGCGCGGCTCGTTCGAGGAGGGGGAGCCGGTCGTCGTCCCCGGCACCTACCTCAACGGCTTCTTCGAGGAGCGGCCGCTGCCCTACGCCGAGGCCGGCTACGGCTTCCCCGAGCAGGGGCAGACCGTCGTCAACGTGACCGACGGCAAGCTGGTCCGGCTGCTGGTCGGCGACACCCCCCTGGACCTGGACTACGGCGAGATCGTCGAGCACCGCCGGACCCTGGACCTGCGCCGCGGCGTGCTGCGCCGGGTCACCGAGTGGCGCTCGCCCAACGGCCGCACGGTGCGGGTGACCAGCACCCGGCTGGTGTCGCTGCGCCGCCGCTCGATCGCCGCGATCGAGTACCAGGTCGAGTGCACCGACGACCGGGGCGACCTCTACATCGCCCTGCAGTCGGACCTGCTGGCCAACGAGCCGGTCGACAGCGGCAGCGAGGGCGACGACCCGCGCGCGGCGGCGGCGCTGCGCCGGCCGCTGGTCAACGAGCTCAGCGTCGCCCGGGGGCAGCGCGCGGTCATGGTGCACGCCACCCGGCGCAGCAGGCTGCGGATGGCCGCGGGGATGGACCACGTCGTCGACGTGCCCGACACCGCCACCGAGGACATGGAGGCCGGCGAGGACCTCGCCCGCTACACGCTGGCCGCGCGGCTGCCCGGCCACGGGTCCGGCGTGAAGCTGGTCAAGTACCTCGCCTACGGCTGGTCCTCGCGGCGGTCCGCGGCGGCGCTGCGCGACCAGGTGGAGGGCGCGCTGGCCACCGCCAAGCTGGCCGGGTTCGCGCGGCTGGCCGACGAGCAGCGGCAGGTCCTCGACGAGTTCTGGGCGGGGGCCGACGTCGAGCTCGACGGCGACGACGAGCTGCAGCAGGCCGTGCGGGTCGGCGTCTTCCACCTGCTGCAGGCCGGCCTGCGCGCCGAGCGGCAGCCCATCCCGGCCAAGGGGCTGACCGGCCCCGGCTACGACGGGCACACCTTCTGGGACACCGAGACCTACGTGCTGCCGGCGCTCACCTACATCGCCCCGCACGCCGCCCGCGACGCGCTGCACTGGCGGTACTCGACGCTGGACAAGGCCCGGGCGCGGGCCCGCGTGCTGGGCCTGAACGGCGCGGCCTTCCCGTGGCGGACCATCCGCGGGGAGGAGACCTCCGGGTACTGGCCGGCGGGGACGGCGGCCTTCCACATCAACGCCGACATCGCCGACGCCGTCGTCCGCTACCTGCACGCCACCGAGGACGAGGAGTTCGACCGCGACTTCGGCGCGGAGCTGCTCATCGAGACCGCCCGGCTGTGGGCGTCGCTCGGCCACTTCGACGAGGAGCACGGCTTCCGCATCGACGGCGTCACCGGCCCGGACGAGTACACGGCCGTGGTGGACAACAACGTCTACACGAACCTCATGGCGCAGCGGAACCTGCGCGAGGCGGCCGCGGCGGTCGACCGGCAGCCCGACGTCGCCGGCCGGCTGGAGGTCACCGAGGACGAGGTGGAGACCTGGCGGCGGGCGGCGCGGCTGATGGCCGTGCCCTACGACACCCGGCTGGGCGTGCACATGCAGTCCGACGCGTTCACCCACCACGAGGAGTGGGACTTCGCGAACACCCCGCGGGAGTGCTACCCGCTGCTGCTGCACTACCCGTACTTCGACATCTACCGCAAGCAGGTGGTCAAGCAGGCCGACCTGGTGATGGCCCTGCACCTGCGCGGGGATGCGTTCACCTTCGAGGAGAAGGTCGCCGACTTCGCCTACTACGAGGCCCGCACGGTGCGGGACTCCTCGCTGTCGGCGGCGCAGCAGGCGGTGGTGGCGGCGGAGACCGGGCACCTGGAGCTGGCCTACGACTACTGGGCCGAGGCCGCGCTCACCGACCTGCAGAACCTGCACGGCAACTCCGGGCACGGGCTGCACATCGCCTCGATGGCCGGCGGCTGGACGGTCGCCGTCGCCGGGTTCGGCGGGATGCGCGACCACGACGGGCACCTGCTGTTCGCGCCGCGACTGCCCGAGCGGATCACCCGGCTGCGCTTCCGGCTGGCCTACCAGGGCCGCGTCCTGCAGGTCACCGTGACCAAGGAGCAGGCCACCTACCGGCTGCTCGAGGGCGACCCGCTCGACGTGCACCACCACGGCCGCCGGGTGACCGTCGACCACGAGGACCTGGTGGTCGACGTCCCGCCGGCGCCGGACACCGGGAAGGTCACCCAGCCGCACGGCGCCGAGCCGCGGCGGCGCAGCCCGTACTCCTCCCGAGGGCGCTAGAGCAGCAGCCACCGGACGGCGAGGCCGAGCGCGGCGAGGTCGACCAGCAGGAACACCCCCACCCACAGCAGCGCGGGCAGCCGGGTGAGCCGGGCCAGCTGGTCGGCGTCGGAGTCCGGCGCGGCCCGGCGCCGGCGCGCGCCCTGCAGCTCGAGCACGGTGCGCGGCGCGGCCAGCAGCAGGAACCAGGTGACCGCCGCGGCGACGGCGGCCTGCCCGGCCGGCGGCAGCCACGCGGTGACGGCGGCCAGGCCCGCGCCGGTGACCAGCACCGCCCAGAGGCCGTAGAGGTTGCGGATCTGCAGCAGCAGGAGCGCGAGCAGGGCCAGCAGCGCCCACAGCACCCCGACCGCGTGCCCGGCCGCCAGCAGCGCCGCGGCGCCCAGCCCGAACAGCCCCGGCCCGACGTAGCCGGCCGCGCAGGTGAGCACCATCCCGGCGCCGGTGGGCCGGCCCCGGGAGACGGTGAGCCCCGAGGTGTCGGAGTGCAGCCGGATGCCGGCCAGCCGGCGGCCGGTGGCCAGCGCGGCCAGGCCGTGCGCGCCCTCGTGGGCGATGGTCACCACGGTGCGCGCCGGGCGCCACAGCGCGGGGGCGGCCACGACGAGCAGCGCGACGGCGGCGGCGCCGGCCAGGACGGTGGGCGGGAGGGGCGCCTCGGCCGTGACGCGGGTCCACAGGCGGTCGACGGCGTCCATCCCGGCGAGTCAACCGCACGTGTCCGGGAGGACCCCGGAGGCCGCCGGACCGTCGTGTCGCCCGTTATCCCCAACTCATCGGACGTACGGGGCGGTGGTCCGGCCAGGGGAGGGGAGCGGCGAGAGCGGGGCAGATCACGCCGCCGCGGCCTGCGCGGCACCCCCGGGGTCGCCGATCCTGGCGGTATGACGACGTCGCTCCCCGTCGCCGGCGCGGGCCTCCCGGTCACCGTCTCCTTCACCCGCCGGGCCGATCCGGCGCACACCCGGGAGATGACGGCGTGGATCCGGGCCGGGATGACGATGGCCGAGACCTTCCCGGGCTTCCTCGGCGCCGGGTGGGTGCGCCCGCGCGGCGGCTCGGACGAGTGGCACATGCTCTGCCGCTTCGCCGACCAGGAGGCGCTCGACGCCTGGGAGGCCTCGGCGGAGCGCGCCTGGTGGCTGCGCTCGGCGGAGGGGCTGGCCGAGGTGACCCGCACCGAGCGCCGCACCGGCATCGAGGGCTGGTTCGACCAGCCGGTCAGCACCGAGGTCGCCGCCCCGGCCGGGCCGCCGGCGCCGCCGCGGTGGAAGCAGGCGACGACGATCTGGCTGGTCTTCTACCCGCTCAACCTGCTGGCCACGGTCACCCTCGGGGCGCTGCTGGCCGACCTGCCCGTGGCGCTGCGGGTGCTGGTCGTGACGCTGGTGCTCACCCCGGTGATGACCTACCTGCTGCTGCCGTGGATCACCCGCCGGCTCGAGTGGTGGCTGCACGGCCGGTCCTGGCGCGACCGCCGGCGCTGACCGGCCGGGGTCCGCGCCGCCCCGTGGTTGCCCGTTATCCCCAACCTACCGGACCACCGGCGGCTGGGCACGACAGGACGGCGAAAAGCCGACGACGCCGGGAGGGGCTCCTGCCACGCTGGTCGGGTGGACGTCCCGGCGCTGCTGCTCGCGCTGCCCGCCTTCCTGGGCGCGGTGCTGCTGATCGCCGCGACCCCGGGGCCGGCCGTCGCGCTCATCGTGCGCCGGGCGGCCCTGCGGGGGGCCGCCGCCGCGGTGCCGACGGTGCTGGGGCTCGAGGCCGGGCTGTTCGTCTGGGCGCTGCTGGCCGGCGCGGGCGTCGCGGCCGCGGTCGCGGCGTCGGAGGCCGGCTTCCTCGTCCTGCGGGCCGTCGGGGCGGCGGTGCTGCTGTGGCTGGGCGGCCGGGCGCTGTGGCGGGCGCTGCGCGGCGGCCCCGGGCCCGACACCGCGGCGGGGCCGGTGCGCCGGCGGTGGCGCGGCGCGTTCGCCGAGGGGCTGCTCGTGCAGCTGGCCAACCCGAAGCTGGCCGTCTTCATGATCGCCTTCTATCCGCAGTTCGTCCCGGCCGGCAGCTCCCCGCTGCCGACCGCGGCGCTGCTGGGGCTGCTGCAGGTGACCGTCGAGACGGCGCTGTACCTCGGGCTGGCGGCCGGCGTCGGCCGGGCCGGCAGCTGGTTCCGCCGCCCCCGGGTGCGTCGCGGCCTCGACGCGACCTCCGGCGCGGTACTCGTGGGCCTGGGTGTGCGGGTGGCGGCGGCCTCCCGCTGAGAGCCCGACGAGCCGGGAACGCGGACGGGCCGGGGAGCGTGCGCCCCCCGGCCCGTCGTGCGGCAGTGCTCAGGCGTCCGTGCGCTGCAGCGCCGCCAGCTCCCGGGCCACCATCTCCTCGTGCGCCTGCTCGTCCTGGCGCGCCCGGCGCGGGCTCCACCGGCCGGCCATCACGAAGACGAACGGCAGGAACAGCACCTGCCCGGCGACGCACACCCACCACCAGCGCTGCCACTGGTGCGGGTTCTCCTCGGCGGCGGTGGCGACCTCGTCGCCGTGGGCCGCGAGGTAGGCCAGGTCGTCGGCCGGGATCGCGGTGTTGGCGTCGGTGAGCACCGTCGCGTAGCGCTGCACGAGCGCGAGGTCGGCCTGCACCGCCGGGTCGCCGAGGCTGACCAGCAGCTGCGTGGCGGTGCCGGCGTCGACGCCGAGGGCCTGCGCGATCTGCCCGACGGCGGCGGCGCCGGCCGCGGCGTCGGCCGGGTCCTCCTGCAGCGCGGCCAGCGTGGCCGGGTCGACCGCCTGGGCGGCGGCCAGCTGCGGCGCCCGGTTCCGCACCGCCTCGGAGACCGCGGCGGCCTCGTCGGCGTCGGCGCCCTGCTGGGTGGCCACGGCGCCGAGGGCGGTGGCCAGCGCGTCGACGTCGGTGGGGTCCGCGGCCAGCGCCTCGGACGCCTCCGGCGGGACGGCCGACAGGACGGCGACCTCCTGCGGGTGCGCCTCGACGATCTCGGCGACCCGCGACCCCTGGTCGACCAGCACCGAGGTGGCCGGCACGACGAGGGTGAAGACCGCCAGCGACGCGGTCACCACGATCCGCAGCAGCCAGCCCCAGATGGCCAGGCCGGTCGCCGTCGCGGCGGGGTTGTGCCGCTCGACGGTCTCGGTGAAGGAGGCCATCCAGGCGACGTAGGCCATGCCGCCGCCGGCCGCCGACAGGATGAAGTAGACCGCGATCGTGTAGTAGCCGGTCTCCGGCTTCGTCGCCGACAGGGCGAAGAGCACCGAGCCCACCAGGCCGACGAGCGTCCCCACGACCATGAACGGCTTGCGCACCCGGAACCGGTCGGTGAGCACGCCGGTGACCACCAGGGCGATCGCGTTGGTCACCCAGTACCAGTTGGCCAGCGCGTTGGCGCGCTGCTCGGAGTAGCCGAACACGGTGGCGAAGTAGACGACCGCGAAGCCGACCAGGATGTAGTAGAGCAGCAGGAAGATGCTGATCGCGAAGGCCGACCCGACGACGTCGAAGCGCAGCATCTGCCGCCAGTGGCCCCTCAGCGCCTGCTCGGTGTCCAGGCCGCGGGCCCGGGCCTCGATGAGCGCGCGGTCGCGCATGCTGACCATGAGCTGGTCGCGCAGGGCGGGGGAGAGCTCGCGCAGCCCGACCAGCGCGACGAGGAAGACGACCAGGCCGGCGACGCCGCAGACGTAGAACTGGAAGCGCCAGTCGGGGTGGTCGTCGAGGGTGTTGCTGGACACCGTGGTGACCACGAGGCTGCCCAGCACCGGGCCGAGGGTCCAGAAGCCCATGGCGACCCCGCGGCCGACCTGCGGCGAGAAGTCGCGGATCAGTGCCGGGGTGGCCACCAGCACGACGCCCTCGACGAAGCTCAGCACCGCGAACAGCACGGTGAAGGTCGTCTTGCCCGGCGCGTGCGGGAGCCCGACCAGCAGGATCAGGCCCGTGATGAGCAGGCCGCCGACGACGAGGTTGGCGCGGCCCCAGCGGTCGGCGAGGCCGGCGAACAGCGAGGCGAACGCGCCGACCAGGTTGCCGATGACGGAGACGAACACGTAGCCGGTGAACGAGTAGCCGAGCTCGGCGATGATCTGCGTCGCGACGGCGCCGCCGACGTAGAGCTCGTAGTACAGGACCACCGTGGCCAGCACGGTGATCCCCAGGTACAGCGACCGGGGACCGGTGTCGGGGTAGCGGTCGAGCTTGCGGTCCCACAACCGGCGCAGGCCCCCGCCCCCGGAGGGTGTGGGTGTCTGGCTCGGTCGGAGGTCGGTAGCGGTCACGTGCGGTCCCTTCCCGGCGCAGCGCCGAGCACGGGGAGGAGACGGCCCCGGACGGGCCGCCGGTGTGGCGCGGAGCACACCGGCGCGGAACGTAACGGCGGGCTGTTGCAGGCGTCAACGGAACCGTCGGGTGTCGTCACCGGACCGTGACCCGCAGCCGTTGACCCGTTATCCCCAGCAGGCGATCGGAAACAGAAGGCGTCACGAGCAGACAACGACAGGGGGAGGGGGGAGCGGCCGTGCGGGTGCCGGGGAGTGCCCCCGCGACGGCTGTGGCCGCGGGCCGCCGCCACGTGCGAGCCGGGCGGGCATCGAGCGGGCGGCCGACACACCGTCGGGGGATCGCAGCCCCGCCGCCGTGGCCGGGTGAGACTGTCCGCCGCCGGTTGCCAGGTCGGGCAGGACACCGGCGCCGCCTGGCAGGCGTCCCGGCCGACCATGACGGGCCGGCTCGACGCGGGATCAGGGACCCCACTGCTCGAGCGCCACCTCGATCCGTTATCCCCAACGAGTGGGCAACTTCAGCCGCTCGAACGCACAAGACACCAGTTACCGCGCGGGGTGCCCCTCGGCCGTGGAGCACCCTGGCCTCCCGCTCCGACGGGGGAGGGCGGTGCGGCCCCCGGGGACCGCACCGGTGTCCGGGAGCCGGCCGGGGGAGCGGGTTCAGTGCCCGCGGCCCGTCCGGCCGGCCACGCGCAGACCCTCGCCGAGGAGGACGAAGGCGGCCACCGCGACGACGAGCACGAGGCTCGGCGCGACGAGGGCGTGCGGCGCCCGGGACGCCGCCTCGCCGCCCTGCTGCAGCAGGATGCCCCAGGACTCGGTGGGCCGCTGCAGCCCGACCCCGGCGAAGGTCAGCACCGCCTCGGCGGAGATCAGCACGCCCGCGTAGGCGCTGGCGAACACCAGCAGCGGGCGGACGGCGTTGGGCAGCACGTGCCGGAGGACCAGCCGCAGCGACCCGGTGCCCAGGGCGCGCGCCGCGGTGACGTACTCGAGCACCAGGACCTGCCGGGTGCCGGCCCGCATGACGCGCACCATCGGCGGCCAGCTGAACACCGTCAGCACGGCGACGACCTGCCACAGCCCGCGGCGGTCGGTCGCGCTGAGCAGGACCACGCCGCCGAGCACGAGCGGGATGCCCGACCACACGTCGGTGAGTCGCGAGACGACGCCGTCGACCCAGCCCCCGGCCGCGCCGGCCAGCGTCCCCAGGACGACGGCGAGCAGGCCGCTGAGCACGATGACGGCGAGGGCGAGCAGCAGCGACGTCCGCGCGCCGTACATCGTCTTGGCGAGCAGGTCGCAGCCGAACAGGTCGAAGCCGAAGGGATGGTCCCAGGACGGCGCCGCCAGGGAGTCGGCCAGGTCGCAGGAGCGGGGGTCGGCGTCGGTGAAGGCGCCGGGCGCCAGTGCCGTCGCGGTGAGCAGCCCCAGCACGGCGACGGCGAGGACCAGCGGTGCGTTCCAGCGCCCCGCCGCCGGCCGGACCTCCTGGGGGTCGGGGGACGGGGACGGCACCGGCGGAGTCTGACCGAGCGGGGACCGCGCCGTCGACCGGGCTGATCACCGTCCTGCCACGATGTCGCCCGTGGTCGCGTTCGTCGCCCGCCGGTCCGGGCAGATGCTGCTCAGCCTGTGGGCGGCGGTGACCCTGGTGTTCGTCGCCGTGACGCAACTCCCCGGGGACCCGGTGCGGGCGCTGTTCGGCTTTCAGCCGCCACCCCCGGCGCTCTACGCCCGCATCCGCAGCGAGTACCGCCTCGACGAGCCCCTGCCGGTCCAGTACGGCCTCTACCTGCGCGACCTGCTGACCGGCGACTGGGGGCGCGGGCTGCCCTCCCTCCGGGGCGACGCCGTGGTGCCCGGGCCGGCCGTGCTCGACGTCGTCGCCGCCACCGCGCCGGTGAGCGCGGCGCTGCTCGCCGGCGCGGTGGTCGTGCAGTTCGTGGTCGGCGTGGTCGCCGGGGCGCTGGCCACGAGCGGCCGGTGGAGAGGCACGGGCGTCTACGCGGTGGCCACGGTGCTGGTGGGCACGCCGGTCGTCGTCGCGGCCTACCTGCTGCGCTTCGTCTTCGTCTCCGAGCTCGGCTGGGCGCCGTTCAACGGGCACACGGGGGAGCCGGCGGCCTACGTCCTGCCCGTGCTCGCCCTGGCGGCGCTGTCGACCGGCTATGTCGCGCTGATCACCCGCGCCGAGGTCGGGGACACCCTGCGGGCGCCGTTCGTCCAGGCCGCGCGCGGCCGCGGGCTGTCGCCGTCCCGGGTGGTCGGCGTGCACGCGCTGCGGCCGGCGCTGACGCCGGTGGTGATGTTCGTGGCGGCGAACCTGGGCCAGCTGGTCGTGGGGCTGATCGTGGTCGAGGGCGTGTTCGGCATGCCCGGCGTCGGGGCGGCGATCCTAAGCGCGATCGAGGCACACGACCGGGCGCTGCTGGTCGGGCTCACCACGGTCGTCATCGGTGCGGTGATCGTGGCGAACGCGGTCGCCGACGTCGTCGCGGCGGCGGTCGACCCGCGGGTCCGCCTGAGTCCGGCGACCTGATCAGGTGCCCGGGGAGCGGGTCCGCTCCACCTTAGTTGACATAATGTGCATTATCGGCGGGAGCTCCTGGAGCCCGGGAGGGGTTGTCGGGACGCCCGGAGGCCGCCATGAGCCGGGTGTCCGGTCCGCCCGTCGGTGACCGGTTGTCAACGGGCTGCTCGTGTCGTCGTGCTCGTGTCGTCGTGCTCGTGTCGTCGTGCTCGTGTCGTCGTGCTCGTGTCGTCGTGCTCGTGTCGTCGGCGCACGCGACGTCGTGCCGGCTGTGCCCACGCGTTTCCACCGGTTCCTCGATCCGGACCTTGCGCACGACTCCGCGACACCCGTCGCCGCCCGGCCACGTGTCGACCACCCGTCGGCCGATCACCCGTGGGACCCGGTCCGGCCGCGTCCGTCGATGTCCCCGGTGATCGTCCGGGTCCTGGTCGACGGCCGATCCGGACCCCGCTCGGACCGGGGTCCCCTCCCGCCCCACCCGGCGACACCACCGTCATTCCGTCACAGTGACGTTATGCCGGTGGTGTCGGCGGCTTCGACGGGCGCCCGGCGCGGTGCCTGCTTAGGGTCGAGGACATGGAACTCCGCCGCCCGATCGCCGCCCTCATGACCGCGCTGGCGCTGTTCGGAGGCGGCGCGACGCTCACCGGCTGCAACGCGGCCGGTGACACCCAGAACGACGGCACCACCGACGACAGCGAGAACACCGGCGGCAACGACCCGGCCGACGAGTCGCAGGACAACCTGCCGGACAACAGCAACCCGGACCAGGAAGCGCCCGAGGACCAGGACGACGACACCCAGGACCCGGACTGACCCGCCGCTGACGGACCGGCCCGCGACGCGGGATCAGCCGGCGGCGCGCTCGGAGACCCAGAGCTTGTCGAGCCGGCCCGTGGAGTGCACCAGGTCGGCCAGCGACCGCTGGAGCTCGGCCTTGGTGTGCCGCTCGCCGAGCAGCGTCTGGACGTCCTCGAGCGCGCAGCGCAGCTGGAACAGCCGGTCCTGCAGCCCGTCGAGCTCGGCGCGGCGCACCAGGACGACGTCGTCGGAGAGGCCGGCCTTGGCGACCGCCGTGCGCTGCTCGTACGCGCGCTGCCGGCAGGCCTGGCCGCAGTACATCCGCGGGCGGCCGACCGAGCCCGCCTGCGGCAGCACCCGCCGGCACCAGCCGCAGCGCCGTTCGGTGCCGCTCCCCTGCCGTCCCGTCGTCGTGTCCGCCTTCCCTGCCGTCCCGTCGGTCCCGACCACGCGGTCGGCGTGCTGCTTGCCCACGCCGGGCACGCTAGACGGCGCCACCGACAGTCCCGGCGGACACGCCCGACCCGCCGGGAGAAGGGGCTGGTGAGCGCGTCGGAGCCGCCGGTTAGCGTGTCGCCCGTGCCTGCTGCCCGGTTCGCCTTCCTCGACGCGCCGGCGCCGGTGGCGATGGCGCACCGCGGCGGGGCGATCGAGCACCTGGAGAACTCCATGCCGGCCTTCGAGGCCTGCGTGAAGATGGGTTACCGGTACATCGAGACCGACGTCCGGGTGACCGCCGACGGCGTCGTCGTCGTCTTCCACGACCCGGCGCTGGACCGGGTCACCGACCGCACCGGCCGGATCGAGCAGCTGCCGTGGGCCGAGGTCGCGGCCGCCCGCATCGGCGGCCGGGAGCCGATCCTGCGGCTGGAGGACCTGCTCGGCGCCTGGCCCGACGTCCGGTTCAACCTCGACATCAAGGCCGCCGGGGTGCTCGCGCCGCTGGTGCGGGTGCTGCGCCGGATGGACGTCCTGGACCGGGTCTGCCTCGCCTCGTTCTCCGACGCCCGCGTCGCCGCCGCCCGGCGGCTGCTCGGCCCCACGGTGTGCACGTCGCTGGGCCCGCGGGGCGTGGCGGCGCTGCGGCTGTCGTCCTACTCCCCCCGCGCGGCCGGGCTGGTGCGCATGCAGGCCGGCTGCGCCCAGGTGCCGCTGCAGCTCGGCGGCCGGGCGCTGGTCGACGAGCGGTTCCTCGCCGCCGCGCACGCCCGCGGCCTGCAGGTCCACGTGTGGACGGTGGACACCGCGGAGGAGGCGAGGACGATGCTCGACCTCGGCGTGGACGGCATCATGACCGACCGCCCGGCCATGCTGAAGGAGATCCTCGAGGCGCGCGGCCAGTGGGTGGGCCGGTGACCGGACCGCTCGAGCGGCTGACCACGGCCCTGCGGGAGTGGCGGCCGGCCCCGCCGCCGCTGCCCGACCACCTCGAGGCGGTGCTGCACGACGGCGACCCCGAGTGGTTCGCCCGCGAGCTGGCCATCGCCGCCGCGCCGCCGTGGGACGTGTGGCTGCTCCTGCTGCGCCGGTTCTCCTGGCTGGTCGACCTGTTCGGCCGGGTGGAGGTCACCGGGTGCATCCCCGAGGAGCTGCGCCGCGGGCCGCTGCTGCTGGCGGCCAACCACGTCGGCGACTTCGACCCGTTCGTGATCGCGGTCGCGCTGCACCGGCTGGGCGTGGTGCCGCGGATCATGGCCACCGGCGGGATCATCTCCGCGCCGGTGGTGGGGCCGCTGCTCGAGCGGGCCGGCGGCATCCGGGTGGAGCGCGGCACCGAGGTCGCCCGGCACGCGGTGCGGGTCACCGAGGTGGCGCTGGTGCACGGCGGGCACGTCGTCGCCTATCCCGAGGGGCGGGTCGGGCTGGCGCCCGACGGGTGGCCCGAGCGCGGCCGCACCGGGATGGCCCGGCTGGCGCTCGGCGTCGGGGTGCCGGTGATCCCGGTCAGCCAGTGGGGCGCGCAGGAGGTGCTGCAGTACGGCAACGACTGGGGGAAGCTGCGCACCTTGGCCCGCTCGCTGGTGCAGCGGCCGGTGCTGCGGGTGCACGTCGGCCCGCCGGTGTACCTGGAGGACCTGCGCCTGGGCCGGGTGGGCGACGCCAACCGGGCGCGGATGCGGATCGCCGCGGCGATCACCCGCGGGCTGGTGCCGCTGCGCGCGGCCGGCCGGCCGCTGCACCCGGACCCCACCCGCCCGACCAACGGCGCCGCGGCGTTCCCCGGCGGCGTCGTCCCCCCGGACATCCCGTGACGAGGCATCCCGTGACCGCCCGGTGCTGGAACGGGTCGCGCCGGGCTGGCACCCTGCGCCCGTGACCGCCCCCCACGTCGACGCCGCGCAGCCCGTCGACCGCGCCCTGCGCCGCGAGCGCTTCGGCTGGTACTCCTACGACTGGGCGATGTCGGTGTTCAACACCAGCGTCACCACGGTCTTCCTGGGCCCGTACCTGACCACCGTCGCCGAGGACGCCGCCGGCGCCGACGGCCGGCTGCCCTTCCTCGGCCTGTCCATCCCGCCGGGCAGCTGGTTCTCCTACGTGCTGTCGTTCTCGGTGGTCCTGCAGGTCGTGGTGCTGCCGCTCACCGGCGCCGTCGCCGACCGCACCGGGCGCAAGCGGCAGCTGCTCGGCGGGCTGGCGCTGCTCGGGGCGCTGGCCGCGACCTGCCTGTTCTTCGTCGCCGACGGCCGCTACCTGCTGGGCGCGGCGCTGTTCGTCGTCGCCAACGTGGCGTTCGGCGCGGCGACGGTCGTCTACTACTCGTGGCTGCCCGACCTCGCCGGCCCCGACGAGCGCGACGCGGTGTCCAGCCGCGGGTGGGCGTTCGGGTACGTCGGCGGGGCGCTGCTGCTGGCCGTGCACCTGGGGCTGTTCCTCGGCGCGGAGTCCCTGGGGCTGACCACCGGCGAGGCGGTGCGCATCTGCCTGGCGACGTCGGGGCTGTGGTGGGGGCTGTTCACCCTGGTCACCGTCTCGCTGCTGCGCGACCGGCCGCCGGTGGCCGGGCACGGCGGCGCCACCAGCGGCTTCCGGCAGCTGGCCGCCACGCTGCGCGGGATGCGGGCGTTCCCGCTCACGCTGTGGTTCCTCGGCGCGTACCTGCTGTTCAACGACGGCGTGCAGACGGTCATCTCGCTGTCGGCGACCTACGCCAGCGAGGAGCTGGGGCTGTCCCAGTCGGTGCTCACCGGCGCGATCCTCATGGTCCAGGTGGTCGCGGTGTTCGGGGCGCTGGGCCTGGGCCGGGTGGCCGCCCGCTACGGCGCCAAGCGGACCGTGCTGGGCTGCCTGGTCGCCTGGACGGCGGTGCTGGTGGCGGCGTACTGGCTGCAGGAGGGCGCGGTCGCGCAGTTCTACGCGCTGGCCGCGGTGATCGGGCTGGTGCAGGGCGGCACGCAGGCGCTGTCCCGGTCGCTGTTCAGCCACCTCATCCCGGCCGGCCGGGAGGCGGAGTACTACAGCTTCTACGAGATCAGCGACCGCGGGACCAGCTGGCTGGGGCCGCTGGCGTTCGGCCTGACCTACCAGCTCACCGGCTCCTACCGGTACGCGATCATCAGCCTGGTGGTGTTCTTCGTCGCCGGGTTCCTGCTGCTGCTGCGGCTGCCGATGCGCCGGGCCGTGCAGGCCGCGGGCAACACCCCGCCGGAGCGGCTGTGAGCGACCCGTCCGCCCCGCTGGTGGCGGTCCCGGCGGCCGGGGACCGGCGGCGCGCCCCCGCCCCGGCGCACCTGCGGTTCTTCCACGGGCCGATGGACTGCGGGAAGTCCACGCTGGCGCTGCAGGTCGACCACAACCAGAGCCGGCAGGGCCGCTCGGGGCTGCTGCTCACCCAGGGCGACCGGTCGGCGCAGCCGCGGATCAGCTCCCGGGTGGGGCTGTGCCGCGACGCCGTCGAGGTGGACCCGGGCACCGACCTGCTGCTCCTGGTGCGCAGCCACTGGGCCGACGGGCGGCGGGTGGACTACCTGATCGTCGACGAGGCGCAGTTCCTCACCCCCGGGCAGGTGGACCAGCTCGCCGAGCTCGTCGACGCCTCGCACGTCGACGTCTACGCCTTCGGGCTGACCACCGACTTCCGCGCCCGGCTGTTCCCGGGCACCCAGCGGCTGCTGGAGGTCGCCGACGACGTGCAGCGGATCCAGGTCGAGGTGCTGTGCTGGTGCGGGCTGCCCGGGTTGCTCAACGCCCGGGTCGTCGACGGGCAGATGGTCCGCGAGGGCGCCACCGTCGTCGTCGCCGACACCGCGCCCACCCCGGCACCCGATCCCGATCCCGAGCCCGGCCCGGAGGTGCACTACCAGGTGCTGTGCCGGCGGCACCACGTGCTCGGCCAGCTGGGCCCGACCGCGGCGGGCCCCGGGCAGCTCGCCCTGCCCTGAGCCGGCCGGTCTCCCCCGGCCGAGGGGGCCGCGCACGGCCCAATACCACCCCATGCGATGATGGGGAACCGACTCAGCGGAATCTCTCCGCGAAATCCGCCGTTGGTCTCTTTCGACACCCTCCCGCAGTGGGTACCCCCTGCCGCGACGAGGAGTCCTGACCGACACCACCAGCACGAGAGGACGGTGTGCCATGGGCGAGCGTTCCCTGCGGGGCAGCCGACTGGGCAGCGTGAGCTACGAGACCGAGCGGAACACCGCGCCGATCGAGCGGCAGTACGTCGAGTACAGGTGCACCTCGGGTCACCAGTTCACCGTTCCCTTCGCGGACGACGCCGAGGTGCCCGACACCTGGGAGTGCAAGTTCGACGGCTCCTCGGCCAAGCTGGTCGGCGGCTCCGAGCCGGCGCCCAAGAAGGTCAAGCCGCCGCGGACGCACTGGGACATGCTGCTCGAGCGCCGCTCCGTGGAGGACCTCGAGGAGGTCCTCGCCGAGCGCCTCGAGGTGCTGCGCGGCCGGCGGACCCGCGCCAGCTGAGGCAGGACCCGCCTCCCACCGCTCGCGGACTCGCGGCGGACCCCGGGAGGCGGGCCGTTCCGGTCACGTCTGCGGCCCCGGTGGGACTCCCCACCGGGGCCGTTGCGCGTCCGGGGACCGATGAGTTCCCGCCCCTCCCCCGGTCTGCCCCGCAGGACCCGACCGGAGGAGGACCCGTGGCGCACCTGATCGCCGGCATGACCATGTCCCTGGACGGCTACACCGCCGACCCCGACGGGGACTTCGGCATGCTCTACGCCGACCTCGGCACCCCGGCCGGCGAGCGGTACCTGGCGGCGTCCCAGGCCGAGACCGGCGCGGTGCTCATGGGCCGGCGCACCTACGACGGCGCGCCCGATCCCGACTCCTACGCCGACGACTACGAGTACCAGGTGCCGATCGTCGTCCTGACCACGCACCCGCCGGCGACCCCGCCGCGGCGCAACGACCGGCTGTGGGTCACCTTCTGCGGCGACCTCCGCGAGGCGGTGGACACCGCCCGCGAGCTCGCCGGCGACAAGGCGGTCACCGTCGTCGGCGGCGCGGACCTCAACCGCCAGCTGCTCGACGCCGGCCTGTGCGACGAGCTGCGCGTCGACGTCGTGCCGGTGCTGCTCGGCGGCGGCCTGCGCGCCCTCGACGGCGTCGCCCCCGGCCGGCTCGAGGTGATCGACGTCGAGCGGGTGGGCGAGCGCACCTGCCTGCGCTTCCGGCCCCGCCGCCGGGACTAGCGGGGCACCCGCCGCCCGGGGACGTCGGCCCCGGCGACCGGGTCCTGGGTGACCGGGCCCTCGACCACCTCGCCCTCGATGACCCGCACCCCGCCGCCGGGCCGGGCGTGCACCGGGCCGGGCACCCGGGTGCTGCGCACCCGCACCGGCGCGGACAGGCCTAGCCGCGCGGCCAGCCCGCGGCCCACCACGGCGCGCACCAGCGGCCGGGTGGGCGGCAGCAGGCACAGCAGGCCGACGACGTCGCCGAGGAAGCCCGGCAGCACCATCAGCGCGCCGCCCACGGCGACCAGCCCGGCGTCGGTGGCCGCGGTGCCCGGCGCGCGGTGCTCCCGGGCGCGGGCGCGCAGCTCGTCCAGCGCCCGGGTCCCCTGCCGGGCCAGCAGTCCCCAGCCCAGGACGGTGGTGGCCAGCGCGGCCAGCAGCGTCCAGCCCACGCCGATCCACGCGGCGACCAGCGCGAAGACGACGACCTCGGCGAGGGCCCACAGCCCCGCCAGCACCCGTACCCGGTGTCCCACGGCACTCCCCGGCCCGGCCCGCGGGCGGCCCGGGTCCGCCTACCGGACCTCGCTGGACCGCCCGCGGTCGCGGACCCGTCCCGGCACGGGCGGTGGGACCCGGCCCGGCAGGCGGTCGGCCAGCCGGTCCTGCAGGCCCCAGAGGGTGACCCGTGCCAACGCCTCTCCAACGATCGAGGGCGTCATCTTGCTCCTGCCGAACTCGCGTTCGCTGAAGGTGATCGGCACCTCCACCACCCGGGCGCCCTCCCGCCAGGCGCGCCAGGCCCAGTCGACCTGGAAGCAGTAGCCCTGGCTGGCCACCTCGTCGAAGGGCAGCCGGTCCACCAGCTCCCCGCGGACGGCGCGGAACCCGCCGGTGGCGTCGGCCAGCGGCAGCCGCAGCGCGCGGCGGGTGTAGACGTTGCCCAGCCGGGACAGCAGCAGCCGCCGGCGCGGCCAGTCCTCGACGCGGCCACCGGGCACGTAGCGCGAGCCCAGCGCGAGGTCGGCGGCGTCGAGGGCGGCCAGCAGCAGCGGCAGCTGCTCGGGGTGGTGGGAGCCGTCGGCGTCCATCTCCACCAGGACGTCGTAGCCGCGCTCCCGGCCCCAGCGGAAGCCGGCGACGTAGGCCGGGCCCAGGCCCGCCTTCTCGGCGCGCCGCAGCACGTGCACCCGGTCGTCCCGCGCGGCGAGCTTCTCGGCCAGCTCGCCGGTGCCGTCGGGCGAGCCGTCGTCGACGACCAGGGCGTGCGCGGTGGGGACGGCGGCGTGCAGCCGGTCGAGGATCGGCTCGAGGTTCTCCACCTCGTCGTAGGTGGGGACGACGACGAGGACCCGCGCCGCGCTCACCGGGCGGCCCGGCGGGCCCGCTGCCGGCGGCGCAGCGCCGGGGCGGCGACCGCGAGCACCGCGCCGGCGCCCAGGGCCGCCAGTCCCCACTCGGGGGCCGCGCCCAGGCGCTCGGCGACGGTGGTGGAGTCGCGCTGGGCGACGTCCTCGACGAACACCGCGGCGGTGAACAGCTCCGAGCGGCGGGCCAGCGACCCGTCGGGCGCCACGACGGCGGAGATGCCGCTGGTGGCCGCGACGACGACGGTGCGGCCGAACTCGACCGCGCGCAGCCGGCTGGCGGCCAGCTGCTGCTCGCTCTCGTCGGTGTAGCCGAAGGTGGCGTTGTTGGTCTGCACGACGAGCATCCCGGCGCCGGCCTCCACGGTGTCGGCGACGAGGGAGTCGTAGACCACCTCGAAGCAGATGACGTCGCCCACCGGCGCGCCGCCGACGTCGAGCACCCCGACCTCGGTGCCGTGGGTGAAGTCGCGGCGGACCAGGTCCACCTTGTCGCTGAAGAAGCGGAAGAACGCCCGCGCCGGCACGTACTCGGCCAGCGGGACGGGGTGCCGCTTGACGTAGGTGTCGCCGGGCCCGGTCTCGGGGTCCCACACGATGCCGGTGTTGCTCAGGTACCGGCCCGGCCCCTCGACCACCGCGCCGACCAGGATCGGCGCGCCGATCGTCTCGGCGGCGCGGCTGATCTGCCGGGCGGCGTCGGCGTTGCGGTAGGGGTCGATGTCGGAGCTGTTCTCCGGCCAGACGACCAGGTCCGGCTGCGCCCGGTCCCCGGCCGCGACGGCGGCGGCCAGCTGCACCGTCTGCTGCACGTGGTTGTCCAGCACCGCCCGGCGGCGGGCGTTGAACTCCAGCCCGGCCTCGGGGACGTCGCCCTGGATGACGGCGACGGTCCGGGTGGGACCGCCGTCGGTGAGCGAGGGGCCGGGCAGCGGCGTCCAGGCCAGCGCGCCGAGCAGCGGGACGGCGAGGACGGCGGCGACCAGCGCGGCCGCGGTGCGCAGCGCCGGCCCGCGGGCCGCACCCTCGCCGGCCGCGCGCCAGGCCCGGGCCAGCGCGAGCAGCGCCGCGGCCAGCAGGGTGCCGGTGAGCGCGACGGCGAAGGACACCAGCGGCACCCCGCCGTAGGCGGCGAGGGAGAGGAACGCGCCGTCGGTCTGGCTCAGCCCCAGCCGGCCCCAGGGGAAGCCGCCGAGCGGCAGCCGGCCGCGCAGCGCCTCGTCGGCCACCCACAGCGCCGCGGTCCACAGCGGCCACAGCCGCAGGCCGGACACCGCCGCGCCGGCCGCGCCGAGCAGCGCGAGGAACAGCGCCTGGGAGACCGCCAGCGCCAGCCAGGGGAACGCGCCGACGAAGGTGCCGGTCCACGACAGCAGCGGCACGAAGAACGCCAGGCCGCACACCAGGCCCAGCCACGCGCCGGACCGGGGCCGCTGCCCGCGCACGGCCAGCGCCAGCGCCGCGGGGCCGAGCACCGCCAGCGGGGGCAGCGACCAGCCGGGGAAGGCCAGCAGCATCGCCAGGCCGCCGGCGGCGGCGAGCGCGGTGCGCCACGGCAGGCGGCGGGCCCGGCGCCGGCCGGCTCCCGCGGGCGCGCCGGAGCCGGTGTCCCGCTCCTGCGTCACGGCTGCTGGCGGCACCCACGACCTCCCCGCGACGTCCTGCCGCGGGCAGCGCCCGGGCGTCCGGCTGCACGCCGCCCGCGAGTGGACGGCGCGCGGACCACGGTCGTGGTCCACCCACGAGCATCCCACCCCGCGCCCCGTCCCCCGGGACGCGACCTGCGCGGGGTCGCCCGTCCGTGCCGTCCCCGCACCCGGTGGTTACAGCGACGGCAGCGGCCGCCCTGCCACCAGCAGCCGCCGGCAGGCCGGCCGCTCCCGCCGGTCGAGCACCCCGGACAGGCCGGCGTCGGTGGCCCACAGCGCGAGGTCGGCGGGCGCGCCGGGCGCCAGCGGCCCGGCGGCGGTCTCGGCGCGGACGGCGTGCCAGCCGCCGTGGGTGGCCGCGTCGAAGGCGTCGAAGGGGCGCAGCCCGGCGCCGGCGGTGCGGTGGTCGACGGCCGCGTGCACGCCGCCCCAGGGGTCCATCGGCGTCACCGGGGCGTCGCTGCCCAGCGCCAGGGGGACCCCGGCGTCGGCGAGGTCGGCGAACGGATTGCACCCGGCGGCCCGCCCGGCGCCCAGCCGCTCGGCGTACATGCCCGCCGGGCCGCCCCAGGCGGCGTCGAAGGCGGGCTGGACGCTGGCCACCATCCCCCACGCCCGCATCCGCTCGACCGCCTCCGGGCCCGCCATCTCCACGTGCTCCAGTCGGTGCCGGCAGGCCCGCACGGCCGGCAGCCCGAGCTCGGCCACCACCGTCCCGACCGCGTCCAGCACCTGGTCGACGGCGGCGTCGCCGATGCAGTGGAAGCCGGCCTGGATCCCGGCGGCGGTGCAGGCGCGCACGTGGTCGACCAGGGAGGCGGTGGCGAACCGCAGCGCCCCGGCGGTGCCCGGCCGGTCGGCGTAGGGGGCGTGCAGCGCGGCGGTGTGCGAGCCGAACGCGCCGTCGCAGAACAGGTCGCCGCCGGCGCCGGCCAGGCCCAGCTCGCGCACCAGGTCCAGCCCGCCGCGCTCGGCCAGCTCCCCCCAGTAGCCGGTCACCCGCGGCCCCGGCCGCTGCCGGGCCAGGTCCAGCAGCGCGCGCAGGTCCGCGGCGCTGGACACCTCCGGCCCGGCCATCTCGTGCAGGCTGCCGATGCCCAGCCGCGCCGCCTCGGCGAGCGTCGCGGCCTGCGCGGCGGCCCGCTGCGGCGCCGTCACCGCCCCGTAGGCGGCCTGCCGGGCGGCGTGGTGGGCGTCCAGCCGCAGCTGCCCATCGGGTGAGAAGCCGGGCAGGTCGCGGACGCCGGGTACGAGGTCGAGCAGCGCGGTGGAGACCGTCGCCGAGTGCACGTCGACGCGGGCCAGGTAGGCCGGCCGGTCCCCGACGACGGCGTCGAGGTCGGCGCGGGTGAGCCCCCGCCCCTCGGGCCAGCCGGTCTCGTCCCAGCCGGTGCCCAGCAGGATGCCCGGCGGCGCGCCGCGCACCGCCTCGGCGACCGCGGCCACCACCGCGGCGAGGCTCGACCTCGAGTGGAGGTCGAGACCGGTGAGCGCCAGACCGGTCGCGGTGGCGTGCACGTGCGCGTCCACGAACGCCGGGGTGAGCAGCGCACCCTCCCCGGCCAGCACCCGGCCGGCCCGCGGCGCGTCGGCGGCCGCGCCGGTCCAGGCGATCCGCCCGTCGACGACGTGCACGGCGCGGCCGGGACGGTCGCCGACGGTCACGTCGGTGAGCAGCAGGTCGGTCGGGGACGTCACGGCCCCTGAGCATGACGGCGCGCCCGGGGCGCAACGGCGCCGGGTCCGCGGGTAGCGCGGGACGCGCCGGGTAGGCAGTCGCGATGACGGTGCCCGACGGGGAGCTGCTCACCGAGCGGCTGCGGCTGCGCCCGTGGACCACCGGCCGTGCCGACCTGGCCCGGCTCACCGACATCTACCGGCGCGAGGAGGTCACCCGCTGGCTGGGCGGCCCGCCGTCGGTGGGCCCGGTGGAGCTGGTGGCCCGGTGGGCGGAGATCCGGCGCGCGGACCCGGTGCACGGCTGCTGGGCGGTGGAGGTGCGCGGGCCGGAGCCGGTGGTGGCCGGCACGGTGCTGCTCAAGCCGCTGCCCGACGGCGTCGGGGAGGTCGAGGTGGGCTGGCACCTGCACCCGGACTGCTGGGGCCACGGCTACGCCACCGAGGCCGCGCGGGCGGTGGTCGACCACGCCTTCGGCGCGGGGGTGCCGGAGGTCTACGCCGTCGTGCGGCCCGGCAACGCCGCCTCGCTGGCGGTGTGCCGGCGCCTGGGCATGGAGCCGCTGGGCCGGCTGCGCCGCTGGTACGACGTCGAGCTGGAGGCGTTCCGGCTGATGGCGCCGGTGGTGGTGGAGTAGCGGGCCCTCAGCCGCGGCGCCGGAGGCGGCGGGCCAGCCGCGCGCGGCGCGAGGTCCGCGCCTTCACCCGCTGCCCGGCGGCGTCCTGCGCGTCGCGGGCCATGGCCTCCTCCAGGGTGGGCGCGGTCCCGCCCAGGTGCGCCGGCACCCACCACAGGTCCTCGGGGCCCGCGGGCTGCTGCGGATAGGTGCGCTGCGCCTCGTCGAGCAGCGCCTCCATCGCCGCGCGGGTGCGGGCCAGCAGCTCGGCGGGCTGCTCGCCGGGCAGGGGGACGACCGGCTCGCCGAGCAGCACGGTCACCGCGCGGCCGCGGGTGAGGTCCACGGGGTGCTTCTTGGTGGCCACCCGGTGCCCGCCCCACACCGCGGCCGGGACGATCGGCACCCCGGCGTCGAGGGCCATCCGGGCGGCGCCGGCCTTGAGGTCCTTGACGGTGAAGCTCTGGCTGATCGTCGCCTCGGGGAAGACGCCGACGACCTCGCCGTCCTTGAGCGCCCGCACCGCGGCGTCGAACGCGGCCGCGCCGGCCTTGCGGTCGACCGGGATGTGCCGCATGGCCCGCATGAACGGCCCGGCGAACCAGTGCGCGAACACCGAGGCCTTGGCCATGAACCGGACCAGCCGGTGCCGCGGCAGCGCGGCCAGGCCGAGGAAGGTGAAGTCCAGGAAGCTGACGTGGTTGCTGCAGACCACCGCGCCGCCCGACGTCGGCACGTGCTCGGAGCCGCGCACGTCGAACTGCAGCCGCAGCAGCCGGAAGACCACCAGCGCCAGCCGCACGACGAACCGGTAGGGACGGTCCCGCCGGTCGGGGGACGGTCCGAACAGATCGCGCCGCACGACGTCGTGCCAGCTCGCGGTGTACATGGCGGGACGATATCCGCCCTCCCTGGACGGTCAGCCGCCGGTGGTGAGCTGCACCGCCGCGCGGACGACGGCGGTCAGGTCCCCCGTGTCGGCGTGCACGCGGCGCTGCAGGTCCGCGCCGGTGCCGCGCTCCAGCACCGCCGCCACGCCGTCGGCGACCCGCTGCCGGTCGCCGGCGGCGTCCAGCGCCGGGCCGACGTGCTCCAGCAGCGCCGCGACCACCGCGGCGGCCGGCGCCGGCGCCCCGGTGCGCGGGTGCACCAGGTCGCCGGTGGTGCCCGAGCGTCCGGCCCGCCAGGCGGCCACCCGCAGCAGCTCGGTGCGCACCCGCGGCGCGGGGACGCCCGCGCGCCACTCGCGGGCGGCGGTGTCCACCAGCGCGCGCACCAACCCGGCGTGGGTCACCGCGTCCTCGACCCGCAGCGCGACGTCGGCGCAGCGCACCTCGACCGTGGGCCAGGTCCGCGACAGCCGGGCGTCGAAGTAGACCATCCCGGCGTCGACGATCGTGCGGGTCGCGACCAGCTCGGCGACCACCCGGTGGTAGGTCGCCGGGTTCCCGAACGGCTCGGTGGGGCCCGCCGAGGGCCAGCGGTTCCACGCCTGGGACCGGAAGCTGGCGTACCCGGAGTCGGCGCCCAGCCAGAACGGCGAGTTGGCGGTCAGCGCGGTGAGCACCGGCAGCCACACCCGGATCCGGTCGAGGACGGCCACGCCCTCCTCGTCGCCGTCCACCGACACGTGCACGTGGCAGCCGCAGGTGAGCTGGTCGCGGGCGATGAGGCCGAAGGTGTCGGTCATCTCCGCGTAGCGCTCGCCGGGCGTCGTCTCCGGCGCGACGCCGACCGGTGAGGTCGCCAGCGCCGCCACCCGCGTCCCGACCGCCCGGGCGGCGGCGTCGGCGCGCCCGCGCCAGTACCGCAGCTCCCGCTCCACCCCGGCCAGCCCGGTGCACACCCGGGTGCCCAGCTCCACCTGCTCCCGCTTGAGCTCGGGCACCAGGTGCCCCGGGGAGCCCTCGTCGTCCGCCCGCGCCGCGCTCTCGTGCTGCTCCGGGGTCTCCCCCTCCCCGCGGCGGGCGGCCACCGCCAGCGCCTCGGGACCGCGCGGCACCGGCGTCCCCGCGGGGTCGACGACCAGCAGCTCCTCCTCGACACCCACCGTGCGCACCGGCACATCCTGGGGGCGGGGCGACGCCGCCGCAGGGCGGGCACCGGGCACCCGGTTCGGGCACGGTCCCCGCATGACCGAAGCCAGGGTCTCCGGCGGCGCGGGCCAGGGGCGGGCGGATCGGTGAGCCTCACCGCCTATCTGGACAAGGGCGCCTCCCTCGGCCCGGACGCGCCGTGCCTGACCGGCCCGGACGGGTCGCTGAGCTACGGGGAGGTGCAGCGGTTCAGCCGGCGGGTCGCCGGGGCGCTGGCCCGCTCCGGCGTGCGACCCGGTGACCCCGTGGCGGTCCTGTCGGCCAACGACCCCACCGCGTTCGCCGCCGTCTTCGGCATCGCCCGCGCCGGCGCGGTGTGGTGCCCGGTCAACCCCCGCAACGAGGCCGCGGAGAACCGCGAGCTGCTCGACCTGTTCGGCTGCACCGCGCTGCTCTACCAGCGCTCCTTCGCGCCGCTGGTGGCCGCGATCCGCGACCGCCTGCCGCGGCTGACCACCCTGGTCTGCCTCGACGGCGACGGCGACGGCGGCGGCGACCCGGCGCTGGCCGGCTGGCTGGCCGGGGCGCCGGAGGCCGGCGACGCCGAGCCGCCCGGCGGGCTGGTGATGCTGGTCGGCACCGGCGGCACCACCGGCCGGCCCAAGGGCGTGCGCCTGACCGACCGCAACCTCGAGACCATGACGGCGCTGACGCTGATGAGCTGTCCGTTCACCGGCCGGCCCACCTACCTGGCGCTCCCGCCGCTCACCCACGCCGCCGGGGTGCTGTGCTTCCCGGTGATGGCCCTCGGCGGCGAGGTCGTCGTCATGCCGGCGCCGGACCTGGGGCAGTTCCTCGCCCTCGCCCAGCGGCACCGGGTCACCCACGCCTTCCTGCCGCCGACGCTGGTCTACCCGCTGCTGGCCCACCCCCACCTCGACGGCACGGACCTCTCCGCCCTGCAGCGCCTCTGGTACGGCGCCGCGCCCACGTCCTCCGACCGCCTCGAGGAGGCGATCCGGCGGATCGGCCCCGTCCTCGGGCAGCTGTACGGCCGGTCCGAGGCGCCGATGATGATCTCGACGATGGCGCCGGCCGAGCACCTGCACCCCGACGGCTCCCCCGCCCGGGAGCGGTTCGCCTCCGCCGGCCGGCCCACCCCGCTCACCACCGTGGCGGTCATGGCCGACGACGGGCGGCTGCTGCCCGCCGGCGAGCGCGGCGAGGTCGTCGTCCGGGGCTCGCTGGTCATGGACGGCTACCACCGGGACCCGCGGGCCACCGCCGAGGCGAGCCGGTTCGGCTGGCACCACACCGGCGACGTCGGCTACCTCGACGCCGACGGCTGGCTGTACCTCGTCGACCGCGCCAAGGACATGATCATCAGCGGCGGCTTCAACGTATACTCGGCCGAGGTCGAGCAGGCGGTCCTGGCCCACCCGGCGGTGCAGGACTGCGCGGTGGTCGGCGTGCCCGACGAGAAGTGGGGCGAGCGGGTGGTCGCCGTCGTCCAGCCGCGGGCCGGGGAGGCGCTGGACCCCGCCGCCGTCCGCGCGTTCGTCCGCGCCCGCATCGGCGGCGTCAAGGCACCCCAGGACGTCCTGGTCTGGGCCGACCTGCCGCGTTCCAAGGTGGGCAAGGCGCTCAAGGGCGACGTGCGGGCGCACCTGCTGACCGCCGGGGACGCCTGAGGGCCCCGCGCCCGCCCCGGCCGGTCCGTGACGGAACAGCGTCCCTCCCGGGCGCCCAGCCGGGGGAGCGCTCCCCCCGGTGGGCGCCCGGCCCGCCGAGCCGTCGCGGCCTGTCCCGAGCGGCGCTCCCCGGCGGCGACCCCTCGACGGGCTCGACCGACCCTGGAGCTCCCCTCCCGGCATTGCTGAGGGTTCGGGGTCTTCCTGGAAAGATGTATAGTTAGTTGGGGATAACGGGTATGGTGGAGGCATGGCGAAGGGCTGGCAGGGGCCGCTCCCGGAGATGCCGTCACCGCCCGCGGCGCAGGCCTGGGC
This sequence comes from Geodermatophilus sp. SYSU D00684, assembly GCF_054050455.1. NCBI lineage: Bacteria > Bacillati > Actinomycetota > Actinomycetes > Geodermatophilales > Geodermatophilaceae > Geodermatophilus > Geodermatophilus sp. SYSU D00684. The sequence goes on along the minus strand of NZ_JBJGZI010000007.1, from coordinate 40,722 downwards.
CCGGCTGGAGCCCCCGGAGGGCTACGCGGTGCAGTGGCGCCGGCTGATCGACGCCGCCCTCGAGCTGGGCCTCGGACCCGACGAGCTGGCCGAGGGCGGGATGGACGACGTCGCGGCGGCCCGCGGCTGGAAGCCCGCCACCGTCACCCTGTACAGCAAGGTGGCCCGGTACGGCGGGGTCCCCCTGCCGGTGCCCCCCACGCCGGAGCCCGATCCGCGGACGCTGGACCTGCGGCCGCTCACCGAGGTGCGCAGCGAGCAGCCCGAGCACCTGCGCACGGTCGTGTGGTGCGCGATCGCGCTGCGCTGGCCGGCCCCGGTGGGCACCTTCCGCGATCTGCGCCGCGACCAGGTGCGCGCCACCGCCCGCCGCCTGGTGGTCAGCACCGACGACGGCGCGTGGTCGGTCCCCGGGGCGCTGACCGCGTGGCACGCCTGGGAGGCGGTGCGCGACCGCTTCCCCGCGCTGGCCGACAGCCCGTGGGTGCTGCCCGCGCTGCGCCGCGGCCCGGGCTTCGCCTCCCACGTGGGCGGCCGGCTGTCCAGCCAGGCGCTGCAGGTGACGTTCGCCAAGCACGCCGTGCGCACCGCGCTGTACCTGCGCGCCACCACGACCGGCGCGCGCCGCCAGCGGGCCGAGGCGCTGGCCGCCGTCTACGAGACGCTGTCCTACGACTCCTACCGCCGGCTGGCCCTGGCCGCCGGCGCCGAGCCGGTGGCCGCCCGGGGCGCGGTCCGGGCCGAGCGGGCCGCCCGCGCCAACAAGGCCGCGGCTCCACCCCCCGCCTGACCGCCCCTCCACCGAACGCCGCGACGGCCCGGGCGGAGGCCCGGGCCGTCGACGTGGAGGGGTACCGCGGGGCTCGTCAGGCCCGCGAGTAGGTCATGCAGGTGGCGGTGTCGTGGTCGAAGCCCACCCGGATGCCCTCGGCGCGGCACTCGAGGGCGTCGTTGTGCACGCAGTCGGTCCGCTGGCACGCACCCACCAGCGCCTCGGCCCGGGGCAGGCCGCCGCGGACGGTGAGCGGGATGAAGGTGCCGCAGTCGGCACTGCCGTTGTGGCTGCTCACGGTGATCGCGAAGGCGTGGCAGCCGTGCTGGTGGTCGTTGTAGGAGCAGCCGGTGACGGTGCACTCGGCGACGGGGGGCACGACGGCGGTCATCTCTGGTCCTCCGGGCTCGGACGGATCTGCTGGCCCCAGTGTGCCGCAGAATGGCGTCGGGTTCGACCCCGGAATGCATTCCGCGTGTCGTTTCCCGACCATTCTCTCAGGTCAGCCTGGCCTGAGAACCCGCACGTCAGCGGCGCGCGGTGAGGAGAGGCTGCCCTTCCCCGCGGCCATGTCGTTGCGGCACCCAATGGTCAGGGGAGGCTTGCCTGGCCATTTCTAGATCAGCGCCAGCTGGCCCGGCACGGCGTCGTCCCGGGACCGCCGCGCCCGGGACGCCCGGCCCCGCGGGGCGGCGGGGTCACGGGCCGGGGGCAGGCTGCCCGCGGGGAAGGCGGCCTCGGCGTCCCCGGGGACGCCGGAGGGCGCCTCCGCGCCCCGGACCGCGCCGCCGGACCGGCCGTCGAGGCCGTGCCGGCGCAGCAGCGGCGCGACCCGTCCGGCCAGCCAGGCCCGGTACTCGGGCGGCACGTACGCCCCGCCGCGGTAGAGCTGCCGGTAGCGCCCCACCAGGGAGGGGTGCTCGCGCGCCAGCCAGGCGGAGAACCACTCGCGGGCCCCGGGGCGCAGGTGCAGCGGCACCACGGTCACCCCGGTGGCGCCGGCGGCGGCGATCGCCCCGAGGGCGGCGTCGAGGTCGGCGAGGCGGTCGGTGAGCCCCGGCAGCACCGGGGCGAGGAACACCCCGCACGGCAGCCCGGCGTCGGTGACCGCCCGCACCAGGTCCAGCCGGGCCCGCGGCGAGGGGACCCCCGGCTCGAGGCTCGCGTGCAGGTCGTCGTCCCAGATGGCCATCGAGACGCCGAAGCCCACCGGGACGTCGCGGGCGGCGTCGGCCAGCAGCGGCAGGTCGCGGCGGGCCAGCGTGCCCTTGGTGAGGATCGAGAACGGCGTGCCGGAGTCGGCCAGCGCGCGGATGACGCCGGGCATCAGCCGGTACCGGCCCTCGGCCCGCTGGTAGGGGTCGGTGTTGGTGCCCAGCGCCACGTGCTCGCGCCTCCAGGACGGCCGGGCGAGCTCCCGGCGCAGCACCTCGACCAGGTTGGTCTTGACGACGATCTGCGTGTCGAAGTCGCGGCCGGCGTCCAGGTCCAGCCACTCGTGCGTCGAGCGGGCGAAGCAGTAGGTGCACGCATGGAGGCAACCCCGGTACGGGTTGATCGTGTACGAGAACGGCACCCGCGAGCCCTCCGGCACCGCGTTGAGGGCCGATCGGCACAGCACCTCGTGCATCGTCACACCCGGGAACTCGGGCACCTCCACGCTGCGCAGCAGCCCGCGCAGACTCGGCATGCCCGGCAGCAGCGTCTCGTCGTCGGCGTCGAGGCGCCGGGCGTCCCACCTCACCACCCGATGCGAACACGTGTTCGAGGAGTTGTCCAGTCGCACCGCCGTCGTCGCGGCTCCTCCCCTCCGCGGGGCCCTATCGGTGGTCGCGGCGTAATGTTGGGGATAACGGTCGAACGGCGTGCGTGGTCAAGGCCCGACGGCGGGTGCCGTCTCCCGCGGCGGCCCGCTGCTGCGGGTGAGCAGGACGACCCCGACGACGGCGACCAGCGCGGCCGGTCCCCACACCGCGGCGCGCCCGGGCTCCAGGTGCTCCCCGAGCAGCAGCCGGGCCGACGGCACCGCCGTCAGCGGGTCGAACACCACCAGCGCCGGCAGCGACCAGGACAGCGCCCCGCGGCCGTAGGCCTGCTGCGCGCCCACCTGGGAGGCCACCGAGGCCACCACCGCGCCCCACGGCTCGGGCCGGGCGAGCGCGCCGGCCACCCCGTCGGCCGAGAGCACCGCGAGCCCGGCCGAGACCAGCACCGCGGCCACCCCGGCGGCCAGGCCGCCGGTGACCCCGCAGGCCAGCGCCGCGCCGCTGCCGCCGCGCAGCCGGGCGGTGAGCGCGACGGCCAGCACCACCAGCACGACGGCCACCACGGCGGCCGCGGCCGGCGGCGGGTCCCCGGAGCCCCGGCCCGGGCGGGCGGCGACCACGAAGACCACGAGCCCGCCCACGGTCAGCGTCGCTCCGGCCCACTCGGTCCGGGACGGCGGGTGCCCGGTGCGGACGGTGCGCACCGCCAGCGCCGCCACCAGCGCGCCGGCCAGCAGCGGCTGCACGATCGCCACCGGGGCCAGGGCCAGCGCCGCCACCTGGGCGACGGTGCCGCTGGTGGTGGCCGCCTGGCCGAGCAGCCAGGTGCGCTGGCGCACCATCTCCCGCATCCGCAGCCGCCCGCCGGTGGTGGCGCGGACCGCCGCCTCGTGCTGCAGCACCGAGCCCAGCCCGAACAGCGTCGCCGCGAGCAGCGCCAGCAGCGTGCCGGGCAGGTGGTCCCCCACCCCGCGGGCCAGGGCGTCGGGCACGCCGGTCCTCCGGGCTCAGACGGGCGGACGGTCCTCGTAGAAGGTGGACAGCACGACGGTGGTGCGGGTGCTCACGTTCGCCGTCGTGCGGATCTCCCGCAGCAGCGCCTCCAGCGCCTCGGGCGAGGCCACCCGCACCTTGAGCAGGTAGCTCTCGATGCCCGCGACCGAGTAGCAGGCCTCGATCGCGTCGAGGTGGGTGAGCTTGGCCGGGGCGTCGTCGGCCTGGGCCTGGTCCAGCGGGGTGATCGAGACGAACGCGGTCAGCCCTAGGCCGACCCGGCGCGCGTCGATCCGCGCCCGGTACCCGGTGATCAGCCCGCGCTGCTCGAGCCGGCGCACCCGCTGGTGCACCGCCGACACCGACAGCCCGACCCGCTCGGCGAGCTCGGTGTAGCTGGCCCGCCCGTCCCGCACCAGGGCGGCCAGCAGCGCCCGGTCGACGTCGGAGGCCGGGTCAGCCGGGGAGGACGACGAGCTCACGGGTGCCCTCGTTCAGCGTGCGGACGCCGTCGTCGGTGCAGACCACGATGTCCTCGATCCGCGCGCCGCAGCGGCCGGCCAGGTAGATGCCCGGCTCCACGGAGAACGCCATCCCGGCCTCCAGCGGCAGGTCGTTGCCCGCGACGATGTAGGGCGCCTCGTGGGTGTCCAGGCCGATGCCGTGCCCGGTGCGGTGGATGAAGTGCTCGCCCCACCCGGCGGCGGCGATCCGGTCGCGGGCGGCCGCGTCGACCTGCTCGGCGGTCACCCCGGGCCGGACGGCGGCGACGGCGGCCTCCTGCGCGTCCTTCAGGACCGCGTACCACTCGGCCACCTCGGCGCCGGGCTCCCCGCCGACGACGTAGGTGCGGGTGCAGTCCGACCGGTAGCCGGTGGCGGTCTCCCCGCCGATGTCGACGACGACCAGGTCGCCCGCCTGCACCACCCGGTCGGAGAGCTCGTGGTGCGGGCTGGCGCCGTTGGGGCCGGAGCCGACGATGGTGAAGTCCACGCCCACGTGCCCCTCGGCGAGGATCGCCGCGGCGACGTCCGCGCCGACCGCGGCCTCGGTGCGCCCCACCCGCAGCCACTCCCCCATCCGGGCGTGCACCCGGTCGATGGCCGCGCCGGCACGGGCCAGCTCCTCCACCTCGGCCGGGGTCTTCACCATCCGCAGCCGGTCCAGCACCGGGGTGGCCAGCTCCAGGGTCGAGCCGGGCAGCGCCCGGTGCACGCCGAGGGCGTGCTCGGCCCAGGTGCGCGCCCCCACCGCGACCCGGGTCGGGGCGGCGCCCAGCCGGGCGGTCACCTCCCGGGCGACGACGGCGAACGGGTCGTCGGTCTCGTCCCAGGCGTGCAGCTCCAGGCCGAGCGCGCCGGCCGGCGAGGCGCCGACCATCGGCGCCTCCAGCCGCGGGACGACCAGCAGCGGCTCCCCGCGGCGCGGGACCACCAGCGCGGTCAGCCGCTCCATCGCGTGGGCGTGGTAGCCGGACAGGTAGCGCAGGTCCGAGCCCGGGGTGAGGACCAGGACGTCGACGCCGAGCTCCCCGGCGACGGCGCGCGCCGCGTGCACGCGGTCGGTGCTGACGAGGGCCCCCGTGCTGCTTGCCACGCCCGGACACTAACCCCGCGACCGGGCCGGGCCCGCGCCGGTTTCCCCGGCCCGTCGTCCCCGGCGGCTACGGTCCGCCCGTGACCACGATGCTGCTCGACGCCGCGAGCCTCTACTTCCGGGCCTTCTACGGCGTCCCGACCAGCGTGACCTCACCCGACGGCCGCCCGGTCAACGCCGTCCGCGGGTTCCTGGACATGACCGCCCGGCTGCTCACCGCGCACGCCCCGACCCGGCTGGTCGCCTGCTGGGACGACGACTGGCGCCCGGCGTTCCGGGTCGAGGCGCTGCCGTCGTACAAGGCGCACCGGCTCTCGCCCGAGGGCGGGGAGGAGACGCCCGACGAGCTGTCGCCGCAGGTGCCGGTGCTGGTGGACGTGCTGGCCGCGGCGGGCATCGCCCGGGTCGGCGCGCCCGGCTACGAGGCCGACGACGTGATCGGCACGCTGGCCACCCGCGCGCGCGGGCCGGTCGACGTCGTCACCGGCGACCGGGACCTGTTCCAGCTGGTCGACGACGCCCGCGGCGTCCGGGTGCTGTACACCGCGCGCGGCATCGCCGACATCGAGGTGGTCGACGAGGCGGCGGTGGCGGCGAAGTACGGCATCCCCGGGCGGGCCTACGCCGACTTCGCGGTGCTGCGCGGGGACCCCAGCGACGGCCTGCCCGGCGTGGCGGGCATCGGCGCGAAGACGGCGGCGGCGCTGGTCACCGAGTTCGGCGACCTGGCCGGCATCCGCGCCGCCGCGGCCCGCACCGCGGTGCCGAGGGCGCCGCTCACCCGCGGCGTGCTGGAGAAGCTGCAGGCCGGCGGGGAGTACCTGGACGCCGCGCCGGTGGTGGTGGCCGTGGCCCGCGACGTGGACCTGCCGCCGGTGGAGGGGGCGCTGCCGTCCCGGCCGGCCGACGCCGCGGCGCTGGCCGCGCTGGCCGACGCGCACGGGTTGCGGTCCTCGCTCGGCCGGCTGGGCGCCGCCCTGGGCTGGCCGGCCGACGCCCTCGACTGAGCGGGGCGCCGGCCGGCCCGGGCTCCGCGGCCCCGGGTCAGCGGCCTCCGGGTCAGCGGCCTCCGGTCAGGAGGCGACCTCCCAGGTGTAGGCGGCCTCGTCCGCGTCGGTGATGGCGACCTGCAGGGTCACGTCCTCGCCGTCGTCGGTGGTGCCGGTGCACTCGTAGGTGGCGCCGTCCTCCACGACCATCTCGTCGTCGCAGGAGACGTCGATCGCGATGCCGAAGGTCTCCTCGAACTGCTGCGCGATGTCGCTCTCGGCCTGCGCGCCGTCGAGCACGTCCTTGCCGAGCACGATCGGCAGGACGATCGCCGCGGCGATCACCACGACGGCGAGCGCGACCAGGCCGATGACCAGCCCGGTCCGGGACTTCTTCGGCTGCTGCCCGAAGCCGGGCTGGCCGTACTGGCCCGGCTGCTGCCCGTACTGCCCCGGCTGCCCGTAGCCGCCGGGCTGCTGGCCCGGCTGGCCGTAGCCGGGCTGCCCGTACTGCCCCGGTTGCCCGTACTGGCCGGGCTGCCCGTACGGGCCCGGCTGCTGGCCGTACTGCCCGGGTTGCGCGGCGGGCTGCCCGTACTGCCCACCCGGCTGGCCGTACTGGCCGGGCTGCCCGTACGGGCCCGGCTGTCCCGGCTGCTGGCCGTACTGCCCCGGCTGCCCGTACTGCCCCGGCTGGCCACCCTGCGGTGGGTTGGTCATCGTCGCTCCCGTTCGGTGCGGCCCCGCGGGGGCCGTGTCGTGTTCCCGCGCTCCGATGACCGTCCGTCACCGGAGCGGGGGAGATTGTGCACCACGGAGGCCCGTTGACAGCCCGTCCGCGGCGCGGCCGCCCGCCCGGGGAGCGGCGACCTCAGCCGCTGACCGCCACGGCGACCACCCCGCGCCGCACCAGCCCCACCGCGGCCCGCGCGACGCCGGCCACGGACTCGTCGGCGACCTTCGCCAGCTGGTCGAGCAGGTCCACCAGCTGCCGCGCCCAACGGACGAAGTCGCCGCCGGACAGCTCGGTGCCTGCCTGCTCGGCGCCGGCCAGCACCCGGTCCAGCGCCTGCCCGTCGGCCCAGCGGTAGGCCGCCCAGGCGAAGCCGAGGTCCAGGTCGCGGCTGGCGGGCAGGCCCCGGTCGAGCTCGACGTCCTGCAGCCGCGCGCGGATCCGGCGCATCTCGGCGATCGCCCCGGCCACCTTCCCCGCGGGCACCGCCGGCTGGCCGGGCAGCTCCCGCCGGGCCTCGAACACCAGCGTGGACACCGCCGCGGCCAGCTCCGCCGGGGTGAGCCCGCGCCACACGCCGGCGCGCAGGCACTCGGCGACGAGCAGGTCGGCCTCCGACCAGATCCGCGCCAGCCGCCGGCCCTCCTCGGTGACCCGCGGGGCGTCGTCGACGGGGGTGGGCTCCTCGGTGTCGGCCGGCACCAGCGGCACCGCCTCGGGCACCAGGTAGCCCAGCTCCTCGAGGACGTCGCAGGTGCGGTCGAACTGCCGGGTCAGCGAGCCGGTGCGCTCGGCCATCTTCCGGTGGGTGGCCTCGGCGTCGGCGACCGCGCGCAGGTAGCGCTCGGCGAAGCGCACCCGCTCCTCCCGGTCGGGCAGCGCGTGCACCGGGTGGTTGCGCACCGCGCGGCGCAGGTCGTGCAGCACCGGGTCGTCGGCGGCGGCCGAGCGCTGCTTGACCCGCCGGGCGCCGAGGTCGTTCTCCAGCCGCGCGGTGCGCAGCGTGGAGGCCAGGTCGCGGCGGGCGTGCGGGCTGCGGTGGTTGAAGTTCTTCGGCACCCGCACCCGGGCCAGCGCGGTGACCGGCGTCGGGAAGTCCACGCTGGCCAGCCGGCCGGCCCACTTGTCCTCGGTGAGCACCAGCGGGCGGGGGTCGGACAGGTCGGTGACGCCGGGGTCGAGGACGACGGCCAGGCCCTGCCGGCGGCCCGAGGGCACCCGGATGACGTCGCCCGGGCGCAGCGCGGCCAGCGCGTCGGCGGCCTCCATGCGCCGCTTGGCCTGCGAGTCGCGGGACAGCTCCTTCTCCCGGTCGGCGATCTCCCGCCGCAGCCGGGCGTAGGCGAGCACGTCGCCGCCCTCGCTGGCCATCTCGGCGGCGAACTCCTCCGCGTCCCGCTCGGAGCGGGCGGCCTGCCGGGCCAGGCCGACGACCGAGCGGTCGGCCTGGAACTGGGCGAAGGAGGAGGCCAGCAGCTCGCGGGCGCGGGCCCGGCCGTAGGAGCCGACCAGGTTGACCGCCATGTTGTAGCTGGGCCGGAACGACGACCGCAGCGGGTAGGTGCGGGTGCTGGCCAGCCCGGCGACGACGGAGGGGTCCATGCCCGGCGCCCAGACGACGACGGCGTGCCCCTCGACGTCGATGCCGCGCCGCCCGGCCCGCCCGGTGAGCTGGGTGTACTCCCCCGGCGTGACGTCGACGTGCGCCTCGCCGTTCCACTTGACCAGCCGCTCGAGCACCACGGTGCGGGCGGGCATGTTGATGCCCAGCGCCAGGGTCTCGGTGGCGAACACGGCCTTGACCAGGCCGCGGACGAAGCACTCCTCGACGGTCTCCTTGAACGCCGGCACCAGGCCCGCGTGGTGGGCGGCGAGCCCGGCGAGCAGGCCCTCGCGCCACTCCCAGAAGCCGAGGACGTGCAGGTCCTCGTCGGGCAGGCTGCCGGTGCGCTCGTCGACGATCCGGGCGATCTCGGCGCGCTCGGCCTCGTCGGTGAGCCGCAGCCCGGCCATCAGGCACTGGTGCACGGCCTGGTCGCAGCCGTTGCGGCTGAACACGAAGGTGATGGCCGGCAGCAGCCCGGCGCGGTCGAGCCGCTCCACCACCTCCGGGCGGGCCGGCGGCCGGTACCGCGGCTTGTGCCAGTCCCGGTCCCGGCGCGAGCCGCCGTTGCCGCCGCCCCAGGTGTCCAGCCGCCGCTCGTGCTCGCGCACGTACCGGACCAGCTCGGGGTCGACGACGCTGGCGCCCCGGTCGCGGGTGGACTGCCCGCGCGGGTCGTCCCCCTGCTCGGCGGCGTGCGCCGCCGGGCGCAGGCTGAACAGGTCGAACACCCGGTTGCCGACCAGCATGTGCTGCCACAGCGGGATCGGCCGGACCTCGCTGACGACGACCCGGGTGTGCCCGCGGACGGTGACCAGCCAGTCGGCGAACTCCTCGGCGTTGCTCACCGTCGCCGACAGCGACACCAGGGTGACCGACGCCGGGAGGTGGATGATCACCTCCTCCCACACCGCGCCGCGGAACCGGTCGGCGAGGTAGTGCACCTCGTCCATGACCACGTAGCCGAGGCCGGCGATGGCCGGGGACTCCGCGTAGAGCATGTTGCGCAGCACCTCGGTGGTCATCACCACCACGGGGGCGTCGCCGTTGATCGCGTTGTCCCCGGTGAGCAGCCCGACCTTCGCCTCGCCGTAGCGGTCGACCAGGTCGTTGTACTTCTGGTTGGACAGCGCCTTGATCGGCGTCGTGTAGAAGGCCTTGCGCCCCTCGGCCAGCGCCTTGTGCACGGCGAACTCGCCGACGACGGTCTTGCCGGCCCCGGTGGGCGCGCACACCAGCACCCCGGCGCCCTCGTCGAGCGCCTCGCAGGCCTCCACCTGGAACGGGTCCAGGGAGAAGCCGAGCTCGGCGGTGAAGTCGGCGAGGGTGGGGTGCGCGCTGCGCCGCCGGGCAGCCGCGTACCGCTCGGCGGGGCTGGACATGCCCCCACGTTAGGCGCTTCCCGGACGGCGCTCAGCCCGGACGGGGCCTCCCCGCGTCGTTGCCCCTCCCCCGGGGCCCGTCGCACCGGTCGAACGGTCCCCGAGTTGGGGATAACGGTCGAGCACGTGCTCCGGAGCGGCGGGATATGGCCCGGCCACCGCGCCCTCCCGGCAGGTCGGGGGCCGGCGATGTCACCCAGCGTCAAGATCCCCGGTATATATCCCCGGAGATCCTGAGACCCCGGCCACGGAGGGTGAGGACGGCCGTGGCCCTGGCACGTGGCCGCGGCCGCGGGAGCCCTGCGGGGTGGCGACCCGCTCAGGCGGGTCGCCCGGAGCCCACGATCCGCAGCGCGCCGGGCACGGCCTCGGCGCGCACCGGCAGTGCCGCCACCGGCTCGCCGTCGGCGTAGGTGGTCAGCCCCGTGCCGGCGAGCTCCACCCGCGCGGCGCGGTGCACCGTGACGGCGGGGTGGTCGACGTGCGTGCCCTCGGTCAGCCGCGGGCGGGTGCGCACCAGCTCCCGGCGGGACACCGGCCCCACCACGGTGACGTCGACCCGGCCGTCGGCGGGGTCGGCGGCCGGGCAGACCCGCATGCCGCCGCCGTACCAGGCGGTGTTGCCGACGGCGACCAGCGTGACCGGCAGCGTCCGCGCCTCCCCGTCGAGGGTCAGGGTGACCGCGCGGGGCCGCAGCCGGGCCAGCTCGGCGAGGATCGCGACGTCGTAGCGGCGCGGCCCGCGCGGCCAGCGCAGCCGGTTGGCCCGGTCGGTGACCGCGGAGTCGAAGCCGCAGCACAGCACGGTGGCCCACCAGCGCCCGGCGGTGCGGCCGGCGTCCAGGACCCGGACGGCGCCCGAGCGCAGGTCGGCGGCGGCCGCGGTGGCCGCGGTCACCGGCTCGGGCGGCACCCCGAGGGCGAGCGCCAGGTCGTTGCCGGTCCCGGCCGGGACGACGGCCAGCGGCGTGCCGGTGCCGGCGACCGCCTGCAGCGCGGCGTGCACGGCGCCGTCCCCGCCGATCGCGACGACGGCGCCGGTGCCGGCCGCCACCGCGCCGGCCGCGGCCCGCTCGGCCTCGGCGCGGGTGCCGGCCGGGAGCACCGTGGGCGTGAGCCCGCCGCGGCGCAGCGCGTCGAGCGCGGCCGCGGACACGGTGCGGGCGCGGCCCCGCCCGGCAGCGGCGCTGACGAGGACGGCGACGTCCACCCGGTCTCCTCCCCTGGACCTCCGGCGAGCGGCGGCCCACGCTACGGCCCGGCGCGTCCCCGGGGGGCCGCCGCACCCTCCCTGCGGTGGAGACCGCCCTGGTCGGAGGTCGGGTTCGGACCCCGGTGACCTTGACACGGCCGCGCCGCCGGTGGCTCGATGACGCCGCCAGTCGGTTGCCCAGCAACACCTTCCCGCGGACGACCCCGCTGGCCCCGTCGAGTCGTGCGGAGGTCGCCGTGCAGGTCGTCGTCGCAGGGGCCGGGATCTCGGGCCTGACCGCAGCCGTCGCGCTGGCCCGCCAGGGCCACCGGGTGCAACTGGTGGACCGGGACGGCGCGCAGCCGCCCGGCGACGTCGGCGCCGCGGCGGACTGGCCGCGCCGCGGGGTGGCGCAGTTCCACCAGCCGCACGCCTTCCTCGCCCGGCTGCACGCCGAGCTCGCCGCCGGCCTGCCCGACGTGCTCGACGCGCTGGTCGCGCACGGCGCCGAGCCGGTGCGGCTGCCCGACGGGCTCACCGCCCTGTGGTGCCGGCGCAGCACGCTGGAGTGGGTGCTGCAGCGCACCGCCGACGCCGAGCCGGGCGTCACCCGGTGGCGCGCCGGGGTCGAGCACGTGGAGGTGGCCGGTGGCGCGGTCTCCGGCGTCCGGCTGGCCGGCGGCGGCGTGCTCCCCGCCGGCCTGGTCGTCGACGCCACCGGCCGCCGCGGGCGGCTGTCCCGCCCGTGGGTGGGCGACACCGTCGACGTGCCGGCCGACGAGGTGTACGTCTCCCGCCGCTACCGGCTGCTGCCCGGCGCGGAGTTCGCGCCGGTCGAGCGGGGCGTGGTCTCGGTGGCCGAGGGCGACGGGTACGCGGTGCTCGTCTTCCCGCACGACGCCGGCACGTTCACCGTCTGCCTGACCCGGCTGCCCGACGACCCGCAGCTGGCCCGCTCGCAGGAGCTGCCCGGCTTCGAGGCGGTCACCCGGGCGGTGCCGCTGGCCGCGCGGTGGACCGACCCCGCCCGCGCCGTCCCGGTGTCGCCGGTGCGGGTCATGGGCGGCCTGCGCAGCACCTTCCGGGTGCTCACCGGCGACGCGCCGCTGGGGCTGCACCCGCTGGCCGACGCCGTCAGCACCAGCAACCCGCACTTCGGCCGCGGCTCGGCGCTGGCGGTGGCGCACGCGCTGCGCCTGGCCGGGGCCGTCGCCGAGGCGCCCGGGGACGCCCGCTCCTGGCGCGCGCAGGTGGACGCCTGGGTGCAGGGCGAGCTGCGCGAGTGGTTCGACGACGGCTGCCGCACCGACCTCGCCCGCGCCCGGATGTGGCGGGCCGCCCGCGACGGCGCCGGGTGGGGCGCCGGCCCGCCGTCCGGACCGGCCGGCGACGGGGCGCCGCTGCCCGGCTGGCTGGTGTTCGCCGCCGCCGGCGCCGACCCGGAGGTGGGCCGGGCCGTGCTGCGGCACGCCCAGCTGGTCGACCCGCCGGCGGCGCTGGCCGCGGTGCACCCGCGGGTGGCCGGGCTGCTCGCCCGCGGCTGGCGGCCCGGGCGCCCCGCCCCCGGCGCCGGCGGCCCCCCGCCGGCGCCCCCGCGGGCGGTCCTGGTCGAGGCCCTGGCCGCGGCCGGGCCCCGGGCGGCTCAGCCGCGGTAGGTGTCCGCCGGGGCGCCGGGCAGCAGGTCCTCGCGCCGGGTCGGGCCGGCGTCGAGGTCGGAGGGCCGCGCGTCCAGCGGGGACGCCTCGTCGTCGGGCACGTCGTGGAAGTGCTCCACGGCCTCCCGGCGGGCCCGCCGCCGGTCCACGAGGCGGGCGACCTGGATGGCCAGCTCGAACAGCACCACCATCGGCAGCGCCATGGCCAGCATGGTGAACGGGTCCTGGGTGGGCGTGACGAACGCGGCGAACACGATGGTCAGGAAGAAGATCCACCGCCGGCTGCGCGCCAGCGCGGCGTGCGAGAGGACGCCGACCAGGTTCAGCGCCACCGCGATCAGCGGCAGCTCGAAGCTCAGCCCGAAGGCGACCAGCAGGCTGATCACGAAGCCCAGGTAGTCCGGCGCGGTGAGCTGGAAGGCCACCTCGTCACCGGCGAGCTCCAGCAGCAGCTCCAGGCCCTTGTAGAGGGTGACGTAGGCCAGCACCGCGCCGAGGGCGAACAGCGTCGTGGAGACCGCGACGAAGGCGATCGCATAGCGCTTCTCGTTGCGCTTGAGCCCCGGGGTGATGAACGCCCACAGCTGCCAGAGCCAGAACGGGCTGGACAGCACCGCCCCGGCGATCAGGCCGATCTTCAGCCGCAGCAGCACGCCGCCGAAGACGTCGAGGACCACCAGCGAGCAGCTCTCGTCGCCCTGGAAGCGCAGGTCGGCCGGCAGCGAGCAGTAGGGCTCGCTGAGGAAGGTCAGCAGCCCGTGGTCGTACCAGAGGAAGCCCGCGACGGTGCCCAGCGCGAGCGCCAGCAGGGCCTTGGCGACGCGGTTGCGCAGCTCGGTGAGGTGCGCGACGAGGGTCATCGTCGCCTCGGGGTCCCGCGGGGCCCGCCGCCGGCGGCGCAGGGAGGGACCGCTCACGTTCCTGCCCTTGGAGCGGTCAGCGTGCGTCGGCGGCGCCGGGCTGTGCGGCGCGCGCCCGCAGCTCGGCGGCGCGGGCCTCGGCGGCGGCCGCCTCGGCCTCGAGCTGGGCGCGCCGGTCCCGGTCGGCGGCGTCGAGCGCGGCCGGCGTCGGCGCGGACGGGGCCGCGGCGCGGTCGTCGTCCTTCATGCCCTTCATCTCGCCCTTGAAGATGCGCAGCGAGCGGCCCAGCGAGCGCGACGCGTCGGGGAGCTTCTTGTAGCCGAACAGCAGCAGGACGGCCAGGATGATCAGGCCGATCTCGAGCGGGCCGAGGTTCATGCGTCCTCCAGGTCGCGGGGGGCGGAGCCGATGCTACGCCGGGAGGCGTTCGTCCCCGGGGTGCCCGGCGGACGGTCGCCGTCGGTTCAGCGGCCGTCCGCGGGCCGTTCACCGGCCTGCAGCGCGGCGGCGCGGGCGGCGGTGGCCGCGGCCTGCTCCAGCACCGGCCGCACCTCCCGCTCGGCGGCCTCCAGCTCCCGGCGCAGCCGCGCGAACGCCCCGAGCAGGCCGTACCCGATCGCGCCGAGGACGACCAGCGACACGACCACAGCGGCGATCCACACGACGAGCAGCACGCCGCGAGCCTAGGCGCCCGCGGTCAGGCGCCGTACCGGGCGAGCGCGGCGCGCGCGTCGGCGGCGACCGCCGCGGCGAGCCCGGCCGGCTCGTCGACCGTGGCCGCGCCGCCCAGGGAGGCGACCAGCCGCCGCGCCCAGGCCAGGTCGTGGGTGCGCAGCGCGACCGCCAGCCCGCCCGGCGGGTCCTCGACCTCGCGGACGTCCTCCACCGGGTAGTACTCGGCCACCCAGCGGGCGGTGCGGGCCAGCCGCAGCCGCACCACCGGCGCGCCGGGCGCCGGCTGGTACAGGCCGGACTCCACGTCCCGCGGCGCGGCCTGCGGCGGCGGGGCGGCCGGCTCCTCGAGCACCTCGACGTCGTCGATGCGGTCCAGCCGGAACAGCCGCACCCCGGCCACCTCCCGCGACCACGCCTCCAGGTACCAGCGGCCGTCGACCAGCAGCAGCCGCATCGGGTCGACGGTCCGCTCGGTGCGCTCGTCCCGGGTGGGCACGTAGTAGTGCAGGTGCAGCGCCCGGCCGCGCTCGAGCCCCTGCCGGACGACGGTGAGCGCCTGCTCGCGGGCGTCGACGCTGAGCGCCACCGGGGTGACCCGCTCGGCGGCGTGCCCGGCGGCGGCCGACACCTTGGCCAGCGCCCGGCTCACCGCCTCCTGCTCGGCCAGCCCGGGCAGGTCCAGCAGCGTGCGCAGCGCCACCACCAGCGCGACCGCCTCGTCGGTGGTCAGCCGCAGCGGGCGGACCATCCCGGCGGTGAAGGTGACCCGCACCCGGTCGCCCTCGAAGGACAGGTCGATGAGGTCGCCGGGGCCGTAGCCGGGCAGGCCGCACATCCACAGCAGCTCGAGGTCGCGGCGCAGCTGCCGCTCGGGCACGCCGAAGTCGCGGGCCACCTCTGCCAGCGGCACGCCCTCGGGCCGGGCGGTGAGGTAGGGGACGAGCGAGAGCAGCCGCGTCATCCGCTCGTTGGTGGCCGGGCTCGTCATCGCTCCCCCATCGCGGCCAGGCGGGTCAGCCGCTCGACCACCGCGTCGCGGACCGCCGCCGGGGACTCCACGACGACGTCGGGCCCGTAGGCGGCCAGCTGGTCGGCCAGCCGCCCCGGCTCGGTGGTGCGCAGCTGCAGCCGGTCCTCGCCGTCCGGGCCGGCGCCCAGCGGGGTGGCCCAGCGGCGCAGCCCGACCGCGGTGCCCGGGCGGGCGCGCACGATCACCAGCTGCTCCTCGCCCCGGCCGAACTGGCCGGCGACGATCCCGGCGAGGTCGAGGTCCGGCGGCGGCTCGAACGCGTTCTCCGGCCCCGTCGCCCTCGGGGTGCCGACCACCCGGGACAGCCGGAACACCCGCGGCGCCTGCCGGTCCAGGTCCAGGCCCACCAGGTACCAGCGGCCGTGCCAGGCGACCACGCCCCAGGGCTGCACGTGCCGGCGGGCCGGGGCGTCCTCGTCGGGACGGCGGTAGTCGAACTGCAGCACCCGGCGGTCGCGGGCGGCGGCGTAGCAGGGCTCGAACGCCGGCTCGTCGGAGTCCAGCCGCGGCTGGATCGGCAGCCGGGTCGGGTCGACGTCGACCCCGGCGGCGCGCAGCTTCACCAGCGCGCTGTGCGCGGCCCCGGCCAGCTGCGCGGACTCCCACAGCCGCAGCGCCAGGCCGACCGCGGCGGCCTCCTCGCCGGTGAGGGTGATCTCGGGCAGCTCGTAGTCGGCGCGGGCGATGCGGTAGCCGTCCTCGGTGTCGAAGACGCTGGTGCGGCCGGTCTCCAGCGGGATGCCCATCTCGCGCAGGTCGGCCTTGTCCCGCTCGAACATCCGCTTGAACGCCTCGTCGGCGCGGGCGGTGCCGTCGTCGGGCTCGTAGCCGGGGACGGTCGCCCGGATCCGCGCCGCCGTCACGTACTGGCGGGTGCCCAGCAGCGCGATGACCAGGTTGACCAGCCGCTCCGCCCGCTTCGCCGACACATCCCCACCCTAGACAAAGGACCCCCTGCCCCCCGCTGCTCGCATGCTCGCAGCGGGCCCCTGCAGGGGGCCACGGGGGGCGCGGGGGGCACCGGGGTCCTTACGCTCGCCCCGTGGGGGAACGGACGACTGAGCAACGGATCCGGTGGCGACGCGGCACGGTGACCGCGACGGGGAGGAGCTGGCGCGACGCGCTGGAACTCACCGTGGAGGTGCCCGGCGACGGCGCGGTGCGCTCGCTGGCGCACCCGTCGCTGGTGGGGGTGCCCGAGGTCGGCGACGAGGTGCTGCTCAACACCACCGCGTGGGCGCAGCGGCTGGGCACCGGCGGGTACGCGCTCGTCGTCGCCGTGCCCGACCGGCTGCCGCCGGACCCCACCGGCCCCGGTCACCTGGTCAAGGCCCGCTACACCCCGCTGCAGGTGAGCGTGCAGGGCGTGGACGAGCAGGGCACCGAGCACCACGACACCATCGCCGCGGCCGAGGACCTGGGCGGGATGCCGGTCGTCGTCGCCGACCTGCACTCGGCGCTGCCGGCCGTGCTCATCGGCCTGTTCGCCACCGACCCCGACCTGAAGGTCGCCTACGTGATGACCGACGGCGGCGCGCTGGTGGCCGGGTTCTCCCGGACGCTGCACACCCTGGCGCCGTCGCTGGCCGGGGTGGTCACCGTCGGGCAGGCCTTCGGCGGCGACCTGGAGGCGGTCACCCTGCACACCGGGCTGCTCGCCGCGCGGCACGTGCTCGGCGCGGACGTCGCCGTGGTCACCCAGGGGCCGGGCAACCTGGGCACCGGCACCCCGTGGGGCTTCTCCGGGGTCGCGGCCGGGGAGGCGTGCAACGCCGTCAGCGTGCTCGGCGGCGAGCCGATCGGCGCGCTGCGGATCTCCGACGCCGACCCGCGCCCCCGCCACCGCGGCGTCTCCCACCACTCGCTGACCGCGTTCGGGCGGGTGGCCCTGGCGGGGGTGACGCTGGTGGCCCCGCGCGGGCTGGGCTCGGAGCTCGGCCGGCAGGTGGAGGAGGACCTGGCCGGGCAGCCCGAGCGCAACCGGGTGGTGTGGGTCGACGTCGAGGGGCTGGACGAGGCGCTGCAGCTGTCGCCGGTGACGCTGTCGACGATGGGCCGCGGCTGGCCCGAGGAGCGCGCCTACTTCCTCGCCGCCGCGGCCGCCGGCCGCTACGCCGCCGTCCGGGTGCCCCTGCCCGACTGACCCGCGCGCATCTCCGCGGATGTGCACGGTGCGCATCCGCGGAGATGCGCGGACTACATGGACGCGATGAGCTTCTCCACGCGCTCGTCGACGCTCTTGAACGGGTCCTTGCACAGCACGGTGCGCTGGGCCTGGTCGTTGAGCTTGAGGTGCACCCAGTCGACGGTGAAGTCCCGCCGCTTCTCCTGGGCCTTGCGGATGAACTCCCCGCGCAGCTTGGCCCGGGTGGTCTGCGGCGGCACGTTCTTGGCCTCGAACACCCGCGGCTCGTGCGCCACCCGCTCCACCTGGCCGTTGCGCTCGAGCAGGTAGTACAGCCCGCGCCGGCGGGAGATGTCGTGGTAGGCCAGGTCCATCTGCGCCACCCGCGGCGAGGACAGCGACAGGCCCCGCTTGCCGCGGTACCGCTCGATCAGCGACAGCTTGGTGGCCCAGTCGATCTCCCGGTCGATGAGCGAGAGGTCCTCGGTGTCGACGGCCTTGAGCACCCGCCCCCACAGCTCCAGCATCTGCCGGTGCACCGGGCCGAAGCCCTCCCGGTCGACGAACTCCGCGGCGCGGGAGTGGTACTCGCCCTGGATCTCCAGCGCGCTCATCTCCCGGCCGTTGGCCAGGCGCACCTTGCGGCGGCCGGTGACGTCGTGGCTGATCTCCCGGATCGCGCGGATCGGGTTCTCCAGCGCCATGTCCCGGATCGGCACGCCGGCCTCGATCATCCGCAGCACCAGGTCGGTGATGGTGACCTTGAGCAGCGTCGTCGTCTCGTTCATGTTCGAGTCGCCGACGATCACGTGCAGCCGCCGGTACCGCTCGGCGTCGGCGTGCGGCTCGTCGCGGGTGTTGATGATCGGCCGCGAGCGGGTGGTCGCCGAGGACACGCCCTCCCAGATGTGCTCGGCGCGCTGGCTGACGCAGTAGATCGCCCCGCGCGGGGTCTGCAGCACCTTGCCCGCGCCGACGATCAGCTGCCGGCTGACCAGGAACGGGATGAGCACGTCGGCCAGCCGGGAGAACTCCCCGTGCCGGCCGACGCAGTAGTTCTCGTGGCAGCCGTAGCTGTTGCCCGCCGAGTCGGTGTTGTTCTTGAACAGGTAGATGTCACCGGTGACGCCCTCCTCGGCCAGCCGCTGCTCCGCGTCGACCAGCAGGCCCTCGAGGATCCGCTCGCCGGCCTTGTCGTGGACGACGAGCTCGGTCAGGTCGTCGCACTCGGCGGTGGCGTACTCGGGGTGGCTGCCGACGTCGAGGTACAGCCGCGAGCCGTTGCGCAGGAACACGTTGGAGCTGCGCCCCCACGACACGACCCGCCGGAACAGGTAGCGGGCCACCTCGTCCGGGGACAGCCGCCGCTGCCCCCGGAAGGTGCACGTGACGCCGTACTCGGTCTCGATCCCGAAGATCCGTCGGTCCACGGACCGAGCCTAGGCGCCGGATGCGACTCCGGCCGGTTCCCGGGCGTCCCTTCGACGACGCCGCTCAGCTGCCCCCGTCGGTGCCGCCGCCGACCCCGTCGGCCGGGCCCGGCTGGGGGCCGCTGCCCTCACCCGACCCGCCCGTGCCGCCCGCGGTGTCCGGCGCCGAGGGGTCACCGAGACCGGCCGGGGTGCCCGGCATCGCCGCGCTCGGGACGTGCGCGTGCGTGGTGCCCTCGGGGGCGGCCTCGCCGGCGCTGCGGTCGCCGAGCAGGGTGCCCAGCGCCGCGCCGACCACCCGGCGGAAGGCCCGCTTGGGCCGGCGGCGGTCCAGGACGGCGACCTCGAGCTGCCCGGCCGGCAGCAGGCCGCCCGCGCCGTTGCCCGACATCGCCGGGCTGGACGCCGACAGCGCCCGGACGCCGACCATCAGCGCGTCCCGCAGCGCCAGGCCGGGGCGGAAGTCCTCCCGCAGCCGGGCGGTGACGGCCTCGGCCTGCCCGCCCATGACCACGAAGTCCGGCTCGTCGACGACCGACCCGTCGAAGGTCAGCCGGTACAGCTGGTCCTGCTCGGCGGTCTCGCCGACCTCGGCGACGCAGAGCTCCACCTCGTAGGGCTTCATCTGCTCGGTGAAGATCGCCCCGAGGGTCTGCGCGTAGGCGTTGGCGATGACCCGGCCGGTGACGTCGCGGCGGTTGTAGGAGTAGCCGCGGACGTCGGCCAGGCGCACCCCGGCCACCCGCAGGCTCTCGAACTCGCTGTACCGGCCGACCGCGGCGAAGCCGATCCGGTCGTAGATCTCGCCCACCTTGTGCAGCGTGGAGCTGGGGTTCTCGGCGATGAACAGCACGCCGTCGGCGTAGGTGAGGACGGCGACGCTGCGGCCGCGGGAGATGCCCTTGCGGGCGTACTCCGAGCGGTCGCGCATGAGCTGCTCGGGCGAGGCGTAGTACGGCATGGTCATGGCACTCAGCCCTGCCCCTCGGCGGCGGCCCGCTCGTCGACGATGGTCTTCGCGACGGAGGAGACCTCGTCGTCGGTCAGGCGGACCGCGCCCTCGGCGTCGACGCGGTACACGATCGGGTACAGCCGGCGCACCGGGTCGGGGCCGCCGGTGGCCGAGTCGTCGTCGGCGGCGTCGTAGAGCGCCTCGACCAGGCTGCGGGTGGCGTCGTCGTCGCTCATCCCCGGCCGCCAGGTCTTCTTCAGCGAGTTCCGGGCGAACAGCGAGCCGGAGCCGACGGCGGCGTAGCCGCGCTCCTCGTAGTTCCCGCCGGTGACGTCGTAGCTGAAGATCCGGCCCGGGCTGGTGCCGGGCGCGGCGTCGAGGTCGAAGCCGGCGAACAGCGGGACGACGGCCAGGCCCTGCAGCGCGGCGCCGAGGTTGCCGCGGATCATCTGGGCCAGCCGGTTGGCCTTGCCGTCGAGGCTGAGGGTCAGCCCCTCGATCTTCTCGTAGTGCTCGAGCTCCACCTGGTAGAGCCGGACCATCTCGATCGCGATGCCCGCGGCGCCGGCGATGCCGATCACCGACCAGGAGTCGGCCGGGTACACCTTCTCGATGTCGCGGCTGGAGATCAGGTTGCCCATGGTGGCCCGGCGGTCGCCGCCCATGAGCACGCCGCCGTCGTAGGTGACGGAGACGATCGTGGTGCCGTGCGGGGTGAGGTCGCCGGCGTGCACCGACGGCACGGGGCGCCGCCCGGGCAGCAGGTCGGGCGCGGCCTGGGCGAGGAAGTCGGTGAACGAGGAGCCCACCCGGTCCAGGTAGGCGGGCGGGAAGCCGCTCCGGCCGGTGTGCGACTGGGTCAACCCGTCTCCCCTTCCCGCGCCCCTCCCGGGGTGCTCCTCAACGTGCCGTCGACGTGCCGCGGACGTGCCGCGGCGGCTCGTCGCCGACCCTACCGGCGCGACTGCCAGGCCACCCGGGACGCGGGCGGGCCTGGTCCGCCGCGACCGCGGGGTCTACGGTGCGCCGGCCTCGATCGACCGGAGGGGAGCTGGCGTGACCGAAGGACCGCACCTGCAGGAGGCGGGGAGAGCACCGCACGTGCCCCCGGTGCCGGCGGCGCGCCGCCGCGCCGCCCTGGCCGTGACCGGGGTGCTGGTCGCCCTGCTGTGCGGGCTGTGCGCGGCCTCGGCCCGCGCGGCGCTCGAGGGCGAGGCCGGGTGGACGGCGGCCGGGGCGGTCCTGGCCGGGCTCCTGGCCGCCCGGTCCCTCTGGTCGCGGGTCCGGCAGGACCAGGCCGGCCGGCTGCGGCTGGAGGGGACGGTGCTGGTCGGGCGGACCCTGCTCGGCGAGCAGGGGGTCGACCTCGCCCGGCTGACGGCGGTGTCCGCCGGCCGGGACGTGGACGTGGACCGGATCGTCAGCGTCGGGCTCACCGACGGCGGCCGGCACCTGGTGGTGCCCTGGTCGCGGCTGGACGGCCTGCCGGAGGCGCGCCGGCTGCTCGTCGACCGGCACCGGCGGGACGCGCTGCTGCCGCCGGCGGTGTGCGACGCCTGGGACCTCCCCACGCCGCCCGAGGTCCCCGCGCCCGGGCCCGTGCGCCGGGACGGGGGCGAGCGCACCATCGGCGGGCTGACCCTCGTCGGCTCGGCCGCCGCCGTGGCCGCCGGCGTCCTGCTCGCCTGACACCCCCGGCGCCGGTGGTACCGCGGGTGCCGGACCGGCGTCGCGGCCGGGCGCTGGCCGGGGCGGGGGCGCTGCTCGTGCTCGTCGCGGAGCCGGCGGCGGGCCGGGCGCCGGCGAGCCGGCCGGGCGGGGTGGCGGTCCCGCTCGCCGGCGCCGCGGAGGCAGCCGCGGTGCTGCTGTTCGCCGCGGTCGGGCTGCTGGTCGACGACGGGGACCCGACCGCTCACTCCCCGGCCTGCGGTGTCACCGACGGAGCGGCCTGCAGTGCGCGGTGGTGGAGGACGTAGCGGGCGGCCGCGCGCAGCACCTCCGGGTCGACCTTGAACTGTCCGAGACCACCGTTGCAGCTGAAACACAGCAGCGCCCGCACCGCACCGGTGACGTGGTCGTGGTCCACGTGCTGGGCCGCTGCCCGACGGCAGATCGCGCACAGGCCGTCCTGCTGAACGAGCATGACGTCGGCCTCGGCGGCCGTGATGCCGTAGCGCCTCTTGAGGTGATGGGTCCGTGACCCGCCGACCTTCTCCTTCGACGCCTTGCCGCGGGCGTTGTGGCA
This sequence comes from Geodermatophilus sp. SYSU D00684, assembly GCF_054050455.1. NCBI lineage: Bacteria > Bacillati > Actinomycetota > Actinomycetes > Geodermatophilales > Geodermatophilaceae > Geodermatophilus > Geodermatophilus sp. SYSU D00684. Next base: position 18,723 of record NZ_JBJGZI010000007.1, on the reverse strand, counting down.
GGGCTTGCAGTAAGGGTGGCGCCCCGAGGGCTGACTCCGGCTGCGCACGAAGTCGTCGATCGGCTTCACCGAGCCGCACTCAGGACACCACGTGTGGCCGTCCGGCACGGCGATCTCGCGTCTGTGCCTGCTCTTCGGCGGCCCCCGGCGCGCGTCCGTGGCGCGGAGGAGGCGACGGCGAGCGTGCACGCGGCAGTAGGAGCTCGGGCCGTCCGAGCGCGACCGGTCGGAGGAGAACTCCCCGACCGGCCGCTCCTCACCACGATCCCGACAATACTTGGTATTGTTTACTGCACGAGAAGTGCTGTCGGGAGAATGGTCTACTGGCCCCCCTTTTGCACATAACTGCGCACAAATTCCTCTGCGTTCTCCTCGAGCACGTCGTCGATCTCGTCCAGAATGGCGTCGACGTCCTCGGACATCTCCTTGTGCCGCTCGGCGACCTCGGTGTCGACCGAGGCCTCGACCTCGTCGGCCTCCTCGCGCGTGCGCGTGGTCCGCTGCTGCCCGCCGGTGTCCCTGGTGGCCATGTGCCCTCCCCTGGTGCGCGCCGAGTGCGTGCTGCCGCCGAAACTACCCGCAGGTACCGACACCCGGCGGCCTCAGCGGGCCGCGCCCAGCCGCGCCAGCAGCGACGCGCGGATCGCCGGGCGCGAGCCGAACACGAGCAGGAACACCGCCTCGCGCGCCGTCCGCTCGGCGACCGAGCCGGCGCGCGCGGCGCCGCTGCCCGTCGCCACCACCAGGGCCGCCGCCGCCCGGTGCGCCAGGGCCGCGGCGGCGGCCCGCGCCTCGGGCAGCGCCCCCGGCCCGGCCGCGTCGAGCCGGGCGCGCGCGTCGGCCAGGTCGTCGTCCAGGGGTGAGGGGCCGAGCAGCCGGGCGCACCGGAGGACCAGCCCCAGCGCCAGCGAGCCGTTGAGCCGCAGCCCGGCCGCGTCGCCCGCGCGGACCTGGGCCAGCGGGGTCGCGCCCAGCAGCCGGGTGGCGGGCACCCGGTGGCCGCGCAGGTGCAGCTCCACCGTGGCGCTGGCCTGCACCGCCACCAGCGACTGCGGCACCGCCGCGAGCGTCGGCCCCTCCACCGCGTCGGCGAGCACGAACGCGACGTCGTCGCCGTCGCGGGCGGCCACCAGCAGCACGTCGACCAGCCCCCAGCCGGTCACCCACGGCACCGCGCCGTCGAGCACGAGGTCGCCGCCGTCCCGGCGCAGCGTCACCGGCGCCGCGTCCGGGCGGGTCGCGGCCTGCAGCGCGATCCCGGCCCGCCGGCGCCCGGCGCACAGGTCGGCCAGCAGCTCCGGGTGCGCCCCGGAGGCGGCCAGCCGGCCGACGACGCCGTGGTGCTGCAGCCAGACGAACGCGGTCGCGAGGTCGCCGGCCGCGAGCTCCTCGACCACGGCCGCCAGCGTCGCGCCGTCGCCGTCCAGGCCGCCGGCGTCCGCGGGCCCGACCAGGCCGTACAGCCCGGCCGTGGCGAGCGCGTCGAGGTGGCCGCGCGGCAGGACGCCGGTGGCGTCGACGGCGGCGGCCGCGGGCGCGAGCAGGTCCCCGGCCAGCGCCCGCGCGACCTCGACCGGGGAGGCCACTAGGCGCCGGTGATGGTGTCGACCAGCTCCTGGGCGCTCGCCGTGGACTCGAACAGCAGACCCACGTGGTCGCGGGTGCCGCGCAGCGGCTCCATCGTCGGGATGCGCACCAGGTTCTCCCGGCCGAGGTCGAACACCACCGAGTCCCACGACGCCGCGGCCACCTGGGCGGGGAACCGCCGCAGGCACTCGCCGCGGAAGAAGGCGCGGGTGTCGGCCGGCGGGGTGACCATCGCCCGGGTCACCTCGTCGTCGGCGAGCAGCCGCTGCATCGAGCCGCGGGCCACCAGCCGGTGGTAGAGCCCCTTCTCCGGGCGGACGTCGGAGTACTGCAGGTCCACCAGCTGCAGCCGCGAGTCGCCCCAGGACAGCCCGTCGCGGGACCGGTAGCCCTCCAGCAGCCGGAGCTTGGCCGGCCAGTCCAGCCGGTCGGCCAGGCGCATCGGGTCGGTGGCGAGGTCGTCGAGGACCTCCGCCCAGCGGCGCAGCACGTCGGTGGTCTGCTCGTCGGCCTCCCCGTTCCGGTCGACGAAGCGCTCGGCGTGGTCGAGGTAGACGCGCTGCAGGTCCAGCGCGGCCATCCGCCGCCCGTCGCGCAGCCGCACCTGGGTGGCCAGCGACGGGTCGTGGCTGACCGCCTGCAGCGTGGCGACCGGCTCCTCCAGCGAGAGGTCCTCGCGCAGCGCCCGCGCCTCGATCATCGCCAGCACCAGCGACGTCGTCCCGACCTTGAGGTAGGTCGACAGCTCGGCGAGGTTGGCGTCGCCGATGATCACGTGCAGCCGGCGGTACTCGTCGGGGTTGGCGTGCGGCTCGTCGCGGGTGTTGATGATCGGCCGCTTGAGCGTCGTCTCCAGGCCCACCTCGACCTCGAAGAAGTCCGCCCGGGAGGAGATCTGGAAGCCCTGGGTGCGGCCCTCGGTGCCGATGCCGACCCGGCCGGCGCCGGCGAACACCTGCCGGGTCACGAAGAACGGGATCAGCCCGCGGATGATGTCGATGAACGGCGTCCGCCGGTCCATCAGGTAGTTCTCGTGCGCGCCGTAGCTGGCGCCCTTGCCGTCGGTGTTGTTCTTGTACAGCTGGATCGGCTGGGTGCCGGGGATGCGGGCGGCCCGCCGGGCCGCCTCGGCCATGACCCGCTCCCCCGCCTTGTCCCAGAGGACGACGTCGCGCGGGTTGGTGACCTCCGGCGTGGAGTACTCCGGGTGCGCGTGGTCGACGTAGAGCCGGGCGCCGTTGGTGAGGATGACGTTGGCCATCCCCGAGTCCTCGTCGAGGTCGGTGTGGTCCAGCGCCTGCGCCGGGGACAGGTCGAAGCCGCGGGCGTCGCGCAGCGGCGACTCCTCCTCGAAGTCCCAGCGCGGGCGGCGGCGGGTCGGGGCGTCGGCGACCGCCCAGGCGTTGACCACCTGGCTGGACAGGGTGGTCGGGTTGGCGGTGGGCTGCCCGGGCACCGAGATGCCGTACTCGACCTCGGTGCCCATGACCCGCCGCACGCTCATGCCCCGAGCCTAGGCCGCGGTCGCCGGCCGCGAGGATGACCGGGTGACCCCGCCACCCCTCGGCCTGCTGCTCGACGTCGACGGCCCGGTCGCGAGCCCCGCGACCCGCACGGTCGCCCCGGCGCTGCTGGCGGACCTGCGCGCCCTGCTGGCCGCGGGCGTCCCCGTGGTGCTCAACACCGGCCGGTCGGCGGCGTTCGTCGGCGAGCGCGTCCTGGCGCCGCTGGCCGCGGCCGGCCTGCCCGGCGGGGCCCGGCTGCACGCGGTCTGCGAGAAGGGCGGCGTCTGGACGTCGGCCGGCCCGGACGGGGCGGGCGAGGTGCACGTCGACCCCGCCCTCGCCGTCCCCGCCGTGTGCCGGGCCCTGCTCGCCGACCTGGTGGGCGACGGCTACGGCGACGCGATGTTCGTCGACGACACCAAGCGGACGATGGCCACGGTGGAGGCGCGCACCGACGTCCCGGCCGCCGTCTACGCCGAGCGGCAGCGGGCCTTCGACGCCGACCTGCTCGCCGGCCTGGTGACCGCGGGGCTCGGCGTGCGGCTCGGCGACCGCGCCCACCCCGACGCCGACGGCCGGACGCCGTGGCGGATCGACCCGTCGGTGATCGCGACCGACGTCGAGTCGGTGCACTCGGGCAAGGCGCTGGGGGCCCGCCGCGCGCTCGAGCTGCTGGGGGCCGACGGACCGCTCCCCCGGGCCTGGCACACCGTCGGGGACTCGGCCACCGACTACGCGATGGCCGACCACCTGCACGGCCTGGGCCACGACGTCGTCCACGTCGACGTCGGCCCGCGGCCGCCGCTGGACCGGCCCTATCCGGTGCGCACGGTGCCGGGCGCCGCCTACGAGACCGCCGGCGGGGCGCACCTGCGCGCGCTGGCCGGCCGGCTGGGCTGACCGCGCCGGTGGCCCGGCACCCGGGGCGGGAGCCGGGCCGGCGGGGGCCGGGCCGGCCTAGAGGTACTGGCCGGTGTTGGTGGCGGTGTCGATCGCGCGGCCGGAGTCGTTGCCCTTGCCGCTGATGAGCGTGCGGATGTAGACGATCCGCTCGCCCTTCTTGCCCGAGATCCGCGCCCAGTCGTCGGGGTTGGTGGTGTTGGGCAGGTCCTCGTTCTCCTTGAACTCGTCGACGCAGGCCTGCATCAGGTGGCCGACCCGCAGGCCCGCCGTCCCCGTCTCCAGGTTCTCCTTGATGGCCATCTTCTTGGCCCGGTCGACGATGTTCTGCAGCATGGCGCCGGAGTTGAAGTCCTTGAAGTAGAGGACCTCCTTGTCACCGTTGGCGTAGGTGACCTCGAGGAAGCGGTTCTCCTCGCTCTCGGTGTACATCCGCTCGACGGTGCGCTGGATCATCGCCTGGATGGTGGCCTCGGTGCTGCCGCCGTTCTCGGCGAGGTCGTCGGCGTGGATGGGCAGCGTCGGGGTCAGGTACTTGCTGAAGATGTCGCGCGCGGCCTCGGCGTCGGGCCGCTCGATCTTGATCTTCACGTCCAGCCGGCCGGGCCGCAGGATCGCCGGGTCGATCATGTCCTCGCGGTTGGAGGCGCCGATGACGATGACGTTCTCCAGGCCCTCGACGCCGTCGATCTCGCTGAGCAGCTGCGGGACGATCGTCGACTCGACGTCGGAGGACACGCCCGACCCGCGGGTGCGGAAGATCGAGTCCATCTCGTCGAAGAACACGATGACCGGGGTGCCCTCGCTGGCCTTCTCCCGGGCCCGCTGGAACACCAGCCGGATGTGCCGCTCGGTCTCGCCCACGTACTTGTTGAGCAGCTCCGGGCCCTTGATGTTGAGGAAGTAGGACCTGGCCTGCCCCTCCCCCTTCACCGCGGAGACCTTCTTGGCCAGCGAGTTCGCCACCGCCTTGGCGATGAGCGTCTTGCCGCAGCCGGGCGGGCCGTAGAGCAGGATGCCCTTCGGCGGGCGCAGCTGGTACTCGCGGAACAGGTCCGCGTGCAGGAACGGCAACTCGACGGCGTCGCGGATCTGCTCGATCTGCCGGGCCAGGCCGCCGATGTCGGAGTAGTCGATGTCGGGGACCTCCTCGAGGACGAGCTCCTCGACCTCGCTCTTGGGGATCCGCTCGTACACGTAGCCCGACCGCGACTCCAGCAGCAGCGAGTCGCCGACCCGCAGCGGCTGGTCGGTGAGCGAGTCGGCCAGGTAGACCACCCGCTCCTCGTCGGTGTGGCCGATGACCAGGGCCCGCGGCGTGACGCCGTCGATCGGCTCCAGCAGCTCCTTGAGCATGACGACGTCGCCCTGCTTCTCGAAGCCGAGCGCCTCGACGACGTTCATCGCCTCGTTGAGCATGACCTCCTGGCCGGGGCGCAGCTCCTCGGCCTCGACGGCCGGGGACACCGAGACGCGCAGCTTGCGGCCGCCGGTGAAGACGTCGACCGTGCCGTCCTCGTGCTGCCCGAGGTAGACCCCGTAGCCCGACGGCGGCTGGCCGAGCCGGTCGATCTCCTCCTTGAGCGTGAGCAGCTGCTCGCGGGCGTCGCGCAGGGTGCCGGCGAGCTTGTCGTTGCGCTCGGACAGGAAAGCCGCGCGGCCCTCCGCCTCGGCGATCCGCTCCTCGAGCGCCCGCACCTGCCGGGGGCTGTCGGCCACCTTGCGGCGCAGGAGAGCGATCTCCTCCTCGAGGTAGGAGATCTGGGAGAGCAGGGCGGAGACGTCACGTTCGCGCCGCGCTCGGAACTCGTCGGGACCGCTGACAGGACCGGGGCCCATCGCGCACCTCCGCACATCGGGGGGAGCCAGGAGGCAAATCTATACACGCCTGCCGACACCGTGCCCGACGCTCGCCGGAGGCCGGCTCCCCCCTGCAGGGCTACTTCTGGGGACGCCGCTGGCGGACCGGCGCGACGACGCCCTCGGCCAGCCGGCGGGCCGTGACGAGGAACGCGGTGTGCGCGACCATGCGGTGCTCGGGGCGGACGGCGAGGCCGACGGCGTGCCACGGGCGGACCAGCGACTCCCAGGCGTAGGGCTCGGTCCACACGCCCTGCGCGCGCAGGGCCTCGACGTAGGTGGACAGCTGGGTGACCGTCGCGACGTAGCCGACGAGGACGCCGCCGGGCCGCAGCGCCGCGGCCACGGTGGGCAGCACCGCCCACGGCTCGAGCATGTCCAGGACCACCCGGTCGACGACCTCGTCCGCGGGGTGGTCGGCGAGGTCGCCCAGGCGCAGGTCCCAGGTGTCCGGCACCCCGCCGAAGAAGGCGGCCACGTTGCCGCGGGCGACGTCGGCGAAGTCCTCGCGCCGCTCGTAGCTGGTGACCCGGCCCGACGCCCCGACGGCGCGCAGCAGCGAGCAGGTGAGCGCGCCGGAGCCGGCGCCGGCCTCGAGGACCCGCATGCCGGGCCCGATGTCGCCGCTGCCGACGATCTGCGCGGCGTCCTTGGGGTAGATGACCTGCGCGCCGCGCGGCATGGACAGCACGAAGTCGGCCAGCAGGGGCCGGAACGCCAGGTAGCCGGTGTTGGCCGTGGAGTGCACGACCGAGCCCTCCGGCGCGCCGATGAGGTCGTCGTGGGCGATGGCGCCGCGGTGGGTGTGGAACTGCTTGCCGGGCTCGAGGACGACGGTGTGCAGCCGGCCCTTGGGGTCGGTGAGCTGCACGCGGTCGCCGACGGCGAAGGCGCCCGGCACGCGGGCGGCGACGGCGGCCGGCTGCACCGCGTCCGCCTCCGTGTCCACGTCCGCGGGGACCGGTTCGCCGGCGGGGGCGGCGCTCGGCGCGTTCTGGCTGGGCTCGGGCTGCGGTTCCACGGGCGGCCAGCCTAGGCGAGCGGCGGGACGGGTCCGTCCGGCGCGGGCACTCGGAACTGTCGGCGGGGCGACGTAGCGTCGGGTGCATGACGGCAGTGGCGCAGGACCCGGCGCGCAGCGGCACGGTCATCCCCGACACGGCGTCCGACGGCGGCGAGCAGGCTCCCGACGGGGGCAGGGCCCCGCGCCGGCCCTCGCTGTCGCCCAGCCGGGCGGCGGACTTCAAGACCTGCCCGCTGCTCTACCGGTTCCGCACCATCGACCGGCTGCCGGAGAAGAAGAGCGCCGCGGCGGTGCGCGGCACGCTGGTGCACGCGGTCCTGGAGCGGCTGTACGACCTGCCGCCGGCCGAGCGGACCGTCGAGGCGGCCCGCGGGCTGGTGGCGCCGGCGTGGGACGAGCTGCGCGCCGACCCCGAGGTCGAGGCGCTGTTCACCGCCGGCGAGGAGGGGCAGCAGCCGCCGTCGCTGGAGAGCTGGCTGGACTCGGCCGGGAAGCTGGTGGAGACCTATTTCCGGCTCGAGGACCCCACCCGCATCCAGCCGGAGGGCCGCGAGCAGCTGGTCGAGGTGACCCTGCCCGACGGGCTGCTGCTGCGCGGGTACGTCGACCGGCTCGACGTCGCCCGCAACGGCGCGCTGCGGGTGGTCGACTACAAGACCGGCTCGATGCCGCGCGAGGCGTTCGAGTCCAAGGCCCTGTTCCAGATGAAGTTCTACGCGCTGGTGCTGTGGCGCACCCGCGGCGTGGTGGCCTCCCAGCTCAAGCTCATCTACCTCGGCGACGGCGACGCGCTGACCTACGCCCCCGAGGAGGCCGAGCTGGTCCGCTTCGAGCGGACGCTGCTGGCGATCTGGGCGGCGATCGAGCGGGCGGTGGCCACCGGTGACTTCCGGCCCAACCGCACGCGGCTGTGCGACTGGTGCGACCACCAGGCGCTGTGCCCCTCCTTCGGCGGCACTCCCCCTCCGTTCCCCGCCGAGGCCGCCGCCCGCGCCGGGTGGGCGACGCTGCCGATCGTCGACCGCGACTGACGCCCCCGGCGCCCGCTCCCCCGTCCCGGCGGACGCACGCCCGGAACGATCATGGAGCCGCAGTGGCGACGCGCCGTCGCCGTCCGGCGTGTCCCCACCGCGGCCCCGTGATCACCGGTCCGCGGCGCCGGCCGGTCCCCCGGCAGGTGCTCCCCCTCTTGCTCGCCCCCGGCCGACCACGTCGGCGCGGTAGTTGGGGATAACGGTCGGTGTCACGGAGGGGGGACGAGCGAGACGCGCCGGTCCCCGTCGACCCGGCGGCGCGGCCGGTCCTAGCGTCGGCTCCCCCGCCATCCCTGGGAGGACCGGTATGCGCGGCTACCGGGCCGACCGGGCCTTCGACGGCGAGCGGGTGCGGCGCGGCGGGGCCCTGGTGCTGGTCGACGACGGCCGGATCGTCGCCGTCGAGCCCGCCGGGACCGCCCCGCCCGACGGCGTCCCCGTCACCGCGCTGCCCGGGACGACGCTGCTGCCCGGGCTGGTCGACACGCACGTCCACCTGTGCGGCGACAACGGCCCCCGCGCCCTGGACCAGCTCCCGGAACTGGAGCCGGCACAGGTGGACGCGATCGTGGCCGCCGCCCTGCAGCAGCACCTGGCCGCCGGGGTGACCGCGGTGCGCGACCTCGGCGACGTCGGCTGGGCGGTCGTCGAGCGGGCGCCGGCCGACGGCCCCACCGTGGTCGCCTCCGGCCCGCCGCTCACCTCCCCCGCCGGCCACTGCGCGGGCATGGGCGGCGTCGTCCGGGGCGTCGAGGCGCTGCGGGCCGCGGTCCGCGAGCGCGCCGAGCGGGGCGCGGACGTCGTCAAGCTCATGGCCAGCGGGGGCGTCATGACCCCGGGCACCGACATGGCCGCCTGCCAGTTCAGCACCGCCGAGGTGCGCGCCGTCGTCGACGAGGCGCACCGGCTGGGCCTGCCGGTCACCGCGCACGCGCACGCGCTGAGCGCCGTCCGGCAGGTGCTGGCCGCCGGCGTCGACGGCATCGAGCACTGCTCGTGCCAGACCGCCACCGGCTGGGGCGTCCCACCGGCGCTGGCCGCGCAGCTCGCCCGCGCGGGCACCGCCGTCTGCCCGACGCTGGGCCTGGCCGACGGCGTGGTGCCGCCGCCGCGGATCCAGGAACTCCTCGCCCGGATGGACATCACCGACCCGGCGCGCGCCGCCGACGCCGCCCGCATGCACCGCGCGGGCGTCCGGATCGTCAGCGGCGTCGACGCCGGCATCGGCCCCGGCAAGCCGCACGGGCTGCTGCCGCGGGCGGTCGCCTCGCTCGCCGGCGGCGGGGTGCCGGCCCCGGAGGCGCTGGCGACGGCGACCTCCGCGGCGGCCGCCGCCTGCGGTCTCGGCGGGCGCACCGGGCGGCTGGCGCCCGGCCTGGACGCCGACCTGCTGCTGGTCGACGGCGACCCCACCGTCGACGTGACGGCGCTGGAGCGGGTGCGGCTGGTGGTCTCCCGCGGCCGGGAGGTCGTGCCGGCCGGCTGAGGGGTCAGCCGCGCGGCGCGGCGTCCCGCCCGAGCAGCAGCGCCTCCAGGTCGGCAAGCCCGACGCCGGCCAGCGTGTCGCGCAGCACCAGGCCCGGCGCGGGCTCCAGCGGCTGCAGCGCGGGCACGCCGAGGACGGTGGCGCCCGCGGCCAGCCCGGCGGCCACCCCGACCGCGGAGTCCTCGACCACGACGCAGTCGGCCGGGTCCACGCCGAGCGCGGCGGCGGCCTGCAGGTAGGGCGCCGGGTCGGGCTTGCGGGCGGGCACCTCGTCGCCGCACACGGTGAGGTCGAACGGCGGCACGTCCGGGAACGCGCGCCCGATGTGCGCGATGACCACGTCGGCCAGGCGGCGCGACGTCGTCGTCACCAGGGCCGTGGGCAGCGCGGCGGCGCGCACCTCGGCCAGCAGCTCGCGCGCGCCGGGCCGCCAGTGCAGGTCGGTGGCGAGCAGGCCGGCGACGGTCTCCTCCACCCAGGCGACGTCGGCGCTCGTCTCCCCGGGGGTGCGCTCGATCCCGAGGTCGGCCTGCAGGATCCGCATCGACGTCGCCATGCTGGTGCCGACGGTGGCCTCGCGGGCGGGGGCGCTGAGCTCGCCGCCCAGGCGCCGGGCGAGGGCGAACAGGGCGTGTCCCCAGTGCTGCTCGGACTCCACCAGCGTGCCGTCCATGTCGAAGAGCACCGCGCGCAGGTCGGTCCGGGCGTCAGGGGCAGGGAGGGTCACGGCAGGTCTCTCGGGCAGGGAGCAGGGGCACGACGGCCCGCGCCGGCCGACGTCCCCAGTGTCCCACCGCCCCGCACCCGGCCACCGTGGCGGTCAGTCCTCGACGCGGAACCCCACCTTCAGCGTCACCTGGACGTGCGCGACGTCGCCGTCGACGACCTGGCCGCGCACCTCCTGGACCTCGAACCACTCGACGTGCCGGATGGTCTGGGACGCCTTGCCGATCGCGGTGCGGATCGCGTCGTCGACGCCGGTCGGGCTGCTGCCGACGACCTCGGTGAGCCGGTACACGTGGTTGGCCATGGCGGTCTCCTCCCCGCACCCGGCGGCGCCGGGCGCGGGTCGATCCTGGCCCGGCGGCGACGGCCGCGGAACGGGGCGGTCAGCCGGGCAGGATGTTGACCACCCGGGCGAGCACCACCACGAGGACGCCGAGGGAGATCGTCGACTGCAGCGCCATCAGGCCCTTCACCCGCAGCGTCAGCGGCAGCGTGTCGGTCGGGCTGAGGGCGACGAGGTTGGTGAAGGCCACGTACAGGTGGTCACCGAAGCGGGGACGCCACCCCGGTGCCGCGAGGCCGGGCGCGCCGGTCTGGGGGAACTGGAAGTCGGGGTAGGGCCGCGGCTCCGCGACCCGGCCGGCCGGCCCGCCGCCGTCGAGCTGCCAGTAGAGCAGGGCGAACGTGACCACGTTGACCAGCAGGACCAGCCCCGCCGCGATCAGCAGCCGGTCGGCGGTGAGCGGGACGTGGTCGACCTCGCCGTCGCCGAGCACGAGGACCACCAGCCGGGCGGCCGCGGCGGCGTTGGCGACCACGAGGGTGCCGAACAGCACGAGCACCAGCGACCGGGCGCCGCGGGGCACCGGACCGGGCCGGGCCGCGACGGCCACCAGCACCAGCAGCGCGGCCCCCTCCACCAGCGGGACGAGCAGCGGCGGGCCCACCCGGTACCGGGCGGGGATCAGCACCTGCAGCAGGATGACCAGCACGCCGGTGAGCAGCGGCCAGGTGTAGCTCTCCGGCGCGCCGGACCGGGTCCGGCCGACCGTGCGGTCCATCGCACCACCGCGTCCCTTCGGTCCCGCCGCCCAGCATCCGCGGGTCGCGTCCCGGGCTCGTCACCCGGCGCGGACGAGGCCGCCGGTCAGGCGGCGCGGCGGCGGGCCCGCCGCAGCAGCACCGCGCCGACCCCGCCGGCCACGGCGACGCCGATCGCGAGCCCGGTGCCGTTGCCCTCGGCCGGCATCTGCGTCGAGGGCGGGCACTCCGCGTCGGCCTTCCGGGCGGCCAGGTTCGTGCTGCCCAGGTGCCACATCGGCCCGCCGCCGTTCTCGACGGTCACGGAGAACACGGCGTGACGCACCCCGGGCTCGAAGGTCGTCGGCTGCGGCTCCCCCAGCGGGGCCGGCGTCACCTGGTTGGCCGGGCCGACCGGGATGTCCACCGTCTCGCCGGTGCGGTTGTCGTAGCCGAACACCGCTGTCCAGCTGCCGTCGGCGTGCCGGACGACGCAGTCCACCAGGGGCACCACGTCCGGCGGGTCCGAGCGGTCCGGCGCCGCCCCGGCGACCCCGGGGGTCAGGGCGACGACCGCCCCGACCGCGGTGGCCGCGAGTCCCCGCGCGAGGCGGCCCCGTCGCGTCGTCGAGCGTCCCGTCGTGTCCATGCCGTCCCTCGTGTCGCTGGTGAGCTGCACCTGACACGGGTCCATCGGCAGACGCGGGGGCGGCGGGGAGCCGGATGCCGGGATCCCACCCGGGCGGGTGAGCTCCTACGCGAAGCGCACCGGCTGCCCGGTGGCCTCCAGCACCGACATCCACAGGTCGCCCAGCGGGTCGACGTGGTTGCGCCGGCTGACCGCCAGGGACATCGGGAGGTGCACGAACCGCCGCCGGCGGCGCGCCACGATCACCTCCGTGCGCCCGGCCATCGCCGCGTGCACGGCGGCGTGCGCCAGCCGCAGGCAGTAGGCGCTGTCGTAGGGGTTGGCCGGCACGCTGCGGATGGCGTAGCTGGGGTCGAAGTAGCGGACGTTGTTCTCGACCTTCGCGTCGTCGAGGTGCTCGGTGATCAGCCGGCGCAGCAGCCGCCCGATGTCGCCGAGCCGGACGTTGCCCGACGCGTCGCGGCCGGGCTCGTGCTCCTCGATGTGCTCCTGCCCGGCGCCCTCGGCCACCACGACGACGGCGTGCCCGCGCTCCTCCACCCGGCGGCGCAGGTGCTCGAGGAAGCCGTGCTCGCCGTGCAGCGCGAACGGCACCTCGGGGATGAGCACGTAGTCGGCGTCGTCCTTGGCCAGCGTCGAGTAGCAGGCGATGAAGCCGGAGTGCCGGCCCATGAGCTTGACCAGGCCGACGCCGCCGGGCGCCGACCGGGCCTCCACGCTGGCGGCGTGGATCGACTTGGTGGCCTCCGACATCGCCGTCTGGAAGCCGAAGCTCTGGTCGATGTAGGGGATGTCGTTGTCGATGGTCTTGGGCACCCCGACGACGGCGATCTTCAGGCCGCGCTCCTCGACGACCCGCACGACCTCCATCGCCCCGCGGATCGTGCCGTCGCCGCCGATGACGAACAGCACGTTGATCGCCAGCCGCTCCAGGGCGTCGACGATCTCCTCGGGGTCCTGCATGCCGCGGGAGGTGCCGAGGATGGTGCCGCCCTCGTCGTCGATGTGCTGCACCACCTCGGGCGTGAGGTCGACGACGTCCTCGCCGTAGTGCGGGATGAAGCCGCGGTAGCCGTTGCGGAACCCGACGATCCGGCGCACGCCGTAGTGGCGGCACAGCTCGAGGACCAGCCCGCGGATGACGTCGTTGAGGCCGGGGCACAGCCCGCCGCAGGTGACGATGCCGACCCGGGTCTTGGCCGGGTCGAAGTAGATGCGCTTGCGCGGGCCGCCCGGCTCCAGGCTGGGCAGCCGGTCGACCGGCACGCCCCGGGTGCCGGCCATCGACAGGGTGTCGTCGAAGAGGATCCGGTCGTCCTCCTCCACCGAGTGCTGCGTGGTCTCCCGCGCGGCCAGCCGCTCCGCCAGCGGCGAGTCGATGCGGCACGGACCCAGCGTCCGCACGGCGAGGTCCTCGTGTCCGATCACACGCGGAACGCTCCCACACACGGGTCCCGCCGCTGCGCGCGGCACCCCGGTCGTCAGGACGTCATGTCGACCTGGATCTTGGGGCCGGGCCCGGACCCCTCCGGCCGCCGCCCGGCGAGCACCTCGCCGACCTGCGCGAGCCCCACGGTGGCGGCCACCAGCGGCCGCGGGTCGACGGTGCCGGCGGCGTAGGCGGCGACGGTGTCGGCGAGCCCGGGCGAGGCGGAGAGGACGCCGACGGCGGTGACGTCGCCGAGCACCAGAGCCCGGGTGTCGACGGCGCTGGGGCGCCCGGCCAAGCCGACGTAGACCACCCGGCCGGCGGGCTCGACCAGGTCCAGCGCCCGGGCAGGGGCGCCGGCGTCGGTGGAGGCGTCGACGACGGCGTCGAACGGCCCGCCGGGCACGGTGCCGGCGGCGGCGAACCCGAGGGCGCGGGCGAAGGCCAGGGACCCCGGTGTGACGCCCAGCAGGTGGACCTCCGCGCCGGCCGCGCGGACGAACATCGCCGTCAGCAGGCCGATCGTGCCCGGCCCGACCACCAGCACCCGGTCGCCGGGCCCGGCCGCGGTGGCGCGGGCCGCGCGCAGCGCGTTGCCGCCGGGCTCGACCAGCGCGCCGAGGGCGGCGTCGACCGCGCCGGGCAGCGCGTGCAGGCAGCGCGCCGGCACCGCCAGCCGCTCGGCGAGCGCGCCGGGCCGCCCGCCGCGGATCCCGACCTCCTGCCGCTGCGCGCACACGTGCTGCTGCCCGCGCCGGCAGCGCCGGCAGGTGCCGTCGCCGAGCATGGTGTCGCCGGTGACCCGCCGGCCCACCCAGCCGGGGTCGACCCCCTCCCCCACCGCGGCGACCGTGCCGGCCCACTCGTGGCCCAGCCGCACCGGGTAGGCGGCGTGGCCCTGGTGCAGGTAGGCCATCTCGCCGGTCCAGAACTCGACGTCGGTGCCGCACACGCCGACCCGCTCGACATCGACGACCACCTCCCCCGGCGCCGCGACCGGCTCCGCGACCTCGGTGACCCCGCCCTCGCCCGGCCCGGTGACGACGAACGCGCGCACCGTCAGTCCACGAGGTCGAGCGCCGCGCCGACCAGGGAGTCGACGTCGAGGCCGTGGTGGCGGTACACGCTGTCGAGGTCGCCGCTCTGGCCGAACCGGGTGACGCCCAGGTGCGCCGCCGGCACCCCGCGGACCCCGGCGAGGAACGCCAGGGTGTGCGGGTGCCCGTCGAGCACGGTGACCAGCGGCGTGGCCCGGTCGGCGGGGAACGCGCCGTCGAGCACCCACGGCGCGGCGTCGTCCAGCCCGCGGCGGGCCTGCACCGCGCGGAACAGCAGCCCGGGGCTGGTCACCACGACGACGTCGGCGGGGAACCCGAGCCCGTCCAGCCGCTCGGCGGCGGCCAGCGCCTCGGGGACGACGGCGCCCATCGCGGCCAGCGTCACCGCCGGGCGCGGCACCCGGCGCAGCGGATAGGCCCCGGCCACCACCTGCCGGCGGCGCCGCTCCCGGGCGGCCGGGTCGGCGGGCACCGCGGCCAGCGCCTGGTCCACCGGCCGGGTGGACAGCCGCACGTACGCCGACTGGCCGCCGGGGCGGCCCATCTGGCCGAGCACGGCGAGCAGGCACCACTCGGTGTCCAGGGCGAACGCCGGCTCGTAGGACAGGCAGCCGGGCTGCTCCAGCCCGATCGACGGCGTGGTGACCGACTGGTGCGCCCCGCCCTCGGGCGCCAGGGTCACCCCCGACGGCGTGCCGACCAGCAGCGACTGCCCGCCCGCGTAGATGGTGAACGACCACGGCTCCAGCGCCCGCTCGACGAACGGGTCGTAGAGGACGCCGACCGGCAGCAGCGGCTGCCCCCACCGGGACCAGGTGGCGCCGAGCTCGCCGATGGCGCCGACCAGGTTGGTCTCGGCGATGCCGAGCTCCACGTGCTGACCCGAGGGCTTCTCCCGCCAGTGCAGGATCGTCTCGGCGTCGTCGGCGAACCAGTCGCGGCGGTCCTCGTGCGACCAGACGCCGACCTTGTTCACCCAGCCGCCGAGGTTGGTCGAGCTGGACACGTCGGGGCTGACCGTGACCACCCGCCGGCCCACCTCCGGGGCGGCGCGGTTGAGGTCGAGCAGCGTGCGGCCGAGCGCCGCCTGCGTGGTGGCGGTGCCCGACGGGGTGCGGCCCAGGTCGGCCGGCACGGGCGGGACGACGGCGTCGTCGACCGGCGGCCGGGCCAGCCGGGCGGCCGCGGCGGCGAGCAGCCCGGCGGGGCGGCCGCCGGCCGGGAACGCGGCCCACGGCTGCGCCGGGTCGACGCCGACCCGGGCGGCCAGCTCGTGCAGCTGGGCCTCGGTGAGCAGCGCGGAGTGGTTCTGCGGGTGGCCCTCGGTGGCCAGCCCGTAGCCCTTGAGCGTGTAGGCGATGACCACGGTGGGGCGGGTGTCGTCGATCTGCGCGAACGCCTGCCGCAGCGCGGTGAGGTCGTGCCCGCCGAGGTTGCGCACCGCGGCGACCAGGTCGGCGTCGGGCACCCCGGCGACCAGCTCGGCGATCGCGGCCGCGCCGGGCCCGTCCCCGGGCAGCTCGCGGCGGACCTCCGCCGGCGTGCGGCGCAGCAGCCGCTGGTACTCGGCGTTGCTCATCCCGTCGATGCGGTCGCGCAGCGCGGGCCCGCCGGGCCGGGTGAACAGCTCCTCCAGCAGCGCGCCGTACTTGACGGTGAGCACCTGCCAGCCGGCGGCGGTGAACATGCCCTGCAGCCGGGTGGCGCCCATGGTCGGGACGACGCGGTCCAGCGACTGCCGGTTGAGGTCGACGATCCAGTTCACCTCGCCGAGCTCGGCGACCATCGGGTCGAGCACCGCCTCCCACACGGCGCCCTCGTCCAGCTCGGCGTCGCCCACCAGCGACCACTGCCGGCCGGTGCCGCCGGCGCCGAACTGGGTGTTGACGTAGCGGCGGGCCAGCGCGCCCCAGACCGGCGCGGTGGCGCCGATGCCGACCGAGCCGGTCGAGTAGTCCGCCGGGACCGGGTCCTTCAGCCGCGACGGGTAGGACTGCAGCCCGCCGAACGCGCGCAGCGTGGTCAGCCACGAGGCGTCCAGCTGCCCGAGCAGGAACTCCAGCGCGTGCAGCACCGGGCTGGCGTGCGGCTTGACGCTCACCCGGTCGTCGGCGGCCAGCTGCTCCAGCCACAGCGCGGTCATGATCGTGACCATCGAGGCGCTGGACGCCTGGTGCCCACCCACCTTGAGCCCGCTCGGGTCGGGGCGCACCCGGTTGGCGTGGTCGACGATCGCCGTGGCCAGCCACAGCACGCGCTGCTCGATCTCGCGCAGCGCGGCGTCGTCCGAGCCGGTGGCGGGGGGCCGCGGGGCGGCGAGCGTCATGGTCACTCCTGTCGGGTGGGCGGACGACCAGCATCGCGCGTTCGCGCGCTGCCCCCGGAGGGAGGGCCGGTGTGCCACCGTCGCTCCCCGTGACCACCCCGGACCGCCCCGCCCTGCTGCGCTCCCTCTACCGGGCCTTCACCGCCCGCGACCTCGACGCGGTGGTGGCCGCCATGGCCCCCGACGTCGACTGGCCCAACGGCTGGGAGGGCGGCCGGGTGCACGGCCACGACGGCGTGCGGGAGTACTGGGAGCGGCAGTGGGCGCAGATCCGCCCGCTGGTGCGGCCGACCGGCGTCGAGGAGCGCCCGGACGGCTCGGTCGCGGTCACCGTGGCCGTGACGGTGCGCGACCCGGGCGGCGCGCTGCTCTCCCGCGAGACGGTGCGCCACGTCTACCGGTTCACCGGCGACCTCGTGCAGCGGATGGACATCGAGAGGCAGGACGCCGGGCGGTAGGACGCCGGGTGGGGACGCGGCCCCCGGCCGGGGCGGGCCGGGGGCCGCGCCCGCTCACGGCACGAGGATCGCGCGTCCCCGTACCCGTCCGGCCGACAGGTCGTCGATCGCGGTCTGGAAGTCGTCCAGCGCGTACCGCTGGGTGTGCAGCGTGACCTTCTGCTGCGCGGCCAGCGCCATGAGCTCGACCAGGTCGTTGTAGCTGCCGACCAGGTTGCCCAGGATGTTGATCTCGCTGGAGATGAGGTCGATGGTCGGCACGTCGATGTTCTCGCCGTAGCCGACCACCAGGTAGTCGCCGGCCCGCCGGGTCATCGCCAGCCCCTCGGCGGTGGAGCCGCCCTCGCCGACGAAGTCGATGACGACCTCCGCGCCGGCCACGCCGGTGAGCGACAGGACCTGCTCCACCTGGCCGCCGTCGGCGTGCACGGTGTGGTCGGCCCCGACCGACTGCGCCAGCTTCAGCGCCTCGGGGTTCCGGTCGACGACGATCAGCTCGGCCGGCGAGAGGGCGACCATCACCTGGATGCCGATGTGCCCCAGCCCCCCGGCGCCGATGATCACGCACCGGTCGCCGGGGCGCAGCCGGCGGGCCGCCTTCGCCGCGGCGTGGTAGGCGGTCAGGCCGGCGTCGGCGAGCGCGGCGACGTCGGCCGGCTCCAGCGACTCGTCGATCTTCACGCAGCTGCGCGCCGAGGTCTTGAGGTACTCGGCGTACCCGCCGTCGGTGTCGATGCCGGGGAACCGGGAGTCCTCGCAGTGCACGTCGTCCCCGGCGCGGCAGGCGCGGCACAGCCCGCAGGTGACCAGCGGGTGCAGGATCACCTTGTCCCCGACGGCCACGTTGGTCACCGCGTCCCCCACCGCGTCGACCCAGCCGGCGTTCTCGTGGCCGATCGTGTACGGCAGCGTGACCTGCGACTTCTCCGCCCACTGCCCCTCGAGGATGTGGATGTCGGTCCGGCACACCCCGGCCCCGCCGATCCGCACGACGACGTCGTGCGGGCCGGTCACCTCGGGCTTCGGGACGTCGTCCATCTGCAGCGGCTCGTGGTAGCCGACGACGCGGACGGCCTTCATGGCAGCACCTCCAGGGGGATGAGCGGACGCTCGTCGGGACGGGGGGTCTGGTCGGCCTCGGAGCCGGGGTAGCGGGTGGTGAGCAGGCCGCGGCAGAAGTGCGCGTTGCCGTCGACGGAGATCCGCACCGAGCGGGCCCGGCGCAGCACC
Source organism: Geodermatophilus sp. SYSU D00684 (assembly GCF_054050455.1). Lineage (NCBI taxonomy): Bacteria > Bacillati > Actinomycetota > Actinomycetes > Geodermatophilales > Geodermatophilaceae > Geodermatophilus > Geodermatophilus sp. SYSU D00684. Next base: position 431 of record NZ_JBJGZI010000007.1, on the reverse strand, counting down.
GTCGGCGCGTCGTCGGGGCCCAGGCGGGTGCCGTCCTCGCGCAGCAGCACCGGGGCGGCGTCGTCGACGGGCAGGCCGAGGGCCGCCCGCCGGCGGCGCAGGGCGGCCGCGGCGTCGGCCGGGAGGTCGCCGAGGGCGACCGCCCGGACGTCGGCCGCCGGGTCGGCGCGGAGCAGGGCGGTGAGCGCCCGCTCCATGGCGGCGGTGTGCGCCTTGCGGGTGAACGTCGCCCGCAGGTCGTCCAGCGACTCCTCCGCCTCGTGCCCGAAGGTGCCGCGGTAGCCGAGCCCGGCGGCCAGCCCCCGGTTGATGAGGTCGGAGTCGTGGGGGGGGGGGGGGGGGGGGGGGGGGGGGGGGGGCGGGGGGGGGGGGGGGGGGGGGGGGGGGGGGGGGGGGGGGGGGGTGGGGGGGGGGGTGGGGGGGGCGGGTGT
>NZ_JBJGZI010000006.1:0-190147 GCF_054050455.1 Geodermatophilus sp. SYSU D00684 | reverse complement strand
GGGGCGGCCGGCCGGCCGCCCCCCGCTCGCGGGTCGGCGCGAGGACGTCGAGGAGGCCGCGGACGGCGACTGGGTCGTCCGCCGGCTGACCGGGGCGGCGAGCACCAAGCCCTACCGCTGCCCGGGATGCGACCAGGAGATCCGGCCGGGCACCCCGCACGTGGTCAGCTGGCCGGCCTACGCCCGCGACTCGGACCTCGACCCGTGGGACACCGACTCCGCCGCCGACCTGCGCCGGCACTGGCACACCGCCTGCTGGCAGGCCCGCGACCGCCGCCGCTAAGCCACCTGCGCGAAGATCACGACGTTGTCCTCGTAGCTGCGCACCGAGCGGTCGAAGGCGCCGCCGCAGGTGACCAGCCGCAGCTGGGCGTCCGCCGTCGGCCCGTACACGGCGTCGGTGGGGAAGGCGTCCTTCGGGTGCCGCTCGACCCGGGTGACGGTGAACGCCACCGTGCTGCCGTCGGCGCGGTCGACGAGCACCGCGTCCCCGGGGGCGAGCTCGTGCAGGCGCCAGAAGACCGCCGGGCCGCTGCGGGAGTCGACGTGCCCGGCCAGCACCGCCGGGCCGACGTCGCCCGGCGCCGGGCCGCCGGTGTACCAGCCGGCCGTCGCGTGGTCGGCCGGGGCCGCCAGCGCGCCGGCGGCGTCGAGGCCCAGGTCGACCAGCCCGCTGTCGAGCCCGATCGCCGGCGCCCGCACCCGGACCGGCGGCACGGCCGCGGGGGCGGACCGCTGGGCGAGCACGACCGGCCCCGGGACGGTCGCGGCCGGCGTCCCGGCGGCGGCCGGCGGGGGAGCGGCCGGCTCCAGCAGCGCGACCGCCCCCGCGGCGAGCGCGAGGACGGCCAGCGCCAGCCGCAGCAGGCCTCCCCGGCTCCAGCGGGGCGCGCGGTGCCGGGACCGGCGGACGGGAGCGCGGTGGCGGGCGGCGGGCCCGCTCACCGGCGCCGGCGGCCGGCGGCGTGCCGGCCCGGAGCCGCGCCGGCGGCCGCCCGCCGCGTGGTGAGCAGGACCAGGCCCGCGGCGGTGGCGAGGACGGTGGCCGTGACCGGCGCGGGCAGCGAGGGGTCGTCCGCCGCGCCGCCGGCGCCGGCCTCCACCCCGCCCGAGGGGACGACCGCGGGACCGGCGGCGTCGAGGGCGCTCCGCACGGTCAGCCCGCCGCCGGCCCGGTCGAGCACCAGCACGCTGTACACCGACCCGGCGTCGACCTGCACGGGCAGGTCCGTGGCCTGGCCGCCGTGCGGCGTCACGGTGACCGCCGTGGCGCCCGCGGGGACGTCGACGTAGCCGGTGGTGTCCGCGAACGCCAGGCCGGTGGCCAGGGACGGCCCGCCGGGGACGGCGACGTCGAGGGCCTGCGCGCCGGCCGTCGCCGCGACGACCCGCAGCCGCGCGGTGCCCGGCGGCGGCGGGGTGAGGTCGTCGTCGAGCACCTCGAGGCCGAGGTCGGCGAAGGGGCCGACGCCGGCCACGGTGTGCGCGCTGTCCGCGCCGACCCGCACCGTCGTCGACAGCACCGGCGGGCTCCCCGGGTCCGCGCCGGCCGCGCGCATGCTCACCGCGTAGGTGCCGGCGGGGACGGGCTGGTAGTCCGACACCGTGCCGTAGCCGACCGCGGGGAACACCTGGCCGGCCGCGGGGTCGGCGACCGAGTCGACGTAGACGTCGACGGCCGGGGTGTCCGGGGACAGGTGCGCCAGCCGGAGCAGACCGCCGTCGTCCGCGGCCGCCGGGCCGGTGGGCAGCCCCGCTCCCGCCGCGGTCAGGGCCACCACCGCCAGGACCCGGCTCGTCCTGCTCACTCGCGCCTCCCGGTGCAGGGTCGGACCCCGTCGTCGTCAGGGGATGACCCAACGTCTACCTCGCGGGTCCGCGGGCCACACCCGCGGGGTCCGCCGGGCGCGCCGTCAGCCGGTGGCGGCGGTCACCAGTGCCTCCGGCGCGGAGACGTAGCGGAAGGACACGAGCACCCCGGCGTCGGTCACCTCGACGTCGTCGGGGGCGAACGGCGGGAGCTGGGCGGCGAACCACGCCCGCAGCCGCTCGGTGGCCTCCGGGTCCCCGGGCACCGGCGCGCCGCCGACGGCGTCGACGAGCGCCCGGCGGGCCGGCGTCGCGGCGCCCTCCTCGCCCGGCAGCGCGGGGAACGCCGCGACACCCACGCCGTCCGCGGCGGCCACGGCGGCCAGCACGGTGAGCAGCCGCTCGTCGACGGCGGCGTCCTGGAGGACGGCGGCCGCCGCACCCTCGGCCCGGGTGGTCGGGTTGGCGAGCAGCGCCTGCGCGAGGTCGTGCCGGCGGGCGACCTCCCCGGCCGTGGGCTCGCCGGGCGCGGGGTCGACGACGAGCAGCTCGCTGCCGTCCCCGTGCCGGTCGAAGCGCGCCACCACCCGCGAGCCGGCCGGCGCGGCCCCGACGACGGCGAGCAGCGCGCCGGGCGGCACGCCGTCCTCGGCCGGGCGCAGCCGGCCGGCGGGGACGCCGGCGTCGCTCAGCTCCCGCCGGACGGCGGCCGTGGCGGCCAGGTCGGTCTGGGGCAGCAGCGCGGCGCCGAGCCAGCCGGCCACCGGCCCGGCGCCGTCCGGGGGAGTCGCGTCGTCGCCCGGACCCGGGGTGCTCGCGGCGGGCGGGCGCGCCGCCGGGCCGGCGTCGTCGCGACCGAGCGCGGCCTGCCCCAGTCCCATGCCGCCGACGAGGACGGCCAGGCCCGCGGCGAGCAGCGTGCCGCGCACGGCGGGACGCCGCGGGCCCGCGGGCCGCGCGCGGTGCCGGTGCCGGGCGCGCCGCCCGCGCGGCGCGGCGCGCGGTGCGTCCGGACCGGGAGTGACCGGTCCGGACGCGTCTGTCACGCCTCCTGCCTACCCCGCCGCGGTCCGCGGCGCGCGGGCAGCAGGTCAGCGACGCCCGGGGACGGCGGGCTGGCCGCCGGTGTCGCCACTGCGGACGGCGGGCTGCACCGCGGTCTGCGGGCCCTGGGGCTCCGGGGCGCCCTCGGGGGACGGCTGCCCGGCGCGGCTCGAGCCGCCGGCCGGCCGGCCCTCCTCCTGGCCCGCGGTGTGCACCGGGCGGATCTGCTGGGTCTCGGTCACCGAGGGCCGGCCGGGCGCGGGCTCCTGCCCGGCCGGCTGCTGCACCGCGGGCATCGTCTGCGGCGACGACGGCCGCGTGGGCTGCCGGGCGGCGGCGGCCTCGCCGGCCGGGGCCTCGGCGGGCCGGGCGTGCGGCGTCGGGCGGGGTGCGGCCGGCTGCCCGCCGCTCTGCGGGCCGACGGCGCGCTGCACGGCCGTCTGCGGCCCGACGGCGGGCTGCACGAGCGTCTGCGGCTCCCCGGCGGGGCGGCCGACGGCCGGCTGCACCGCGGTCTGCGCGCCGTCGGCGTCGCGGCGGGCCGCGGGCTGCTGCTCCTGCGGGGACGGCGACGACTGTGAGGGCTGGGGGGCCGGGGCCGCCGGCTGCGGGGCGGGCTGGGGCGCCGGGGCGGCCGGCGGGCGGGCGGCCTGCTGCGCCGGCTGGCCCGGGCGCTGCGCCTGCGGCTGGGGCCGGTCGGCCAGGTCGGGCAGGGTGGACAGCACCCGCCGGGCCTCGGTGAGCCGCGCGGCGAGTTCGTCGCGCACCCGGCGGACGGCGGCGGCGGAGGCCTCGGCGTCGGTGACGACGGCGGCCGCGTGCGCCTCCGCGGCGGCGACGCGCTCCTGCGCGGCCCGCACCGACTGCTGGTCGCGCTCCTCCTCGATCCGCGCGGCCTCGGCGCGGCGGGCGCGCTGCGCGATCTCGAAGTCCTCCTCGACCTTGGCGCGGCGGGCCTGCGACTCGGCGTCGAGCCGGGCGACCTTCTCCTGCGCCTTGGCCACCAGCTCGTCGGCGCGGATCTGCGCCTTGCTGGCGATCTGCTCGGCGTTCTGGCGGGCCTCGGCGAGCATCCGCTCCACCTCGGCCTGGCCGGCCGCGTGCCGCTCGAGCATCGCGCGCTCCTCGGCGGCGGTCTGCTCGCGCAGCGCCCGGGCCTCCTGCTCGGCGGCCGCGCGGATGTCGGCGGCCTCCTCCTCGGCCAGCCGGAGCATGTGCGAGATGCGCTCGCTCATGTTCTCGAACGTGGCGGGGCCCGAGTTCGCGGCCTTGCGGCGCAGCTGGTCGATCTCCGCGTGCATCGCCGACAGCTGGCCGGCGAGGTCGCTGACGCGCGCGGCCGCGGCGTCCCGGTCGGCCAGCGCGACCCGGATGTCGGCCTCGAGGCGCTCGATGGTCTCGGCCACCTGGTGGCGGTCGTAACCCCGCAGCACCACGTCGAACGAGTGCTGGGCCTCGCGCATCGGCAGCAGGTCGCGGCGGGGATCGGTCATGCGGGTCATCCTCGCAGAGTCGGGGGAGGGGCGTCAGCGTGTCGAGGCGGGTCCGGCCGTTCGGCGTGTGGCGCCCCGGGTGGTGCCGGTGGGCCCCCGGACCGCGCCCCGTCGGACAACGAGGCGGCTCCCCCCAGGGTGCCCGGTCGCCGGCCGGCGCCCGGGCACCCCCGTCCAGGGGCTGCTGGGACTAGATGCCGCGGAAGCGGTTGATCGCGGGCAGGAGCCGCTCCCGCTTCTCGGCGTCCTTGACACCGAGGCCCTCCTCCGGGGCGAGGGTCAGCACGCCGACCTTGCCCTGGTGGAGGTTGTGGTGGACGTCGTAGGCGGCCTGGCCCACCTCGTCCATCGCGTAGGTCTTCGACAGGGTCGGGTGGACCAGCCCCTTGTCGATGAGCCGGTTGGCCTCCCACGCCTCCTTGTAGTTGGCGAAGTGCGACCCGACGATCCGCTTGAGGTTCATCCACAGGTAGCGGTTGTCGTAGGAGTGCATGTAGCCGCTGGTGGAGGCGCAGGTGACGATCGTGCCGCCCTTCTTGGCGACGTAGACGCTGGCGCCGAAGGTCTCGCGGCCGGGGTGCTCGAAGACGATGTCGACGTCGTCCCCGCCGGTCAGCTCGCGGATCCGCTTGCCGAACCGCTGCCACTCCTTGGGGTCCTGGGTCTGCTCGTCCTTCCAGAACCGGTAGCCCTCGGCGGAGCGGTCGATGACCAGCTCGGCGCCCATCTTCCGGACGATGTCGGCCTTCTCCGGGCTGGAGACCACGCAGACGGGGATGGCGCCGCCGTTGAGGGCCATCTGGGTGGCGTAGGAGCCCAGACCACCCGACGCGCCCCAGATCAGGACGACGTCGCCCTGCTTCATGTCCGCGCCGTTGCGGGACACCAGCTGGCGGTAGGCGGTGGAGTTGACCAGCCCGGGGGCGGCCGCCTCCTCCCAGGACAGGTGCGCGGGCTTGGGCATGAGCTGGTTGCTCTTGACCAGCGCGAGCTCGGCGAGGCCGCCGAAGTTGGTCTCGAAGCCCCAGATCCGCTGCTGCGGGTCCATCATCGTGTCGTCGTGGCCGGCCGGGTCCTCGAGCTCGACCGACAGGCAGTGCGCGACGACCTCGTCGCCGGGCTTCCACTTGTTCACGCCCGGGCCCACCCGCAGGACGACGCCGGCCAGGTCGGACCCGACGACGTGGTAGGGCAGGTCGTGCCGCTTGGTGAGGTCGTTCTGGCGGCCGTAGCGCTCGAGGAACCCGAAGGTCGAGACCGGCTCGAAGATCGACGTCCAGACGGTGTTGTAGTTCACCGAGGAGGCCATGACGGCGACGATCGCCTCGCCCGGGCCGAGCTCGGGGGTGGCGACCTCCTCCACGTGCAGCGACTTGCGCGGGTCCTTCTCCTTGGTGGGCATCCCCGCGAACATGTCCTGCTCGTCCTTGCGGACGAGGACCGCCCGGTAGGACTCCGGCACCGGCAGACCGCCGATGTCGCTGAGCTGGTCGGCGAGGATGGCGTCCCTGATCTCGTCCACGTGTCTCTCCCGGGTCTTCGTCGGCTCGGAGGGGTGGTAGGGCGGGTGCGCGGCAGGTTACCGGCCGGTAACCCGCGGGTCGTGCGCAGGTCGGGGTGGGGCTGGCCCCGGGTGGTCAGTGCGGGGTGCGGGCCGGCTCGACCAGCTCGACGAGCACGCCGCCGGCGTCCTTGGGGTGCACGAAGTTGACGCGGCTGTCCGACGTCCCGCGCTTGGGGGTGTCGTAGAGCAGCCGCAGGCCGCGCTCGCGCAGGGTGGCGCTGACCGCCTCGACGTCGTCGACGCGGAAGGCGAGCTGCTGCAGGCCCGGGCCCGACCGGCCGATGAACTTGGCGATCGTCGACTCCGGCGTCAGCGGGGCGAGCAGCTGGATGCGGGTGTCGCCGGAGCCGACGGCGAGCATCGCCTCGCGGACGCCCTGCTCCTCGTTGGTCTCCTCGTGCACGGAGCGCACGCCGAAGGCCTGTGCGTAGAAGGCGATCGCCTCGTCGAGGTCGGGGACGGCGATGCCCACGTGGTCGATGGTGGTGAACAGCTCGGCGGGCAGACCCGCGGGAGCAGACGCGTCGGCGGTCACCGCGTCATCCTGACGCAAGACGTCTGAGACGACTCCCCGGTGTGGCCACCATCACGCCCTCGGGGTGCGGGGCGGGGGCGGCCCGGCCGGGCCGCCCCCGAGGAGGCCGGTGCGCTGCCGCCGGTCGCCGCGGGCGACCGCTCGCCGCTGACCTCGGACGGGACGACCGCGTCGCCGTCGCCGTGGACGACCGGGGTCGGCGCAGGGCGTCGACCCCGGTTGGAGAACCGATCTATCCTGTGCCGCAGCCCGACCGCCGCGACCCGTCCGCCCGGCGCGGCCCGACCCGCGGTCGCCAACGACGGCGACCCGCACTGGAGGCAGCATGTCCCGCTCGGTCATCGTCAGCGGCGCCCGGACCCCCATGGGCCGGCTCCTCGGCTCCCTCAAGGACTTCTCCGCCGCCGACCTCGGCGGCATCGCCATCAAGGCCGCCCTCGAGCGCGCCGGCATCTCCGGCGACCAGGTCGACTACGTGATCATGGGTCAGGTCATCCAGGCCGGTGCCGGCCAGAACCCGGCCCGCCCGGCCGCGGTCGCCGGCGGCATCCCGATGTCGGTGCCGTCGTTCACGCTCAACAAGGTCTGCCTGTCCGGCCTCGACGCGATCGCCCTGGCCGACCAGCTCATCCGCGCCGGCGAGTTCGACGTCGTCGTCGCCGGGGGCATGGAGTCGATGACCCAGGCGCCGCACCTGCTGCCCAGCTCCCGCACCGGCACCAAGTACGGCGACGCCACGCTCGTCGACTCGATGGCCCACGACGGGCTGTCGGACACCTTCGACCAGATCGCCATGGGCGCCCTCACCGAGCGGGCCAACGAGCGGTACGACCTGACCCGCGAGGAGCAGGACGCCTTCGCCGCGGAGAGCCACCAGAAGGCCGCCCGCGCCGCGAAGAACGGGGTCTTCGACGAGGAGATCACCCCCGTCCTCATCCCGCAGCGCAAGGGCGACCCGATCGAGTTCCGCGAGGACGAGGGCATCCGCGCCGACACCACGGTCGAGACCCTCGCCAAGCTCAAGCCGGCCTTCGCCAAGGACGGCACCATCACCGCCGGCACCGCCTCGCAGATCTCCGACGGCGCGTGCGCGGTCGTCGTCATGTCCGCGGAGAAGGCCGCCGAGCTCGGCTGCACGGTGATCGCCGAGATCGGCGCGCACGGCGTCGTCGCCGGGCCGGACGCGACGCTGCAGAGCCAGCCGTCGCGGGCCATCCAGAAGGCCTGCGCGCGCGAGGGCATCGACCCGAAGGACCTCGACCTGGTCGAGCTCAACGAGGCGTTCGCCGCGGTGGGCATCGTGTCCACCCGCGAGCTCGGCATCGACCCGGAGAAGGTCAACCCCAACGGCGGCGCGATCGCCCTCGGCCACCCGGTCGGCATGAGCGGCGCCCGCATCGTGCTGGACCTGGCCCTGGAGCTGCGCCGCCGCGGTGGCGGGGTCGGCGCCGCCGCGCTGTGCGGCGGCGGCGGCCAGGGCGACGCGCTGATCCTGCACGTGCCCGCTCCCGCCTCGGCGTGACGGAGTCCCCGCAGGGGACGGCTGTACAGACGCCCGGCCCCGTCGCCCCCCGCGGGCGGCGGGGCCGGCGCGCTGTCGACGTCCCCGACCTGGTCGCCCGCGCCCGCGACGGCGAGGCCCGCGCGGTGGCGCGGCTGATCTCCCTGGTCGAGGACGCGAGCCCGGTGCTGCGCGAGGTCGCCGCCGCGCTGGCCCCGCACACCGGGCACGCGCAGGTCATCGGCCTGACCGGCCCCCCGGGCGTGGGCAAGTCCACGACGACGACGGCGCTGGTGCGCGCGCTGCGGGCGGCCGGGAAGCGGGTGGGCGTGCTCGCCGTCGACCCGTCGTCGCCGTTCTCCGGCGGGGCGCTGCTCGGCGACCGGGTGCGGATGCAGGACCACGCCGGCGACCCCGGGGTCTACATCCGCTCGATGGCCTCCCGCGGGCACCTCGGCGGGCTGGCCTGGGCGACGCCGCAGGCGCTGCGGGTGCTCGACGCGGCCGGCTGCGACGTCGTGCTGGTGGAGACCGTCGGCGTCGGGCAGTCGGAGCTGGAGATCGCCTCGCTGGCCGACACCACGCTGGTGCTCGTCGCGCCGGGCATGGGCGACGGCATCCAGGCGGCGAAGGCCGGGATCCTCGAGGTGGCCGACGTCCTCGTCGTCAACAAGGCCGACCGCGACGGCGCCGACTCCACCGTGCGGGACCTGCGGTACGCCCAGTCCCTCGGCGGGCGGCACGCCGGCCCGGGCACGTGGAAGCCGCCGATCCTGCGCACCGTGGCCGCCCGCGACGAGGGGATCGACCGGGTCCTCGCCGAGGTCGAGGCGCACCGGCGGTGGCTCACCGACTCCGGTGAGGGCACCCGGCGCCGGGCCGAGCGGGCCGCCCGGGAGATCGAGGCGATCGCGCTGGCCGGGCTGCGTGCGCGGATCGGCGAGGTGCGCGGGTCCGCGGCCCTGGCCGCGCTGGCCGGCGAGGTGGTGGCGGGGGCGACCGACCCCTACCGCGCGGCCGACCGGCTCCTCGCGCAGCTCTGACCTGCCCCGGGCAGACTGGCCCGGTGAACGGGAAGCCGGACGCCGTCGTCGTCGGGGCCGGGCCGAACGGCCTGGCCGCCGCCCTCCGGCTGGCCGCCGCCGGCCTGCGCGTGCAGGTGGTCGAGGCGGCCGACAAGCCCGGCGGCGGGATGCGGACCGAGGAGCTCATGCGGCCGGGGTACCGGCACGACGTCTGCTCGATCGTGCAGCCGATGGCCGCGGCGGCGCCGTTCTTCCGCGAGTTCGACCTGCCCAGCCGCGGCGTGCGGCTGGTACAGCCGGAGGTCAACTTCGCGCACCCGCTGGACGGCGGGCGGGCCGCGGTCCAGTACCGCTCGCTGGAGGAGACCGCGGACGCGCTCGGGCCCGACGGCGCGGCCTACCGCCGGCTGTTCGAGCCGCTGGTCGAGCACGGGCAGGACGTCGTCGACTTCTTCCTGACCAGCCGGCTGCGGCGGCTGCCGACCCGCAGCGTGCCGCAGATCGTGCACTTCGGGCTCAACGGGCTGCCGAACGTCAGTTGGCTGGCGCACCGGTACTTCCGGACCGACGAGGCGCGCGCGCTGCTGGGCGGGGCCGCCGCGCACGGCATGCTCGACCTGAGCCAGCCGCTGACGTCCGCGCTCGGGATGCTCCTGACGATGCTCGGCCACCACGTCGGGTGGCCGCTGGTCGCGGGCGGGTCGCAGAACCTCGCCGACGCGATGGTGACCGCGCTGGAGCAGCAGGGCGGGGAGGTGGTCACCGGGCACCTGGTCACCGACCTGCGCGAGTTCGACGGCGTCCCGGCGGTGCTGCTGGACACCTCGCCCGAGGCGTTCGTGTCGATGGCCGGCGACCGGGTGAACGAGGGCTACCGGCGGTGGGTGCGGCGGTACAAGCACGGCGCCGGCGTGTTCAAGATCGACTGGATCCTCTCCGAGCCGGTGCCGTGGACCAACCCCGACGTCCGGCGGGCCGGGACGCTGCACGTCGCCGGGACGCTGGAGGAGACGATCGCCGGCGAGCGCGCGCCGAACCAGGGGAGGGCCGCCGAGCGCCCGTACGTGCTCGCCGTCCAGCCGACCGTGCCCGACCCGACCCGCGCCCCCGCGGGCGGGCACGTGTTCTGGGCCTACGTGCACGTACCGCACGGCTCCGACGTCGACATGACCGCGGCCATCGAGGACCAGGTCGAGCGGTTCGCGCCGGGCTTCAAGGACACGATCGTCGACCGGGTCACCAAGAACGCCGTCCAGATGGAGGCGTGGAACCCGATGTACATCGGCGGGGACATCTCCAACGGCCAGGCGACCCTCCGGCAGATGCTGTTCCGCCCGGTGCCGCGGTGGAACACGTACAAGACGCCGGTCGACGGCGTGTACCTCGCCTCCTCGGCCACCCCGCCCGGTCCCGCGGTGCACGGCGCCTGCGGGGACAACGCCGCGCAGGTGGCGCTGCGCGAGGTGTTCGGCGTCCGCGAGGTGCCCCGCCTCCGCCCCGCCGCCTGAGCCTCCCTCCGGCAGCGGCGGTGGCGCCCGTTGTCGACCTGCGGCTGTCTCAGCGCCCGCGAGACGACCGCAGGTCGACAACGGGCGCAGTGGCTGTCAGCGCGGCGGTGATGCGGGCGACCAGGACGTCCGGTTCCCGCAGGTCCTCGGCGGTCACGAACACCACCCGCCACCCGGCCGCGGTGAGCCGGTTGAGCCGGGCGCGGTCCGGGGCCACCTGCTGCGGACGGCCGTGCCACCGGCCCTCGTACTCGACGGCCAGCCGCTGCTCCGGCCACGCGAAGTCCAGTCGGGCCACGAACCGGCCGTCGGCGTCGAGCACGGTGTGCTGTGCGAGCGGCCGGGGGAGGCGGGCGCCGTGCAGGAGGAGCCGCAGCCGGGTCTCCTGCGGTGAGCCGGCGAGCCCGTCGGCCAGGTCGGCGACGCGCCGCGCACGCCGGCAGCCGGGTCCGGTCGCGGCCGCCGCGGCGGCCCGGACGGTGGCCAGGTCGGTCGCCCGGCAGGTGACCAGGGCGTCCACGAGCGCGACGGACTCCTCCAGCGGTCCGGGGCCCCGGCCGACGTCGACCGCGGTGGTCGCCGCGGTGGTCACCGGGATGCCGCGGCGGGTGGTCACCGCGTCCGCCGACAGCGCCCACCGGCGGACGCGGACGCCCGGGGCCGTCGACGCCGACGACCCGGGCGGCACGGTGAGCTCGACGTCGTCGACCGGTCCGGCGGCGTCCACACCCCAGAGGACGGCGGCGCTCCGGCCGGAGACCACCGCACCCGGCACGAGCAGGAGGGCCGCCGCCCCGGCGCGGACCTCGTGGGTGACCGCGACCGACGAGCACGCGTAGACGTCGCGGAAGAGGCGCCGCCAGGCGGTGCTGCGCAGCTGTCCCCGGATCAGGCGGCCGGCGGCGACCTGTGACGAGCCGCGGAAGACCCGGCCGTGCAGCCGGGCGGGGCGGGCGGGTCGGACGGGCACCGCCGGAGGATGGCGGAGCGGGCCCGTGCCGCGCTCACGCCGTCCACAGGCACGGCGCCCGTTGTCGACCTGGTGTCGGCTCAGGGCGGCTGAGACCGCAGCAGGTCGACGTGGCGCGTCCGGGTGACCGGCACGGCGCGCGGGACGGGCCCGCGGCGCGGGGCAGGTAGCGTCGGGCGCATGGTCCGGGCGCTGGGGCTGCCGTTCGACCCGATCGAGCGCGCGGGGGAGACCTGGGAGCAGCGCTTCGGCCCCGCCTCGGCGATGCGCGCCGCGACGTCGGTGTTCCGGGTCCAGCAGATCCTGCTCGCCCGCTTCGACGAGGTGCTCCGCCCCCACGGGCTGACCTTCGCCCGCTACGAGGTGCTCGTGCTGCTCACCTTCAGCCGCACCGGGCAGCTGCCGCTCAAGGTGATCGGCAGCCGGCTGATGGTGCACCCGACCAGCGTCACCAACGCGATCGACCGGCTGGTCGCGGCCGGGTTCGTCGACCGCCGGCCCAACCCCGCCGACGGCCGCGGCGTCCTGGCCGGCATCACCGACCGCGGCCGCGAGGTCGTCGAGGTGGCCACCCGGCAGCTGATGGCCCTCGACTTCGGCCTCGGCGACCTGCCCGAGGCCGAGCAGGCGCAGCTGTTCGACCTGCTGCGCCGCGTCCGCCTCGGCGCCGGCGACGTCGCGGACGTCGACCCGGCCCCGTCCGCCGAGGGCTGACACCACACCCGCCCGCCGGTGGGATCATGGACGGCATGCAGCCCACCCGTCCCGGACGCCCCGACCCGCGCGCGCAGGCCCAGCAGGCACAGCTGGCCGCCTCCCTGGCCGGTGCGGTCGACCTCGCCGCCGTCAAGGCGCGCTCCGAGGCCGCCGCGCGGGCCCAGGCCGCCCCGCCGCCGAGCGCCGCCGCGCCGGCGGGTGCCCCCGGCTCGGCCGTCGTGGACGTCACCGAGGCCACCTTCCAGACCGAGGTCCTCGACCGCTCCTTCCAGGTGCCGGTCGTCCTCGACCTGTGGGCCGAGTGGTGCGGGCCGTGCAAGCAGCTGTCCCCGGTCCTCGAGCGGCTGGCCGCCGAGGGCGGCGGCTCGTGGGTCCTGGCGAAGGTCGACGTCGACGCCAACCCGGCGCTGGCCCAGGGCCTGCGGGTGCAGGGCATCCCGGCGGTCAAGGCCGTCTGGCAGGGGCAGCTGGTCGCCGAGTTCACCGGCGCCATCCCCGAGGAGCAGGCCCGCCAGTTCGTCACCGAGCTGGTGCGCGCCACCACCGGCGGCGCGGTGCCCGGCGCGGAGGGCGCCGAGGACGAGGGCCTCGACGACCCGCGCCTCGACGCCGCCGAGGCCGCGCTCGAGCGCGGGGACCTGGAGGCCGCCGAGGCCGCCTACCGGGCGATCGTCGACGCCGAGCCCGACCACCCGGTCGCCGGCCTCGCGCTGCGCCAGGTGCAGCTGTTCCGCCGCGCCGACGCCGCGGGCCCCGACGCGCTGGCCAAGGCCGACGCCGCCCCCGACGACGTCGCCGCCCAGACCCGGGCCGCCGACTTCCTGCTGGGCACCGGCGACGTCGAGGGCGCCTTCACCCGGCTGGTCGACGTGGTCCGCCGCACCGCCGGCGAGGACCGCGACGCGGCGCGCAGGCACCTGGTCGAGCTGTTCGACGTCGTGGGCGCCGAGGACCCGCGGGTGGTCGCGGCGCGGCGCCAGCTGATGGCCGCCCTGTACTAGACGGGCCCCCTGCCCCCACCGCTCGCAGGCCCGCGGCGGGGCCCTGCAGGGGGCCGGCTCAGAGGACGGGGGTCAGGCCCCGACGTCGCAGGCGCCGGCGCCCTGCAGGAAGCCGGCGCGGAACACGTCGACGAGCTGGAAGCCGGTCAGGTCGACGTCGGCGAGCACGTCGGGGTCGTTGCCGTAGGTGAGCAGGAACTGCACGCTCTCGTCGATGTCACCCGGTGAGATCTGCACCGACGTCAGCTGGTTGTTGTAGACCTGCGCCGAGTACCAGCCGGTCAGGCAGACGGCCGACTGCAGGGCGGCGGTGTCGTCGGTGGACAGGCCCAGCTGGTCGCGCGCCGCCAGCGCGTAGGGGATGGCCACCCCGGTGACGACGGCGAAGTCGCCGAGCGCGTAGGCCTGCCCGGCGAAGTCCTCGTCGTAGGCGACCAGCCCGGAGCTGCCGCCGTCGGGGCAGTAGACGAGGGCGACGTCGGCCGGGGCGCAGTCCGGCGGCCTCGTGGTGCTCTCCAGCTGCGGCTCGGTGAACTCGGCGTCCAGCACCTCGGTGAACGCGCGGGTCCAGAACTCGGGCAGGGAGTCCTCGATGATCTCCACCGTCTGGCCGAAGGGTGCGTTGCCGCCGCGGGCGAAGTCGTCGTCCCTGGTGAACTCGCCCTGGGTGAAGACGCGGTCGGGGCCGTAGCGGTCGCGGCAGGCCTCGGCGCCGTCGTCGAAGCCCTCCTGGAACGCCGAGACGCGGTCGAAGTAGGAGCCGTGCGCCTGCTGCTCACCGGTGCCGGTGCCCACCGGGTCGCGCAGCAGGAAGTAGCCGCGCAGCAGCTGGTCGAGGTCGGTGGTGTCGACGGAGGAGAACTCGGCGTTGCCGTCGGCCACCCAGGCGGTCCACGCGCCGGCCAGGCAGTCGGCCTGGGTCTCGGTGGCGATCGAGGTCTGCGGGTAGCCGACCCGGGCCTGGACGGCGTGGCCGAACTCGTGGGCCATGACCAGCTGCGGCAGGACCTCGCCGTACTGCGCGGCCAGCTCGCCGAGGAAGGCGCGGTCGTAGCTGATCGAGTCCGAGTTCGGCACGCCCTGCGAGGAGCAGTAGAAGGCGTTGTTCTCCAGGTCGCGCGGGTCGGTGCCGCAGCCGATGCCCTCGGGGTAGGCCGCCGGGTCGACGTCGTTCGGGTCGACGCTGAAGTAGCCGCCGGTCAGCGGCTGGAACGGCTCCCCGTAGACGGTGGGGAAGGTGTCCGACCAGAACGTCTCGAGGTCGGCGAGGGCGTTGCGGGCGAGGGTGTCGATCGGCCCGTCGGTGGCACCGACGACGCGCAGGGTGTCGTCGCCGACCGACTGCGACGGCGCCCCCTGCGAGCGCGCCTGCCCGATGACGACGTACGAGCACCCCGTCGTCAGGAGGACGCCGAGCGCCACGACGACGGCGAGTGCGCCCCGGGAGCGCGTGCGGAGGTCCATCGCGGGAGCCTCTACCCGCCGTCGGCCTGCGTGAACGCGGACGGCGCCCGCCTCCTCCGGGGAGACGGGCGCCGTCACGGGTGGTGCGCTGTCAGAGACCGATCTCGCAGCCGGCGCCCCCGTTGAGGAAGCCGTCGCGGAAGGCGTCGACCATCTCGAAGCCGGACAGGTCGGTGTTCGGGAAGACGCTCTCCTGCTGGCCGTAGGTGAGCAGGAAGATCGCCGCCTCGTCGACGTCGCCGGGGGACAGGGCGCCGACGTCCTGGAAGTCGCCGGTCCAGAACCGCCCGGCGTACCAGCCGGTCAGGCAGACCGCGGAGCTGACGGCGGTGGCGTCGTCGATGGACAGGCCGAGCTCGGCGCGCGCGGCCTGGGCGTAGGCGAGGGAGACGGCGGTGGCGACGGCGAAGTCGCCGATGCCCTCGTACGCCGGGCCCAGCAGGTCGGTCTCGTCGACGTAGACGGTGCCGTCGGCCTCGCAGAACCCGAGGTCGCGGTCCTCGGCGCCCATGTCGCCGCAGTCGGGCGCGGTGCCGTCGAAGACCTGGACGGTCGGCGCGGTGAAGTCCTGGCCGAGGCCGGGGAACACCTGCTCGTAGAACAGCGGCAGCGACTGCTCGGTCAGCCCGGCGATGTCCTCGTACGGGGCGTTGCCCTCGTTGTCCAGGTCGTCCTCGGTGAGGAACTCGGTGGCGACGAACAGCCGCTGCTCGGTGAAGTCGTCCCGGCAGGTGCCGACGCCGCCGTCGTAGCCGGCGTAGAAGCCCGACAGCCGGTCGAAGCCCGAGCCGTGCGCCCGGTCGTCGTCGGGGGAGGACCCGACCGGGTCGCGCAGGCCGATGAACCCGAGCACCACCTGGTCGAGCTCGGAGACGCGCAGCGCGATGTGCTCGGCGTTGCCGTCGATCACCCACCGGGTGAAGGCGCCGGCCAGGCAGTCGGCCTGCGTCTCGACGACGATCGTCGAGTCGGCGAAGCCGAACCGGCCCTGCATGGCGTGGCCGATCTCGTGCGCCATGACGGCGGGGCCGAGGTAGGGCCCGAACTCGGCGCTGAGCTGGTCGAGCAGCGCGCGGTCGTAGGCGACGGCGTCGCAGTTGGGGTCGTAGTGGGCGTTGTTCGCCACGCCGTCGGGGTCCTCGGGCGCCCGCTCGCAGCCGATGCCGGTGCTCGGGTAGGCGGACTCGTCGATGTTCGTGGAGTCGACCGAGAAGTAGCCGCCGGTGATCGGCTGGTACTCCTCGCCGAAGAACTCGGGGTAGGCCTCGCTCCAGAAGGTGTCGAGGTCGGCCAGCGCGTTGCGCGCCAGCCGGTCGGCCGCGGTGTCCGCGGAACCGGTGATCGGGAACTCGCCGTCGGACACGTCGACCGGGACGCTCGGCCCGCGGGAGGCGGCGCCGACGACGGTGCTCGAGCAACCGGTGAGCAGCACGCTGCCCGCCGCTGCCGCGACGATCGCGCGGCGCAGACCATGCCTCATGGAGCTGGGGTTCCTTCTCTGCCGGGGTGCGGGCGCCCGAGGGAGCCGGGGCCGGTCCGCGCCACCGGGGCGCGGAGCCGGGCCATGATGCACGGGCAGGCGGCAGCGGGGAACGGGTCCGCGCGCGACGACGGCCGGGCCGCTCCAGGGTGTGGAGCGGCCCGGCCGTCGGTCGTCAGGCCTGGTGGGACGGCCGGTGGATCAGCCCTCGTGCAGCAGCCAGAGGGTGCCCAGCGGCGGCGCGGAGACGGTGGCCGAGAACGGCTGGCCGTGCCAGGGCTCCTCGACCGCGTCGACCCCGCCGTAGTTGCCGACCCCGGAGCCGCCGTAGCCCTCGGCGTCGGTGTTGAGCACCTCGCGCCAGCGCCCGCCGCGCGGCAGGCCGATCCGGTAGCCGTGGTGCGGGGTGCCGGCGAAGTTGCAGACGACAGCGAGCACCTGGCCCGGCGTCTGCCCGCTGCCCTCGACGACGGCGGCCTCGGTGCCGCTCTCGGCGGCCTCGGTCGGCGTCGGGACGTCGGCGACCTTCGGCCGGCCGTAGCGCAGGAAGGTGATGACGTTGCCCGACGCGTCGTTGGCGTCGATCCACTGGAAGCCGGCCGGGTCGACGTCGAGCGACCACAGCGCCTCGGTCTCCCGGTACCGGGCGTTGAGGTCGGTGACCAGCTGCAGGACGCCGCGGTGCGCGGGGTCGTCGAGGTGCCACCAGTCCAGCGAGCGGCTCTCGGCCCACTCGCCGTCCTGGGCGAACTCCGAGCCCATGAACAGCAGCTGCTTGCCGGGGTGG
Organism: Geodermatophilus sp. SYSU D00684; assembly: GCF_054050455.1. NCBI lineage: Bacteria > Bacillati > Actinomycetota > Actinomycetes > Geodermatophilales > Geodermatophilaceae > Geodermatophilus > Geodermatophilus sp. SYSU D00684. The sequence continues at coordinate 173,249 of NZ_JBJGZI010000006.1, read as the reverse complement.
GCCCACATGTAGGCGAGGTAGCCGCGCACGCCGGCCAGCTGCTGCCACCGGTCACCCGGCATCTTCCGCAGCAGCGAGCCCTTGCCGTAGACGACCTCGTCGTGGCTGATCGGCAGCACGTAGTTCTCGGAGTAGGCGTACATCATCGAGAACGTCAGCTGGTTGTGGTGGTAGCTGCGGTGCACCGGCTGGCGCTGGACGTAGGCCAGCGAGTCGTGCATCCAGCCCATGTTCCACTTGAAGCCGAAGCCCAGGCCGCCGAGGTAGGTGGGCCGGGTGACCCCGGGCCAGGCGGTCGACTCCTCGGCGATGGTCACCACGCCCGGCACCTCGCGGTAGACGGTGGCGTTGACCTCCTGGAGGAACGACACCGCCTCGAGGTTCTCCCGCCCGCCGTACACGTTGGGGATCCACTCGCCGTCCTCGCGCGAGTAGTCGAGGTAGAGCATCGAGGCGACGGCGTCGACCCGCAGCCCGTCGACGTGGAACTCCTGGGCCCAGAACAGCGCGTTGGCGACCAGGAAGTTGCGCACCTCGGTGCGGCCGAAGTTGAAGACGAACGTGCCCCAGTCCGGCTGCTCGCCGCGGCGCGGGTCGTCGTGCTCGTAGAGCGCGGTGCCGTCGAACCGGCCCAGCGCCCAGGCGTCCTTGGGGAAGTGCGCCGGCACCCAGTCGACGATGACGCCGAGGCCGGCCTGGTGCGCCCGGTCGACGAGGTAGCGGAAGTCGTCGGGGCTGCCGAACCGCGACGTCGGGGCGTAGTAGCTGGTGACCTGGTAGCCCCAGGAGCCGCCGAACGGGTGCTCGGCGACCGGCAGGAACTCCAGGTGGGTGAACCCGGCGGCGACGGCGTAGTCGACGAGCTCCTCGGCCAACTGGCGGTAGGACAGGCCCTGCCGCCACGAGCCCAGGTGCACCTCGTAGACGCTCATCGGCCGCTCGTGCCAGTTGCCGCGCGCGCGCTCGGCCAGCCACGCGTCGTCGTTCCACTCGTGGGAGGACTCGACGACGACGGAGGCGTTGGCCGGCGGCACCTCGGTGGCGAAGGCCATCGGGTCGGACTTCTCCCGCCAGACGCCGTCGGCGCCCAGGACGTGGAAGCGGTACCGGGTGCCGGCCTGCACGCCCGGGATGAAGATCTCCCAGACGCCGATCGAACCGAGCTGGCGCATCGGGTAGGCGCGGGCCTCCCAGTAGTCGAAGTCGCCGGTGACCTTCACGCCCTGGGCGTTGGGCGCCCAGACGGCGAAGGAGACGCCCTCGACCGCGCCGCGCGGCGTCTCGTAGCGCCGCACGTGCGCGCCGAGCGCCTCCCACAGCCGCTCGTGCCGGCCCTCGGCGATCAGGTACATGTCGAGATCGCCGAGCGTGGGCATCCAGCGGTAGGGGTCGTCGACGGTGAAGGCGTCCCCGCCGTAGGTCACCTCGAGCCGGTAGTCCCCGGGCTGCTGCGGCAGGGTGGCCTCGTAGACGCCCCCGCCGTGGATCCGCCGGGCCTCGTAGCGGGAGTCGTCCTGGTCGACGACGACCACCGCGGACGCGTCGGGCCGCAGCGTGCGCACCACCCAGCCCTCGGCGGCGGCGTGCGCGCCGAGCACCCGGTGCGGGTCGCGGGACCAGCCGTCGACGATCGCCCGCAGGTCCTCCTCGCTCACCTGCTCGGGGGCGTCGTGCTCGCCCCCGCCGCCGGCGCCGCTGGTGAGGCCGCCCTCCTCGACGCCCGGCGGCGTCGGCTCCGGGGCCTGCGCGACCGCGGTGCCCGCGGAGGGGGAGGCGGCCGCGCCTCCCGAGGCGGCCGTGCCCTCCTCGGGCGCCTGCGGCGTCGACGGCTCGGCCGGGTCGGGCGAGGGCGGCTCGGGCTGCGGCGCGGGCGCGCCCGAGGGGGAGCCGGGCTCGGCGATCGGCGCGGGCGCGACCACCGGCGCCGCGGTACCGCCCTGCTCGGCGACGACCTCGGCGGCGGGCTCGGCGATGCTCTCCGCGGCCGTCTTGCGCGGCGCCCGCTTGCGGGTGGCCTTGACCGGCGCCTCGCCGTCGGCCGCCGGCGCCGCCTTCTTCGCGGCCCGCTTCGTGGTCTTCTTCGCCGCCGCCGGCTCGGCGGCGCCGTCGCCGCCGGCCACCGCGGCGGTGGCCGCGTCCGCGGCGGCGGCCTTCTTCGCGGTGGCCTTCTTGGCCGGGGCCTTCTTCGCGGCGGCCTTCTTGGCCGGCGCCCGCTTGCGCGCCGGGGTCGGGTTCACGACCGGCTCGGCCTCGGCGGCCTCGGCCTGGGTGGTCATCTCGTCGACCGCCCGCTGCAGCTGCTCCTTGGTGGCCGGCGAGTCGGCGGTCTCCGCGGCCGCCCCGCTCGCGGGTGTCGGGTCGCTCGTCGTCATCGTCGCGTTGCCGTCCTCTTCGTCGTCTGCTGCGTCGTCTGGTGCTGCGTCGTCTGTGTGGGGGGTCAGGTTCTCGCGGCGGTGAGCCGGGACAGCGAGTGCAGCGGGATCATCAGCCAGTTCGGCCGGTTGCGCGCCTCGTAGACGCACTCGTAGACCGCCTTGTCCGCCTCGAAGGCCCGCAGGAGGGGGGAGTCCCCGCACGGGTCGATGCCGCTGGCCGCCGAGTAGCCGGCGCAGAACGCGCCGCGGTTGCGCTCGGCCCACTCCTGCGCCCGGTAGGCGCGCTGGGGGTCGTCGGGCTGCTCCACGAGCATGTGCCGGGCGGCGTAGTCGAAGCTGCGCAGCATCCCCGCGACGTCGCGCAGCGGGCTGTCCAGCTGCCGCCGCTCGGCCAGGGGCCGGGCCGGCTCGCCCTCGAAGTCGAGCACCACCCAGCCGGTCGCCGTCCGCAGCACCTGGCCCAGGTGGAAGTCGCCGTGCACCCGCTGGCGCACCACCTCCTCCGGGCTGTCGGCCACCGCGGCGTACACCGCGCGCAGGCTCTCCAGGTGCTCCTCCAGCTGCGGGACGACGGCCAGCGCCGCCTCCAGCCGGTCGGTCATCGCCCGCGCGGTGGCGGCGAACCACTCCCGGTCGGCCGGCTCGGTGTCCAGGACGCGGGCGAGGTCGGCGTGCACCGAGGCGGTCGCCGCACCCAGCCGCTCGCTGTCGGCGGCGAAGTCGCCCCCGACCTCGTCGGCGTGCAGGTCGCCCTCGGCGTAGAGGTCGCGGACGCTGGCGGTGGCCAGCCGCCACCCGTCGCTGGCGCCGCGGACGAAGGTCTGCAGCATCGCCGCCGTGGCCGGCTCGCCGCCGTCGGGGTCGTCGATCTCGATGTACCCGAGCAGCGGCGCGATGTGCGGGTTCTCCGTCTTGCGCAGCGCCTGTCCGATCTCGACGTCCGGGTTGAGCCCGGGCTCGAGCCGGCGGAACAGCTTGAAGATGGCGTCCTGGCCGTAGACCAGCGAGGTGTTGCTCTGCTCGGTCGAGACGACGTCACCCGGCACGCCCTCGGGGATCGGCGCGACCCCGGCGGGGTGGAAGTGCATCGGCCCCACCGTCGAGGCGGCGACCAGGTGCGTCAGCCACGGCGGGGTGGCGTCGCGGTCGCGCATCGCGTCGTAGGCGTAGTTCTCCCGGTCGGTGCCGTCCGCGCCCTTGGCCGGGACGGCGCCCACGAGCGCCGAGGCCAGCTCCTCCTCCGGGTGCGCCCGCCACGACAGCGGCACCAGGTAGGTCTCGACGGCGCCGTCGGCGTAGGTCACCCGCACGCGGTGCACCGACAGGACCGGCTCGGACCGCGAGAGGAAGAAGCCCTCCTCGGTGACGTCGGCCCACTCCCGGCCCTTGCCACCGAACCAGCGCTGGTGCGGCATCCACTCGCGCAGGACGTCGGCCAGGGCCTTGCTCATTCGGGTGCTCCGCTCATCGGGGTCCTCCGCTGCTGGGCGGGACGTCGTCGCCGGTCCGGGTGTCGCTGTCGCCGGGGATCTCCTCGGCCTCGCTGACCAGGCCGGCGGCCAGCAGCGAGTCGGCGACCGGGCTGGTGGCGGCCTCCGGCTCCGCGGCCGGCTCCTCGACCGGCTCCACCGGCTTGGCCAGCTCGAACCAGTAGAAGCCGTGCCCGGCCAGGGTCAGCATGTAGGGCAGCACGCCGATCTGCGGGAACTCGACCCGGCCGGTGAGCTCGATGGGCGTGTAGCCCTCGAACCGGCGCAGGTCCAGCTCCACCGGCTGCGGGAAGCGGGACAGGTTGTTGACGCACAGCACCACGTCGTCGCCGAACTCGCGGACGAACGACAGCACCGTGGGGTTGCGCGACCCGACCTCCTCGTAGCTGCCCAGGCCGAAGGTCGGGTGCTCCTTGCGGACGGCGATCATCCGGCGGATCCACTGCAGCATCGAGTTGGTGTTGCGCAGCTGTGCCTCGACGTTGGTGGTCTGGTAGCCGTAGACCGGGTCCTGGTTGAGCGGCAGGTACATCCGCTGCGGGTCGGCGGTGGAGAAGCCGCCGTTGCGGTCGGGCGTCCACTGCATCGGCGTGCGGACGCCGTCGCGGTCACCGAGCCAGATGTTGTCGCCCATGCCGATCTCGTCGCCGTAGTACAGGACCGGCGAGCCGGGCAGCGAGAGCAGCAGCGCGTTGAACAGCTCGAGGGTGTTGGTGTCGTTCTCCAGCAGCGGCGCCAGCCGACGGCGGATGCCGATGTTGGCCTTCATGCGGGGGTCCTTGGCGTACTCCGCCCACATGTAGTCGCGCTCCTCGTCGGTGACCATCTCGAGGGTCAGCTCGTCGTGGTTGCGCAGGAAGATGCCCCACTGGCAGTTGTCGGGGATCGGCGGCGTCTGGGCCATGATCTCCGAGATCGGGAACCGCTGCTCCCGGCGGGCGGCCATGAACAGGCGCGGCATCACCGGGAAGTGGAAGGCCATCTGGCACTCGTCGCCGTCCTCGCCGAAGTACTCGACGACGTCGGCCGGCCACTGGTTGGCCTCGCACAGCAGCACGCGGTCGGGGTAGTCGGCGTCGACCACCTTGCGCACGTGCTTGAGGAACTCGTGGGTGCGGGGGAGGTTCTCCCCGTTGGTCCCCTCCTCCTCGAACAGGTAGGGGACCGCGTCCAGCCGGAAGCCGTCGATGCCCAGGTCCAGCCAGAAGCGCAGGGCGTCGATGATCGCCTCCTGCACCTTCGGGTTCTCGAAGTTGAGGTCCGGCTGGTGCGAGAAGAAGCGGTGCCAGAAGTACTGCTTGCGCACCGGGTCGAACGTCCAGTTGGACGACTCGGTGTCGACGAAGATGATCCGTGCGTCGGCGTAGCCGGTGTCGTCGTCGGCCCACACGTAGAAGTCGCCGTAGGGGCCCTCGGGGTCGCTGCGGCTGGCCTGGAACCAGGGGTGCTGGTCCGAGGTGTGGTTCATGACGAAGTCGATGATCACGCGGATGCCGCGGGCGTGGGCGGCGTTCAGCAGGTCGCGGAAGTCCTCGATGTCGCCGAACTCCGGCAGCACCGCGGTGTAGTCGCTGACGTCGTACCCGCCGTCGCGCAGCGGCGAGGCGAAGAACGGCGGCAGCCAGAGGCAGTCGACCCCGAGCCACTGCAGGTAGTCGAGCTTGTCGATCATGCCGCGGAGGTCGCCCACGCCGTCGGCGTTGCTGTCGGCGAAGCCGCGGACGAGCACCTCGTAGAAGACGGCGCGCTTGAACCACAGCGGGTCGGTGCCGCGTGCGGGCAGGCCGGATGCGCCGCTGTCGGGAGCGGGCACGGGGAGCGTCATCGGTGCGGGAAGCCCTCGCTGGTCGTCGGTGCTGGGGAAGGGGTCAGGAGACCGGCGGCGGCCAGGTCACCGGCCGGGGCAGGTGGACCGAGAACACGTGCGCCGGCTCCCAGTAGGGGTCCAGCTCCACGTAGTTGAACTGGCCCCAGTCGTAGCGGGCGCCGGTGATCTCGTCGGTGACGCCGAACCGCTCGTGCCAGTCCAGCCCGAGGGTCGGCATGTCCAGCGCCGTCGTCCCGATCTGCCGGTTCTGGCTGTCGAGGGCGCAGACCACGAGGACGGCGTCCTGCGACCCCGGGTCGGTCTTGGAGAAGCAGATGAGGTTCGGGTTGTCGACCGGGTGGAACCGCAGCGTCCGCAGCTGCTGCAGCGCCGGGTGCGCGCGGCGGATCTCGTTGAGCCTGCGCAGGTAGGGCGCCAGGCTGCGGCCGGCCGCCTCGGCGCCGGCCCAGTCGCGCGGGCGCAGCCGGTACTTCTCGCTGTCGAGGTACTCCTCGCTGCCCGGCCGCACCGCCACGTGCTCGTAGAGCTCGAACCCGGAGTAGACGCCCCAGGTCGGGCTCATCATCGACGCGAGCACCGCGCGGATCTTGAACATCGGCGGGCCGCCGTACTGGAGGCTCGCGTGCAGGATGTCCGGGGTGTTCACGAAGAAGTTCGGCCGCATGTAGTGCGCGTTGGTGGCGAGCTCGCGGCCGTACTCCTCGATCTCGCCGCGCGCGGTCCGCCACGTGAAGTACGTGTAGGACTGGGTGAACCCGATCCGCGCCAGCTGGTGCATCATCGCCGGCCGCGTGAACGCCTCGGCGAGGAAGAGCACGTCCGGGTCGGTCTCCTTGACCTTCCAGATGAGCCAGTGCCAGAAGTCCAGCGGCTTGGTGTGCGGGTTGTCGACCCGGAAGATCCGCACGCCGGCGTCCATCCAGACCCGCACCACCCGCAGCACCTCGGCGTAGATGCCCTCGGGGTCGTTGTCGAAGTTGACCGGGTAGATGTCCTGGTACTTCTTCGGCGGGTTCTCCGCGTAGGCGATGGTCCCGTCGGGCTTGGTGGTGAACCACTCCGGGTGCTCCTTGACCCACGGGTGGTCCGGCGCGGCCTGCAGCGCCAGGTCCAGCGCCACCTCCATGCCCAGGCCGCGGGTGCGGGTGACGAAGGCGCGGAAGTCCTCCATCGTGCCCAGCTGCGGGTGGACGGCGTCGTGGCCGCCCTCGTCGCTGCCGATCGCCCACGGCGAGCCGACGTCGTCCGGGCCGACCTCGTGCGGGTTGCCGCCGGGGAACTGCGGCGTGTTCGGGCCCTTGCGGTTGACCTTGCCGATCGGGTGGATCGGCGGCAGGTAGACGACGTCGAAGCCCATCTCGGCGACCGCCGGCAGCCGGTCGCCCGCGGTCTGGAACGTGCCGTGCGCGGGGACGCCGCCGACGACGGGGCCCTCGGAGCGGGGGAAGAACTCGTACCAGGAGCCGTAGAGCGCGCGCGGCCGGTCGACCCACACCTCGTACTCCGGCGTGGGGGTGACCAGCTCGCGGACCGGGTGCTCGTCGAGGTAGCGCTGCACCCCGGCGGCCAGCGCCGGCGCGACCCGGTCGGGCAGCGTGCGGGAGGTGTCGCGCAGGGCCGCGACGGCGTCGCCGAGGCGGCCGCGCCACTCGTCGTCGGCGCCCTCGGCGACCCGCTCGAGCAGCCGCGCGCCCTCCTCGAGGTCGTTGGCCAGCTCCCCGGGGCCCTGGCCGGCCTCGATCTTCACCTCGACGGCGTGGTGCCAGGTGGCCAGCGGGTCGCTCCACGCCTCGACCCGGAACGTCCAGCGCCCCTCCCGGTCGGGCACCACGGTGGTGATCCACCGGTCGGGCTCGGCGCCGAAGCGGCGCATGCGGTTGAGGGGTCCCCGGGTGCCGTCTGGAGCGGTCCAGACGACGTCGGCCGCGACGGCGTCGTGGCCCTCCCGGAAGACGGTGGCGGTGACCGGCAGGTGCTCGCCGACCACGGCGCGGGCCGAGAACGACCCGCAGGACACGACGGGGGCGACATCGGTGATGCCGAGGCGGAGGTCAGCGCGGCGAGTCATCCCGGCCACGCTATCCACCTCCGGCACCGGTCACACCTCGGCCGCCGAGACGTCCCCGGCCGGGTGCCCGGCCCCCGGCTGTGTGGTGCGCCCGACCTGTCCGGACGCGCCGTGCTGGCTAGGCTCCCCGCGTGCGAGCTCTGCGTCGGTTCACCGTCCGGGCGGCCCTGCCCGAGGCCCTCATGCCGCTGTCCCAGCTGGTCATGAACCTCCGCTGGTCGTGGCACCCGGAGACACGCGACCTGTTCGAGGCGCTGGACCCGGAGTTGTGGCGGACGTGCAACAACGACCCGGTGAAGGTCCTGGGCGAGGTGTCGGCCGAGCGGCTGGCCACGCTGTCGACCGACCGCCGGTTCCTCCGCCGCCTCCAGGACGTCGTCGACGACCTCGACGACTACCTGTCCTCGGAGCACTGGTACCAGTCGCTGGGCCCCGAGGCGCCGCGCAGCATCGCCTACTTCTCCGCCGAGTTCGGCATCACCGAGGTGCTGCCGCAGTACTCCGGCGGCCTGGGCATCCTCGCCGGCGACCACCTCAAGGCCGCCTCCGACCTCGGCGTCCCGCTGATCGGCGTCGGCCTGCTGTACCGGGCCGGCTACTTCGAGCAGGGGCTGTCGGCCGACGGCTGGCAGCTGGAGCACTACCCGTCGCTGGACCCGCACGGCCTGCCGGTCAAGCTGCTGCGCCAGCCCGACGGGTCCGCCGTCGTCATCACCGTGCCGCTGCCCGAGGGGCGCACCCTGCACGCGCACGTGTGGCGGGCGCAGGTGGGCCGGGTGTCGCTGCTGCTGCTCGACAGCGACATCGAGGAGAACGCCCCGGCCGAGCGCGGGGTCACCGACCGGCTCTACGGCGGCGACGAGGACCACCGGCTGCGCCAGGAGATGCTCCTCGGCATCGGCGGCGTCCGGGCGCTGCGCGCCTACTGCCAGCTCACCGGCACCCCGCAGCCGGAGGTGTTCCACGCCAACGAGGGCCACGCCGGCTTCCAGGGCGTCGAGCGGATCCGCGAGCTCACCGAGTCGCACGGGCTGTCCTTCGCCGAGGCGCTGCAGGCCGTCCGCGCCGGCACGGTGTTCACCACGCACACGCCGGTGCCCGCCGGCATCGACCGGTTCCCGCGGGCGCTGATCGAGCGGTACTTCGCCGGGTTCGGCGTCCCGCTCGAGCACCTCATCCCGCTCGGCGCCGAGGACGACCCGACGAAGTTCAACATGGCGCACATGGGCCTGCGGCTGGGGCAGCGGGCCAACGGGGTCAGCCGGCTGCACGGGCACGTCAGCCGGTCGATGTTCAACCCGCTGTGGCCCGGCTTCGACGAGGCCGACGTGCCGATCACCTCGATCACCAACGGCGTGCACGCGCCCACCTGGACCGCCCGGGAGCTGGTGGAGCTGGGCACCCAGACCTCCAGCGACGGCGACCCGTTCGAGGGCACCGGGCCGGCGTCCTTCGACGGCGTCGACCGGATCCCGGCGCTGGAGCTGTGGAACACCCGCCGGATGCTGCGCGGCCGGCTGGTCGAGGAGGTGCGCCGCCGGCTGCGCGAGACGGCGCGCTCCCGCGGCGCGGCCGAGGCCGAGGTGCGCTGGACCGAGACCGCCTTCGACCCCGACGTCCTCACCATCGGCTTCGCCCGCCGGGTGCCCTCCTACAAGCGGCTGACCCTCATGCTGCGCGACCCCGACCGGCTCCGGGCCCTGCTGCTCGACGAGCAGCGGCCGGTCCAGCTGGTCATCGCCGGCAAGAGCCACCCGGCCGACGACGGCGGCAAGCAGCTGATCCAGCAGATGGTGAAGTTCGCCGACGACCCCGCGATCCGGCACCGCATCGCGTTCCTCCCCGGCTACGACATCGGGATGGCCCGCTACCTCTACTGGGGCTGCGACGTCTGGCTGAACAACCCGCTGCGCCCGCTCGAGGCCTGCGGCACCTCGGGCATGAAGGCCGCCCTCAACGGCGGGCTCAACCTCTCCATCCGCGACGGCTGGTGGGACGAGTGGTTCGACGGCCAGAACGGCTGGGCGATCCCGACCGCCGACGGCGTCACCGACCACGAGCGGCGCGACGACGTCGAGGCGCGGGCCATCTACGACCTGCTGTCCACCCAGGTGCTGCCGCGGTTCTACGAGACCGACCGCGACGGCATCCCCACCCGCTGGGTCGAGATGGTGCGGCACACGCTGCGCGAGACCGGCCCCAGGGTGCTCGCCACCCGGATGGTGCGCGACTACGTCGAGCGGCTGTACGTGCCGGCGGCGGGCTCGTCGCGGACCATGGCCGACGGCGGGTACGCGCCGGCCCGGGCCGAGGCGCAGTGGCGGGCGCACCTGCTGGAGAACTGGGCGGGCGTGCGGGTCGCGCACGTCGAGGCCACCGGCGCCGGCGACACCCCGGAGATCGGCTCGACCCTGGCGCTGCGCGCGGAGGTGGAGCTGCCGCACCTCACCCCGGCCGACGTCGAGGTGCAGGCGGCCTACGGGCGGGTCGACGACGCCGACGGCCTGCACGAGGTGACGACGGTGCCGATGCGGCACGAGCACACCGAGGGCTCGCGGCACTGGTTCACCGCGACGCTGCCGCTCGAGCGCACCGGCGCGTTCGGGTACACGGTGCGCGTGCTGCCGCACTCCGAGCACCTGGCCGACCCGGCGGAGCTGGGCCTGGTGCGTTCGGCGTAGCCGGAGGCTCATCCGTCACGCCGGTCGCAGCGTCCCCACGGGCGGCGTGGCGGTGCGGCCGGACCACGCACGGCGGCGCGCGGTCACTAGGCTGGCGCGCATGCCCGACCGCTGTGAAGTCCTGCCCGGAGACGCCCTCGTGGCCCGTCGCGGCGGGGGACTGCTCTGGGTCGACGCACCCGGCTCGCCGGCCCTGGTCGCCGCCCTGCACGCCTGCCTGGGCGTGTCCGGCCCCGGCGCCGACCGCGTCCTCGCGGCGGTCGCCGCCCAGGTGCCCGCGCTCGGGGGCGGCTCGGCCTCCTTCGCGCTCGTCCTCGTCGACACCAGCGGCGGCACGGGCACCGGCGTCGCGCTGTGGTCCGGCAAGGGCCAGCCGGCCGTCGACGGCGTCCCGGTCTCCGGCCAGCCGGCCGACGGGTGCAGCCTGGCCGCCGGGTTCCCGCTCGGCGCCACGCTCTACGTCGGCCCGGGCCAGGCCACCCCGCAGATGCCGCCGGGCGTCGCCTACGACCTCGTCGAGGGCGCGGTCCCCGGCGCCGGCGCGCTGCTGCAGCTCGCGGCGGCCTCCTCCGCCCCGGCCGCCGTCCCGCCGGCCACCCACACGCCGGCGTCGTCGTTCAGCGCGGGCTCGGACGCGGGCTTCGCCGCCGCGCCGTCCTTCGGCGCCTCGGTCGGGTCCTCGGCGTCGGGGCAGGGGTCCACCCGCGTCGACGACGGCGGCGAGGAGACCGCGTTCTGGAAGCCCGACGCCGCCGCCGCGCCGGTGCTGCGCTTCGACGACGGCCTGGTCGTCACCGTCGACGAGGACCTCGTCCTCGGCCGCCGCCCCGACAGCCACGAGCTGGTGACCGCGGGCAACGCCCGGCCGGTGCCGATCGCCGACACGCAGAACGTGCTGTCCTCGGCGCACGCGGCCATCCAGCGCTCCGGCCGCGAGGTCACGCTCACCGACCTCGGCTCGCTCAACGGCACCCACGTCGCGGGCCCCGAGGCCACCGAGTGGACCCAGCTCGAGCCGGGCGTCGCCCACCCGCTCTCCGACGGCGACCGCCTCCTGCTCGGCTGGACGGTCATCACCTACGAGCAGCCCCAGGACTGAACGACACGGCGAGAGCCCCGGTCCACCGCGGACCGGGGCTCTCGTCGTCTGCGGGGCCGTCCTGGCTCACCGGAACGCGTCCTGGCTCGGCGTCGGCGGTGAGCCGGGACGCCGCACGATCAGCTCACCTGGTCGTGCGGGCGGCGCAGGACGCGCAGCAGCCAGACGGTGCGCGGCGGCACCACGATCGCCCCGGGCGCGACCACGGCCGGCCGCGGCGGCGCCCCGGTCGGGTACTCGGTGCTCAGCACGAGCTCGTAGCCGTCGGACCACGGCGCCCCCGGCAGCTGCACCGTCGCCGGCTCCGGCCCGGCGTGCAGCTGGACGAGGTAGGAGTCGTCGACCACCGGGCGGCCGCGCTCGTCGCGGTGCCGGATGCCGCGGCCGTCGAGGTACATGCCGACCGTCTGCAGGCCGGTGTCGAACCAGTCCGCGGTGGTCAGCTGCCCGCCGCCGGGGGCGAACCAGGCCACGTCGCGGGTGCCGCCGGTGCCCGGGATCTCGTGGCCCTCGAAGAACGCCTCCTGGCGCAGCACCGGCGAGTCGCGGCGCACCCGCAGCAGCCGGCGGACGAACGCGAGCAGGTCCCCGTCGGCGGTGTCCCAGTCGATCCAGGACACCGCGTTGTCCTGGCAGTAGGCGTTGTTGTTGCCGCCCTGGGTGCGGCCGAGCTCGTCGCCGGCGGTGAGCATCGGGACGCCGGTCGACAGCAGCAGCGTCGTCAGCAGGTTGCGCACCTGGCGCGCGCGCAGCGCCTGCACCCCCGGGTCGTCGGTGGGCCCCTCCACGCCGCAGTTCCAGTTGCGGTTGTGGCTCTCGCCGTCCCGGTTGTCCTCGCCGTTGGCCTCGTTGCGCTTGCGCTCGTAGGTGACCAGGTCGGTGAGGGTGAACCCGTCGTGGGCGGTGACGAAGTTGACGCTGGCGAACGGGCGGCGCCCGTCGGAGCGGTAGAGGTCCGAGGAGCCGGTCAGCCGGTAGGCCAGGTCGCGCACGCCGACGTGCGAGCCGGCCCACACGTCGCGCACCGTGTCGCGGTAGCGGCCGTTCCACTCGGTCCACAGCGGCGGGAAGTTGCCCACCTGGTAGCCGCCCTCGCCGATGTCCCACGGCTCGGCGATGAGCTTCACCTGGCTGACGACGGGGTCCTGGTGGACGACGTCGAAGAACGCCGAGAGCCGGTCGACGTCGTGGAAGGACCGGGCCAGCGCGGCGGCGAGGTCGAACCGGAAGCCGTCGACGTGCATCTCGGTGACCCAGTACCGCAGGGAGTCCATGAGCATCGCGAGCACCTGCGGCCGGCGGACGTCGAGGGTGTTCCCGCAGCCGGTGTAGTCGGTGTAGCGGGCCCGGTTCTCGCCGTTGAGCCGGTAGTAGCCCCCGTTGTCGATGCCCTTGAGCGACAGGGACGGCCCGGTGTGGTCGCCCTCGGCGGTGTGGTTGTAGACGACGTCGAGGACCACCTCGATGCCGGCCGCGTGCAGCGCCTTCACCATCGCCTTGAACTCGGTGACCTGCGCCCCGCCGGACCCGGCCGAGCTGTAGGCGGCGTGCGGGGCGAAGTAGCCGAGGGTGTTGTAGCCCCAGTAGTTGGTCAGCCCGCGGCGCAGCAGGTGCGGCTCGCTGACGAAGTGGTGCACCGGCAGCAGCTCGACGGTGGTGACGCCCAGGCCCACCAGGTGCTCGACGAACGCCGGGTGCGCCAGCCCCGCGTAGGTGCCGCGCAGCGCCGGCGGCACGCCCGGGTGGCGCATGGTCGCGCCCTTGACGTGCACCTCGTAGACGACGGTGTCCGACCACGAGGTGGCCGGCCGCCGGTCGCCGTCCCAGGGGAAGGAGTCGTGGACGACGACGCCGCGCGGCACGTACGGCGCGGAGTCCCGCGGGTCGGCCGGGCCGGTGTCGGGGCCGTCGGCGCGGTAGGCGAACAGCGCCGGGTGCAGCGTCAGGTCGCCGTCGACGGCACGGGCGTAGGGGTCCAGCAGCAGCTTGGCGGCGTTCCACCGGTGGCCGGCGCCGGGGTCCCAGGGCCCGTGCACCCGGTAGCCGTAGCGCTGGCCGGGGCCGACGCCGGGCAGCCGCCCGTGCCAGACCTGGTGGGTGGTCTCCTGCAGCCGGTGCCGGTGCTCGAAGCCGCCGTCGTCGAACAGGCACAGGTCGACGGCGGTGGCGCCGGCCGACCACAGCGCGAAGTTCGTGCCGGTGCCGTCCCAGTGCGCGCCCAGGGGAGCGGGGGAGCCCGGCCAGACCTCGACGTCCTCGCTGGTGGTCACCGGGCGATCGTGCCAAGACCGCCACCTCCCCGGGTGCAGGCGGGCGGGTTGGTTGGATGGGGTCGTGTCCAGCAGTGCCGCCGTCGGCGGAGCAGAACCGGTCGTCGAGATGCGCGGCGTGGACGTCGTCCGCGGGCAGTCGCACCTGCTGCGGGGGGTGGACTGGCTCGTCCGGCCCGAGCAGCGGTGGGTGGTGCTCGGCCCGAACGGCGCGGGCAAGACGACGCTGCTGCAGCTGGCGGGGGCGCACATGCACCCGACGCGCGGTGAGGTGCGGCTGCTGGGCGAGACGATGGGCGCGGTCGACGTGTTCGAGCTGCGCCCGCGGATCGGCCTGACCAGCGCGGCGCTGGCGCAGCGGATCGAGGCGGGGGAGCGCACCGGCGACGTCGTCCTGTCCGCCGGGTACGCGATCGTCGGCCGCGCGCGGGAGCGCTACGACATCCACGACCTCACCCGCGCCGCGACGCTCATGCAGCAGTGGGGCGTGCAGCGGATCGCGCACCGGCCCTTCGGCACCCTCAGCGAGGGGGAGCGCAAGCGGGTGCAGATCGCCCGCGCGCTGATGCCCGACCCGGAGCTGCTGCTGCTCGACGAGCCCGGCGCGGGCCTGGACCTCGGCGGCCGCGAGGACCTGGTGGGCCGGCTGTCGGACCTCGCCACCTACGTCTACGCCCCGGCGCAGGTGCTGGTCACCCACCACGTCGAGGAGATCCCGCCCGGGTACACGCACGCGCTGCTGCTGCGCCGGGGCGCGGTGGTGGCCTCGGGTCCGCTGGAGCAGGTCATCACCGCCGGGCTGCTGTCGGAGACGTTCGGCCTGCCGCTGGCGCTCGAGCGTTCCGACGGTCGCTTCACCGCCCGTCGCCGGGGTGATGCGCGGCCCTCTGGTTAGGGTCCAGGCGACGACGTCGTCCCCCCGCTGGAGGCCGTGCATGGCAGCGCCCGAGTTCGTGACCCTGTCGGTGGAGGACGGGGTGGGCACGATCCGCCTCGACCGGCCCAAGATGAACGCGATCGACGAGCAGCTGTACACCGAGGTGCGGGCCGCGGCGATCGAGGCGACCGAGCGCGCCGACGTGCGCGCCGTCGTGCTCTACGGCGGGGAGCGGGTGTTCGCCGCCGGCGCCGACATCAAGGCGATGTCGCAGCTGACCGGCTCCTCGATGGTCGCCTGGGGCCGCGAGCTCACCCACAGCTTCACCACCGTCGCCCGCATCCCCAAGCCGGTCATCGCCGCCATCACCGGCTACGCCCTCGGCGGCGGCTACGAGCTCGCGCTGTGCGCCGACTTCCGGGTCATGGGCGCCGGCGCCAAGGTCGGCCAGCCAGAGATCCTGCTCGGCGTCATCCCCGGCGCCGGCGGCACCCAGCGGCTGGCCCGCCTGGTCGGCCCGGCCAAGGCCAAGGACCTGGTCTTCACCGGCCGGCACGTCGGCGCCGAGGAGGCGCTGGAGATGGGCCTGGCCGACGCCGTCGTCCCGGACGCCGAGGTGTACGACACCGCCGTCGCCATGGCGCGCAAGCTCGCCGCCGGGCCGCCGCTGGCGCTGGCCGCGGCCAAGCAGGCGATCGACGAGGGCCTCGACGGGCCGATCGAGCAGGGCCTGGCACTGGAGAGCCGGCTGTTCGCGGAGCTGTTCGACACCGAGGACCAGAAGACCGGGATGCGCTCCTTCCTCGAGAGCGGGCCCGGCAAGGCGGCCTTCAGCGGGCGCTGACCCCCGCGGTCTCCCGAACGTTCTCCGGACCGTCACCGGAACCGGCCCTGCGGACGGTCCGGTTCTGCCACCATCCGTCGGGCCCCCCGCACGGCACACCGCCCTGCCGGCGGGGCCGTCCGACAGCTCCCGAGGAGGACCCCCCGTGCGATCCACCCCCACCCTGAGGACCGCGACCGTCCTGGCGGCCGCGACCCTCGTGCTGACCGCCTGCGGCGGCGGCGACGACGACGGCGGCTCGGGCGGGGGTGGGGGCGGCTCGGACGCGGCCGGTGCCCGCTCCGCCGAGGACCTCGGGGGCATGGACGCCCTCGTCGAGGCCGCGCAGGCCGAGGGCGAGCTCAACGTCATCGCGCTGCCGCCGGACTGGGCGAACTACGGCGAGATCATCTCCGCCTTCGAGGAGGAGTACGGGATCACCGTCAACAGCGCCTCGCCCGACGGGTCCAGCCAGGACGAGCTCAACGCCGTCGAGAGCCAGCGCGGCCAGGACCGGGCGCCCGACGTCCTCGACCTGGGCACCGCCTTCGCCCGCCAGGCCCAGGCCCAGGACCTGCTCGCGCCCTACCAGGTGGAGACCTGGGACGACATCCCCGAGGGCCAGAAGGACCCCGAGGGCCACTGGTACAACGACTACGGCGGCTACATCTCCATCGGCTGCAACGCCAGCGTGATCGCCGAGTGCCCGACCAGCTTCGCCGACCTGCTCGACCCGCAGTACGCCGGCCAGGTGGCGCTCAACGGCAACCCGACCCAGGCCGCGGCGGCGTTCGCCGGCGTCTGGGCGGCGTCGCTGGCCAACGGCGGCAGCCTCGACGACATCGGCCCGGGCATCGACTTCTTCGCCCAGGTCAAGGAGGTCGGCAACTTCAACCCCGTCGAGATCACCCCGGCCACGATCCAGAGCGGCGAGACGCCGCTGGCGATCGACTGGGACTACCTCAACGCGGGCCTGACCGGCACCCTCGCCGAGCAGGGCGTCGACTGGCAGGTCGCCGTCCCCTCCGACGGGCTGTTCGGCGGCTACTACAGCCAGGCGATCAGCGCCTACGCCCCGCACCCGGCCGCCGCGCGGCTGTGGCAGGAGTTCCTCTACAGCGACCGCGGCCAGAACCTGTACCTGGCCGGTGGCGCCCGGCCGGTGCGGCTGCCGGTGATGGAGGAGGCCGGGACCGCCGACGCCGAGGCGCTGGCCGCCCTCCCGCCGGTCGAGGGCACCGCGGAGTTCCCGACCCAGGAGCAGGAGACCGCCGCCCAGCAGGTGGTCGCCACCCGGTGGAACCAGGAGATCTCCGGCTGAGCACCGCACCCGCTCCCGCCGCGCCGGCGTCCCGCAGGGGACGCCGGCGCGGCGGGCTGCTGCCCGCGCTGGGCGTCCTGCCGTTCCTGCTCTACGTCGCGCTGTTCCTGCTGCTGCCGGTCGGCGTGCTCGCCGTCGAGGCGTTCCGCGCCACCGACCCGGTCACCTTCGAGGAGAGCTGGTCGACGGCGAACCTCGGCACGATCACCGACGGCGCCTACGCCCGCGCCTACCTCGGCAGCCTGCGGCTGTCGGCGGTCACCGCGGTGCTGGGCGCGGTGCTCGGGCTGGCGCTGGCCTTCGCCGTCGTCGGCACCCGCCGCGGCCGGCTGCTGCGCCGCCTGGTGCTCACCGCCTCGGGCGTGCTGGCCAACTTCGGCGGCATCCCGCTGGCGTTCGCCTTCATCGCCACCATCGGCACCGCCGGCGTGGTCACCGCCCTGCTGACCGACACCCTCGGCCTCGACGGCTTCTCGCTGTACTCGATGACCGGCCTGGCGGTGGTCTACCTGTACTTCCTCGTGCCGCTGATGGTGCTGACCATCGTCCCGGCGGTCGAGGCGCTGCGCCTGCAGTGGCGCGAGGCCGCCGACGTCCTCGGCGCCAGCCGCTGGCAGTACTGGCGCCACGTCGGCGGGCCGGTCCTCCTGCCCCCCGTGCTCGGCGCCACGATGCTGCTGTTCGCCTCCGCGTTCGCCGCCTACGCCACGGCCAAGGCGCTGGTCGGCTCGAGCCTGCCGCTGGTGACGCTGCAGATCGCCGACTCGCTGTCGAGCAACGTGGTCGTCGGCGCGGAGAACCTCGGCAAGGCGCTGGCCCTGGGGATGGTCGTCCTCGTCGGGCTGGTGATGGTCTTCTACACCTGGGTGCAGCGGCGCACGTCGCGGTGGCTGGCGTGAGCGCGGCGACGGCCGGCGCCCCCGCCGCGGCGGTGGCCGGCGCCGGCGGCGTCGAGCCGGAGACCCCGGTCCGGCACCCCCGGCGCGGGCGCGGGGGCTGGCGGTGGGCGGTGTTCGCCGTCCTCGGCCTGTACTTCCTCGTGCCGCTGGGCGCCTCGCTGTGGTTCACCGTCCGGGGCCGCGACGGGGTCACCGCCGACGCCTACACGAGCATCCCGGGCGCCGAGGGGTTCGCCGAGAACTTCGGCCGCTCGCTGCTGCTCGGGGTGCTCACCGTCGCGATCGCGCTGCTGCTCGTGGTGCCCACCGTGGTGCTCGTGGAGCTGCGGCTGCCGCGGCTGCGCCCGCTGGTCGAGTTCCTCACCCTCGTGCCGCTGCTGCTGCCGCCGATCGCGCTGGTGGTCGGCGTGCGCAGCGTGCTGGCCTGGGCGCCCGACCACTTCTACGGCACCCCGCTCGCCGAGGTGTTCTTCGCCCTCCAGGAGCCGGCGCTGCCGTGGATCCTGGTGCTGGTCTACGTCGTGCTGGCGCTGCCGTTCGTCTACCGGGCGCTCGACGCCGGCGTCCGCGGCGCCCAGCTGCGCACGCTCACCGAGGCCGCGCGGGTGCTCGGCGCCTCGTGGCCCCGGGTGATGGCCTCGGTCGTCCTGCCGGTGCTGCGGACGTCGGTGCTCAACGCCGCCTTCCTCACCCTCGCGCTGGTGCTGGGCGAGTTCACCGTCGCCAACATCCTCGGCTTCGAGACCTTCCCCACCTGGATCGTGCGCATCTCCGGCTCGCAGCCGCGGCTGTCGGTGGCGGTGTCGGTGCTCTCGCTGCTGCTGACCTGGGTGCTGCTGCTGCTCATCTCCGCGCTGGACCGCCGGCGCCGCGAGGAGGACCCCGCATGACCGCCGTCCGCGCCGCCGCCCCCGCCGACCTCCGGGAGGCACCCGGCGTCGCCGTCCGGCTCGAGGGCCTGACCCGCCGCTACGGCCCGGTCCTCGCCCTCGACGGGCTGGACCTGGAGATCGCGGGCGGGGAGTTCCTCGCCCTGCTGGGGCCCTCGGGCTGCGGCAAGACGACGGCGCTGCGCGCGATCGCCGGCTTCGAGGTGCCCGACGCCGGCCGGGTGTGGTTCGACCGCCGCGACGTCACCGGCATCCCGCCGTCGAAGCGCGACGTCGGGATGGTGTTCCAGGCCTACAGCCTCTTCCCGAACATGACGGTGGCCGAGAACGTCGCCTTCGGGCTGCGGGTGCGCCGCCGCGGCAGGGAGGAGCGCGCCGGGCGGGCCGCGGAGCTGCTGGAGCTGGTCGGGCTCGCCGACCGCGGGCAGCGCTACCCGCACCAGCTGTCGGGCGGCCAGCAGCAGCGGGTGGCGCTGGCCCGCGCGCTCGCCGTGGCCCCGCAGGTGCTGCTGCTCGACGAGCCGCTGTCGGCGCTCGACGCCCAGGTGCGCGTGCAGCTGCGCGAGGAGATCCGCCGCATCCAGCTGGAGCTCGGCATCACCACGGTGTTCGTCACCCACGACCAGTCCGAGGCGCTGTCGGTGGCCGACCGGGTCGGCGTCATGCGCGCCGGCCGGCTGGAGCAGGTGGCCACCCCCGACGACCTCTACGAGCGCCCGGCGACGGCGTTCGTGGCGGGCTTCGTCGGCACGATGAACCGCATCCCGGCCGTGCTCGGCGACGGCGACGTCGAGTTCCTGGGCGTGCGCCGGGAGGTGCTCGGCGCCGCCCCGCCGCCCGGCCCGGCGTTCGCGCTGGTGCGGCCCGAGGCGCTGGAGGTGGTCGAGGACCCGCGCGGGGTGGGCCGGGTGGTCACCCGCACGTTCTCCGGCGCCACCACCCGGCTGGCGGTCGCGCTGCCCGACGGCGTCGAGGTGCGGGCCGACGTCCCCAGCGCCGGGAGCCAGGGCCTCACCCCCGGGACGGCGGTCACCGTCACCCCGGCCGAGCGCCCCGCGCTGGTCGAGCCCGCGGGGGAGGTCCCGGCCGCCGGCTGAGGTGCACGAGGATGGCCGGGTGAGCGAGCGCCCGAGCCCCGAGGTCACCGACGTCGACCGGTCCGACCCCGCCGGGCGGGCGTGGGTGGAGCGGGCGATCGCCGTCGTCGAGGCCGACGCGGTGCGCAGCGCCGACACCCACCTGCTCGTCTACCCGCTGCCACCGGAGTGGGGCGTCGACCTCTACCTCAAGGACGAGTCGACCCACCCGACCGGCAGCCTCAAGCACCGGCTGGCCCGCTCGCTGTTCCTGCACGCGCTGTGCTCGGGCTGGATCACCGAGGGCAGCACCGTCGTCGAGGCCTCCAGCGGGTCGACGGCGGTCAGCGAGGCCTACTTCGCCCGGATGCTGGGCCTCCCGTTCGTCGCGGTCATGCCCGCCTCGACCAGCCCGGAGAAGGTCGCGCTCATCGAGTTCGCCGGCGGGCGCTGCCACTTCGTCGACCGCGCCCCCGACGTCTACGACGAGGCGCGCCGGCTGGCCGCCGCGTGCGGCGGGCACTACCTCGACCAGTTCAGCAACGCCGAGCGGGCCACCGACTGGCGCGGCAACAACACCATCGCCGAGTCGGTGTTCGAGCAGATGGCCCTGGAGCGCCACCCGGTGCCGGAGTGGGTGGTCGTCGGGGCGGGCACCGGTGGCACCAGCGCGACCTTCGGCCGCTACCTGCGCTACCGGCGGCACCCCACCCGGCTGGCCGTCGTCGACCCGGAGAACTCGGCGTTCTTCCCCGGCTGGGTGGAGGACGAGCCGGCCTGGACGACGGGGATGCCGTCGCGGATCGAGGGGATCGGCCGGCCGCGGGTCGAGCCGTCGTTCCTGCCGTCGGTGGTCGACCGGATGATCCGCGTCCCCGACGCCGCGTCGCTGGCGGCGGTGCGGCACCTGGAGCGGGTGACCGGGCGGCTGGCCGGCGGCTCGACCGGCACCAACCTGTGGGGCGCGTTCCGGCTGGTCGCGGAGATGGTCGCCGAGGGGCGGACCGGCAGCGTGGTCACCCTGCTCTGCGACGGCGGGGAGCGGTACGCGCACACCTACCACTCCGACGTCTGGGTGGCCGAGCACGGCCTGGACCTCGCGCCCCACCGGGCGGTCCTCGAGGAGTTCACCGCCACCGGCCGCTGGACGGCGTGACCGGGCTCACCGGCACCCCGGTCCGCCGCCCCGTTACCCCGCAGTAACCTCCACTATCGGAGCCAGGCGGGCCGCGGCCCGCGTCCCCCATGACCGACTGCGGAGGTAGGTCTGGCGATGAACATCGTCGTTCTGGTCAAGCAGGTCCCCGACTCGGGCACCCAGCGTTCGCTGGACCCGTCGGACAACACCGTCGCCCGCGCCACCGCGGACAACGTCATCAACGAGATCGACGAGTACGCGATCGAGGAGGCGCTGCAGGTCAAGGAGGCGCAGGGCGGTGAGGTCACGGTGCTGACCGTCGGCCCGGGCAGCGCCACCGACGCCATCCGCAAGGCCCTGTCGATGGGCGCGGACAAGGCCGTCCACGTGCAGGACGACGCCATCCACGGCTCGTGCGCGATCCAGACCTCGGCGGTCCTCGCCGCGGCGCTGCAGCAGCTCGAGTACGACCTGGTCCTCATGGGCGCCACGTCGACCGACGGCCAGATGGGCGTCATGCCGGCGCTGCTGTCCGAGCGGCTGGGCATCCCACAGGTCTCCGGCGCCCGCAAGCTCACCGTCGAGGGCTCGACGGTGAAGGTGGAGCGGCAGACCGACGGCGGCTACTGGGCCCTGGAGGCCCCGCTGCCGGCCATCGTGTCCACCTGGGACACCATCAACGAGCCGCGCTACCCCTCCTTCAAGGGGATCATGGCCGCGAAGAAGAAGCCGGTGGAGAGCCGGTCGCTGGCCGACCTGGGCGTGGACGCCTCGGCCGTCGGCCTCGCCACCGCCACCAGCCAGGTCCTCGACTTCGCCGGCCGCCCGCCGAAGGGCGAGGGCGTCAAGGTCACCGACGAGGGCAACGGCGCCGAGGAGCTCGTGGGCTTCCTCGCCGGCCAGAAGCTCGTCTGACCCGGCCCGGATCCGAAGCGAAGAGGAGACTGAACAGCCATGGCAGAGGTCCTGGTCCTCGTCGAGCTGAACCCGGCCGACGGCACCGTCCGCAAGGGCACCCTCGAGGCCCTCACCGCCGCACGCGCGCTCGGTGAGGTCTCGGCGGTCGTCGCCGGCGGCCCCGGCGTCGCCGCCGGCGCCCGCGAGCAGCTCGCCCAGTACGGCGCGGCGAAGGTCTACGTCGCGGAGTCCCCGGAGATCGACGAGTACCTCGTCGCCCCCAAGGCCGAGGTGCTCGCCCAGCTGGTGCAGCAGGCGTCCCCGGCCGCCGTCGTCATCCCGTCCTCCCCGGAGGGCCGGGAGATCGCCGCGCGGCTGGCGCTCAAGACCGGCAGCGGCTTCCTGACCGACGTCAGCGAGATCGCCGCCGACGGCACCGCCACCCAAGTGGTGTTCGCCGGCCAGCAGATCGTCCACTCGAAGGTGACGACCGGCACCCCGGTCTACACGCTGCGCGGCAACTCGGTCACCCCCGAGCCGGCCCCCGCCGCCGGCGAGGAGGTCCCGGTCGAGGTCAGCCTGTCCGACCAGGCGAAGCAGACCCGCGTCGTCGACCGGGTCGTGGAGCAGAAGAGCAACCGGCCCGAGCTGACCGAGGCCTCGATCGTCGTCTCCGGTGGCCGCGGTGTGGCCAGCGCGGAGAACTTCTCGATCATCGAGGCCCTGGCCGACTCGCTCGGCGCCGCCGTCGGTGCCTCGCGTGCCGCGGTCGACTCCGGCTTCTACCCGCACAGCTTCCAGGTCGGGCAGACCGGCAAGACCGTCTCGCCGCAGCTCTACATCGCCGTCGGCATCTCCGGGGCGATCCAGCACCGCGCCGGCATGCAGACCTCGAAGACCATCGTGGCCGTCAACAAGGACCCCGAGGCCCCGATCTTCGAGCTGGCCGACTTCGGCGTCGTCGGCGACCTGTTCCAGGTCGTCCCGGCCGCCACCGAGAAGATCGCCGCCCGCAAGTAGCGGGAGGCCCCCGCTGCGGGGGCCGTTCCAGCACGTCGCCACGGGCGCCGATCCCCTCCGGGGGTCGGCGCCCGTCGCCGTTCCCGGGGTCACCGGCGTCACCCGAGCGGGTCCGTCGTGCGCGACTAACCTGGGCGGAGTGACCTACCTCGACCACGCGGCGACCACGCCGGTGCTCCCCGAGGTCCTGGCCGCGATGACCGAGCAGCTCGGCCGGGTGGGCAACGCCTCCTCGCTGCACGCCAGCGGCCGGGCCGCGCGGCGGGCCGCCGAGCAGTCCCGGGAGCGGCTGGCCGAGGCGCTGGGCGCCCGCCCGTCGGAGGTGCTGTTCACCGGTGGGGGCACCGAGAGCGACAACCTCGCGGTGAAGGGCCTGTACTGGGCGCGGCGGGAGGCCGACTCGCGCCGGCGGCGGCTCGTGGTGAGCCCGGCCGAGCACCACGCCGTCCTCGACAGCGCCGAGTGGCTGGCCAAGCACGAGGGCGCGGAGGTCACCTGGCTGCGCCTGGAGCCCACCGGGCGGGTGACGCCGGAGGCGCTTTCCGAGGCGCTGGGCGACGGCTCCGACGTCGCGATGGCCAGCGTCATGTGGGCCAACAACGAGATCGGCACGGTCAGCGACGTCGCCGCGCTGGCGCAGGTCGCCCACGCGGTGGGGGTGCCGCTGCACACCGACGCGGTGCAGGCCGTCGGCCAGGTGCCGGTGGACTTCGCCGACAGCGGCGTCGACGCGCTCACCATGACCGGCCACAAGGTCGGCGGCCCGATGGGCGCCGGCGTGCTGCTGCTGCGCCGCGACGCCGAGTGCATGCCGCTGCTGCACGGCGGCGGGCAGGAGCGCGACGTCCGCTCGGGCACCCTCGACGTGGCGGCCATCGTCGGCCTCGCCGTCGCCGCGACCACCGCCGTCGGCTCCCGGCCCGAGCGCGCCGCCCGGCTGGCCGCGCTGCGCGACCGGCTGGTGGCCGGGGTGCTCGAGCAGGTCCCCGACGCCGAGCTCAACGGCGCCCCGCTGGACGACGTCGTCGCCGGCGGGCCGGGCCGGCTGCCGGGCAACGCGCACCTGTCCTTCCCCGGCGCCGAGGGCGACGCGCTGCTCATGCTGCTCGACGCCCGCGGCATCGAGTGCTCGACCGGGTCGGCGTGCAGCGCCGGGGTGGCCCGGCCCAGCCACGTGCTCACCGCCGTCGGCGCCGACGCCGCGCGGGCCCGCAGCTCGCTGCGGTTCAGCCTGGGCTCGCCGAGCACCGACGCCGACGTCGACGCGCTGCTGGCCGTGATCGCCCCCGTGGTCGAGCGCGCCCGCGGGGCGGGGAGGTAGCGCCGTGCGCGTGCTCGCCGCGATGAGCGGGGGAGTGGACAGCGCGGTCGCCGCGGCGCTGGCGGTCGACGCCGGCCACGACGTCACCGGGGTGCACCTCGCGCTCTCGCCGGACCGGCAGACGCTGCGCAGCGGCGCCCGCGGCTGCTGCAGCGTCGAGGACGCCCACGACGCCCGGCGGGTCGCCGACGAGCTCGGCATCCCGTTCTACGTCTGGGACCTCGCCGAGCGGTTCACCGAGGACGTCGTCGAGGACTTCGTCGCCGAGTACGCCGCCGGCCGCACGCCCAACCCGTGCCTGCGGTGCAACGAGAAGATCAAGTTCACCGCGGTGCTCGACCGGGCGCTGGCGCTGGGCTTCGACGCCGTCGTCACCGGCCACCACGCGCGGCTGGAGGACGGCCGGCTGCGCCGCTCGGTGGACGCGGCCAAGGACCAGTCCTACGTGCTCGGCGTGCTCACCCCCGGCCAGCTGGCGGGGGCGGTGTTCCCGCTGGGGTCGATGACCAAGGACCGGGTGCGCGCGATCGCCGCCGAGCGCGGGTTCGCCGTCGCCACCAAGCCCGACTCGCACGACATCTGCTTCATCCCCGACGGCGACACCCGCGGCTTCCTCACCCGGCGGCTGGGGACGGCGCCCGGGCCGGTCGTCGACGCCGCCACCGGCGCCACCGTCGGCACGCACGAGGGCACGCACGGGTTCACCGTCGGGCAGCGGCGCGGGCTGGGCATCGCCGCCGGCGACCAGCGCCCGCGCTACGTGCTGTCGATCGAGCCGGTCTCCCGGACCGTGACGGTGGGGACCGCCGAGCTCGCCGGCGTCGCCGAGGTGCGCACCGGCCGGCCGACGTGGACCGGGGCGGCCCCGGAGCTCCCGCTGCGCGCGGAGGTGCAGCTGCGGGCGCACGCCACCGCCGTCCCGTGCACGGTGACCGCCGGTCCCGACGGCGGCCTGGTCATCGCGCTGGACGGGGCGCAGCGCGGCGTCGCGCCCGGGCAGTCGGCCGTCCTCTACGCGCCCGACCCGGAGCGGGGCGACCTGGTGCTCGGGCAGGGGACCGTCTCCGGCTGATCGCCGGACACCTGATCGTCACCGGGAGGACCTGGTGTCGGAACCGTCCGTCACCTACGGTGTCGTCCGAGCCACTTCCTGAGCACGGCTACGCAGCTCGGCTCACCACCCCCGCCCGGGCCGCCGTCTCCGGTGGCCTGCTCCGCATGTCCTCCGGAGGACTCCTTGCGCCGAACGCGCTTCTCCCTCGCCGCCGCCGTCGCGGTGGCGACCACGGCCGGTCTCGTGGCCGTCCCGAGCGCGGCCCAGGCCGCGCCCCAGCCGTCCATCCCGGTCCAGCTGATCGCGATGAACGACTTCCACGGGCGGATCACCCCGCAGGCCACCGCCGATGGGGCCCTGGCGACCTCGCCTGGTCCCGACGGCGCCTACGGCACGGCCGACGACGTCACGACCCCCGTCGGCGGCGCCGCGCACATCGCCGCCACCGTCGACGCGCTGCAGGCGCAGTTCGCCCAGCAGAGCGGCGGCTCGGACAACTCCTGGTTCGTCGGCGCCGGGGACCTGGTCAGCGCCTCGCCGTTCGAGTCGAGCGTCTACAAGGACGAGCCGACGATCGAGGCGCTCAACGCGATGGGTCTGGACGTGTCCTCCGTGGGCAACCACGAGTTCGACCGCGGCACCGAGGAGCTGCGGCGGATCTCCGGCGCCACCGACGACAGCCACACCGACGACGTCACGGCGTGCGAGGGCGTCGAGGTCGGCGTCGACGGCTGCTTCGGTACCGGCGAGCACGAGTTCCACGGCGCCGAGTTCCCGTACCTGGCCGCCAACGTCATCTCGCGCGAGACCGGCGAGCCGATGCTGCCGCCGTACCAGGTCTTCGACGTCGCGGGCGGCCAGAGGATCGCTCTCATCGGCGTGGTCACCGAGACGACCCCGACCATCGTGTCGCCGGCCGGCATCACCGACGTCCAGTTCATCGACGAGGCCGACGCCGTCAACCGCTGGACGCACGAGCTCAAGAAGCAGGGCATTCGCTCGATCGGAGTCCTGGTCCACGAGGGTGGCGACGTCACCGACCCCAACGCCGCTCCCACGGCCAACGGCTGCACCGGCCTGGCCGGACCGATCACCGACCTGAACGCCCGCATGGACAAGCAGGTCGACTTCATCGTCAGTGCGCACAGCCACGAGACCTACAACTGCCTGCTCCCGGTGCGCGGCAGCGAGCCGCGGCTGGTCACGCAGGCCGGCTTCTACGGTCGACTGGTCACTGACATCCGCCTGACCATCAACCCGAACACCGGTGACGTCGACCGGCGAGCCACCTACGCCGCGACGAACGTTCCCGTCACCCGAACCGCGGTCGACACCGAGGTCAAGGCGATCGTCGACTACTGGAACGGGCGCTCGGCCGAGGCTCGCAACCGGGTCATCGGCAGTACGACCGCCACGATCGGCAACTCCGTGTCGGCCGGCCGGAGCAGCGAGCAGCCGATCGGCAACCTGGTCGCCCAGGCCCAGCTTGAGGCGCTGCAGGGGCCCGTCTACGGCGACCCGGTGATCGCCTTCATGAACCCGGGCGGTGTCCGCAAGGACATCCCTGGCGGAACGGTCACGTACGGCGCCCTGTTCGACGTCCAGCCCTTCGGCAACACGGTCAACGCGATCACACTGACCGGGGCGCAGATCGACGACGTGCTGGAGCAGCAGTTCCAGCTCAACGGCGGCCCGCGCAACACCCAGCTGGTCCTGGGCACCTCGGCCGGCTTCAGCTACACGTACGACCTCGACCGTTCCTACGGCGACCGGGTGCTCGACAGCTCGATCACGCTGAACGGCGTGGTCCTCTCGCCGACGACGGAGTACCGCGTGGTGGCCAACTCGTTCCTCGTCGCCGGTGGTGACAGCTTCGGCGCCTTCACCGGCGGGACGAACCCGGTCACCGGCCCGGTCGACGTCGACGCCCTGGTCGCCTACTTCGCGAACCACTCCCCGGTCAGCCCGCCGCCTGCCAACCACGGCACGGCCATCTGACCGATCGCACCACCCGGGGCCGGCCGGGTCACGGCGACGGTGGTACTACCGTCGCCGCCGTGGCCACCCCGACCGAGCCCGATCCGACCAGCACCGACCCGAGGCCGGCTCCCGCACCGTGGGGGCCGGCCTCGGGCGTCGGATCGCTGCCCGGCACCGACCCTGCCGAGGCCCTGCGGGTCGTCCTGGGGGAGCTGCCCGGCCTGCCGCACCTGCCCGAGCTGCCCGCCCGCGGCGCGGGCGCCGACCTGCTCGGCCGCAGCGCCGCCCTCCTCGTCGACCTCGCCGTCGACCTGACTCCCGCCGGCTGGCGCCTCGTGCCCCGCCCCGGCCGGGACCTGCGCCGCGCGCAGGAGTTCCTCGCCCGCGACCTCGACGCCCTGCACGACGTCGCCGGCGACCACCGCGGCCCGTTCAAGGTGCAGGCCACGGGGCCGTGGACGCTGGCCGCCGGTCTCGAGCGGGAGCGGGGCGAGCGGGCCGTCGTCGACGCCGGCGCCCGGCGCGACCTCGGGCAGTCGCTGGCCGAGGGCATCGCCGCGCACGTCGCCGCCGTGACCGCGCGGGTGCCCGGCGCGCAGGTCGTCGTCCAGCTCGACGAGCCCTCGCTGCCGGCGGTCCTGCAGGGCGCGCTGCCGACGGCCAGCGGCTTCGGCCGGCTGCCCGCCGTCGCCGCGCCCGACGTCGAGGCGGAGCTCGCCGCCGTCGTGGCCGCGCTGCCCGGCCCGGTGGTCGTGCACTGCTGCGCGAACCGGGCGCCGCTGGACCTGCTGCGCGCCGCGGGCGCGGCCGGGCTGTCGTTCGACCTCGGTCTGGTCCAGGACCTCGACGCCGTCGGCGCCGCCGTCGAGGCCGGCACCCACCTGCTGCCCGGCGTCGTCCCCGGGACCGACGCACCGCTGCCCGCGCCGAAGGCCACCGCCTCGCGGCTGCGCGCCTGGTGGCGCGAGCTCGGCTTCCCGGCCGAGACGCTGCACGAGGCGGTCACCCTCACCCCGGCGTGCGGCCTGGCCGGCGCCGGCCCCGCCTACGCGCGGGCGGCGATGGCCCACGTCCGCGAGGCCGCGCGGTACCTGCTGCCCGAGTGACCGACACCCGATCGGGCGGACCGGCACCGGAGTCACACCCGGCGGATACCGTGCCCGCGTGAGCACGGACGCCGAGCTGGACACCCCGCAGGTCGCCGCGGTCGCCGACCGGGAGGACCTCACCGAGGTCCCCGACGACGCGCGGACGCGCCACCGCGACCTGTCCGAGGAGCTCGACCGCTACGCCTTCGCGTACTACGTGCGCGACGAGCCGCTGGTGAGCGACGGGCAGTACGACGCGCTCATGGGCGAGCTCAAGGCCATCGAGGCCGCGCACCCGGCGCTGGTGTCGCCGGACTCGCCGAGCCAGAAGGTCAACGGCGGGTTCGCCGCCACCTTCGCGCCGGTGCGGCACCTCGAGCGCATGCAGAGCCTGGACAACGTCTTCGACAGCGACGAGCTGTCGGCCTGGGCCGCCCGCGTGGAGCGCGAGGTCGGCACCGGTGCCCGCTACCTGTGCGAGCTCAAGATCGACGGCCTGGCGGTCGCGCTGCTCTACGAGCGCGGGCGTCTGGTCCGCGCCGCCACCCGGGGCGACGGCGTCACCGGCGAGGACGTCACCGCCAACGTGCGCACGATGCAGGACGTCCCGCAGCAGCTGACCGGCGAGGACCTCCCCGCGCAGCTGGAGGTTCGGGGTGAGATCTACTTCCCGGTCGCCGCCTTCGCCGACCTCAACGCGAGCATGGTCGAGCAGGGCAAGGCCCCGTTCGCCAACCCGCGCAACGCCGCCGCCGGCTCGCTGCGGCAGAAGGACCCGCGGATCACCGCCTCCCGGCCGCTGCGGATGATCGTGCACGGGCTCGGCGTGCACGACGGCTGGCAGCCGGAGAACCAGTCCGAGGCCTACGCCCGGCTGCGGGAGCTCGGCCTGCCCACGAGCGACCGCTTCGAGGTGGTCGACGACCTCGAGGGCGTCCGGGCCTACATCGAGCGCTACCGCGAGCAGCGGCACTCGGTCGAGCACGAGATCGACGGCGTCGTCGTCAAGGTCGACCAGATCGCCCTGCAGCGGCGGATGGGCTCCACCTCGCGGGCGCCGCGGTGGGCGACCGCGTTCAAGTACCCGCCGGAGGAGGCCACCACCAAGCTCCTCGACATCCGGGTCAACGTCGGGCGCACCGGCCGCGTGACGCCGTTCGCCTACATGGAGCCGGTCAAGGTCGCGGGCTCCACCGTGCAGCTGGCCACGCTGCACAACGCCAGCGAGGTCAAGCGCAAGGGCGTGCTCATCGGCGACACCGTCGTCATCCGCAAGGCCGGCGACGTCATCCCCGAGGTCCTCGGGCCGGTGGTCGCCGCCCGCACCGGCGACGAGCGCGAGTTCGTCATGCCGACGCACTGCCCCGAGTGCGGCACCGAGCTGCGGCACGAGAAGGAGGGCGACGCCGACATCCGCTGCCCCAACGCGCGGTCCTGCCCCGCGCAGCTGCGGGAGCGGGTCTTCCACGTCGCCGGGCGCGGGGCGTTCGACATCGAGGTGCTCGGCTACGAGGCCGCGACCGCGCTGCTGGCCGAGCACCTGCTCGAGGACGAGGGCGACGTCTTCGACCTGACCGAGGAGAAGCTCTGCCGCACGTCCTTCTTCACCAGGAAGGACGGCGACCTGTCGGCGAACGGGCAGCGGCTGCTGGCCAACCTGCAGTCGCGCAAGGACGTCCCGCTGTGGCGGGTGCTGGTCGCGCTGTCCATCCGGCACGTCGGCCCGACCGCCGCGCAGGCGCTGGCGCGGGACTTCCGCTCGCTGGACCGGATCGCCGAGGCGTCGGAGGAGGAGCTCGCGGCCGCCGACGGCGTGGGCCCCACCATCGCCCGCTCGGTGCGCGACTGGTTCGCCGTCGACTGGCACCGCGAGGTCGTGGAGAAGTGGCGCCGGGCCGGCGTGAAGCTGGCCGACGCCGGCGACGACGCCCCGCCCGGGCCGCTGACCGGCGTCACCGTCGTCGTCACCGGCTCACTGCGGGACTACAGCCGCGACCAGGCGATCGCCGCGATCCAGCAGCGCGGCGGCAAGGTGACCGGCTCGGTGTCGAAGAAGACCGGGTTCGTGGTGGTCGGCGCCGACCCCGGCAGCAAGTACGACAAGGCCGTGCAGGTCAAGGCGCCGATCCTCGACGACGACGGCCTGCGCGTGCTGCTCGAGCAGGGCCCCGAGGCCGCCCGTGCCGTCGCGACCGTCGGCGACGGGAGCGAGCCGGCGGGGGAGTGAGTCAGGCCGGCGGCAGGTGGGCGACGCTCGCCGCGATCCCGGTCAGGTGGGTCAGCCGCAGCAGCTCCGAGCGGCGGTAGGCGGGCCCGCCCGAGCGCCCCAGGACGACGGCGGTGCACGGGTCGCCGAAGGGCGCGGCCATCATCTCGACGGCCAGGTCCCGCCAGCGCTCGGGCAGCCAGTCGTCCTCGCTGGGCAGCAGCCGCGGCGAGGCCAGCGGCAGCCACGGCAGCCGCATGCCCTCGAACGCCGGCGCCGCGTCGGAGGCGGCCAGCGCCTCGCAGCCGCCGTCGTCGCCGGCGTGCAGCACCGCCGCCCAGCCGCTGTGGAACACCCGCGGCAGCTCGGCGGCCAGCAGCTTGACCGCGGTGCCCTCGGCGGCCCGGGCCAGCCCCTCGAGCAGGTCGAGCTCGCGATGGGTGTCCAGCGGCCCGGCGAACGGGCGCAGCGCCTCCACCTGCACGCCGGGCACCGACTGCACGGCGGTGATCAGGCTGTCGGGGAGCCGGCCGGGCGGGAGGTCGACCACGACGTCGTCGACGGCGACACCGTTGCCGCGCTCGAGCACGTCGAGCGAGACGATGTCGACGCCCGCCGTGCCCAGGGCGGTGGCCACGGCGCCGAGCAGACCGGGGCGGTCCGGCACGACCAGGCGCAGGAGATAGGACACGGGTGCCTCCGCAGGCGACGAGGTGAGCCGATCTCCGTCGATCGTGGTCGCAGCAGCTTCCCGCATGCGCAGCCCCCGGTCGAGCACCGCGCCCGGCCGGACCGGCGCCCGACCCGCCCCACGTACAGTGAACAGGTTGCGTCCCTGGCGCCGGCCGGCGCCGACGACAGGAGTCCTCCCCGAGCATGAGCCCCACCACGCCCGACCGCGGAGCGTCACCCGCCCTCGGCCGCCAGGACATCGCGCACCTCGCGCGACTGGCCCGGTTGGCCGTCACCGACGAGGAGCTCGACCGCTTCGCCGGCCAGCTGGGCGCGGTCCTCGACGCGGTGGCCCAGGTGCAGCGCGCCGACGTCGAGGACGTCGCCCCGATGACCCACGCCGTCCCGCTGACCAACGTGCTGCGCGACGACGTCGCCACCCCGTGCCTGCCGCGCGACGCCGTCCTGGCCGGCGCACCCGCCGCCGAGGACGACCGCTTCCGCGTGCCGCGCATCCTGGGGGAGGAGGAGTGAGCGACCTCACCGCGCTGCCGGTCACCGCGCTGCAGAGCGCGCTCGCCGCCGGCGAGACCTCCGCCGTCGAGGTCACCCGCGCCCACCTGGACCGGATCGCCGCCGAGGACGGCGACCTCGGCGCCTACCTGCACGTCGACGCCGAGGCCGCGCTGCAGCGGGCCGGGGAGATCGACGCCTCGGGCACCGCCGGCACCGGCCTGGCCGGCATCCCGGTGGCGCTCAAGGACGTCTTCGTCACCGAGGGCGTGCCCACCACCAGCGGCTCGCGGATCCTCGAGGGCTGGCGCCCGCCGTACTCGGCCACCGTCGCCACCCGGCTGCACGAGGCCGGCACGGTGCTGCTCGGCAAGACCAACATGGACGAGTTCGCGATGGGCTCGTCCACCGAGAACTCCGCGTACCGGGTCACCCGCAACCCGTGGGACCGCGACCGCATCCCCGGCGGCTCGTCGGGCGGCTCCAGCGCCGCGGTCGCCGGCCGGCTCGCCCCGTTCGCGCTCGGCACCGACACCGGCGGCTCGATCCGCCAGCCCGCCGCGGTCACCGGCCTGGTCGGCCACAAACCCACCTACGGCTCGGTGTCGCGCTACGGCCTGATCGCGTTCTCCTCCAGTCTCGACCAGGCCGGCCCGATGGCCCGCACGGTCATGGACGCCGCCCTGCTGCACGAGGCGATCGGCGGCCACGACCCGCGCGACTCCACGAGCATCGACGCCCCGGTGCCCACCGTCGTCGAGGCCGCCCGCCGCGGCGCCGGCGGCGACCTGTCCGGCCTGCGGGTCGGCGTCGTCCGGGAGCTGGGCGGCGAGGGCGCGCGCGAGGGCTACGACGCCGGCGTGCTCGAGCGGTTCGCCGAGGCGGTCGCGCTGCTGGAGGCCGCCGGCGCCGAGGTGCGCGAGGTGTCCTGCCCCTCGTTCGGGCTGGCGCTGCCGGCGTACTACCTGATCGCGCCGAGCGAGGCGTCGTCGAACCTGGCCCGGTTCGAGGGCATGCGGTTCGGCATCCGGGTCGGCGACGACGGCACCCGCGACATCGACGAGGTCATGGCGCTCACCCGCGAGCAGGGCTTCGGCGCCGAGGTCAAGCGCCGGATCATCCTCGGCACCTACGCGCTGTCGGCGGGCTACTACGACGCCTACTACGGCCAGGCGCAGAAGGTCCGCTCGCTGATCACCCGCGACTTCTCCGCCGCCTTCGACGGCGGCGTCGACGTGCTGGTCAGCCCGACCAGCCCGACGGTGGCCTGGCCGCTGGGCGCCCGCGTCGACGACCCGCTGGCCATGTACGCCGCCGACCTGTGCACGCTGCCCGCGAGCCTGGCCGGCGTCCCGGCCATCTCGGTGCCGTGCGGGCTGTCCGAGGGGCTGCCGGTCGGCCTGCAGGTGATGGCGCCGGCGCTGGCCGACGACCGCTGCTACCGCGTCGCCGCCGCCGTCGAGGCCGCCCAGGGCGCGCCGCTCGCCGACCGGCTCCCGGAGCGTGCCGCGTGAACGGCGCGCTCAAGGCCGCCTGGGGCCTGACCGCGTTCGTCATCCTCGCCGGACTGGTGCTGTGGCTGACCACCGGCCGGGCCGTCTTCGCCGTCTTCATCGTCCTGGGCGTGCTGACCGGCCTCGGTGCCTGGGTCACCGGCCGCAGCACCACCCCGAAGGGAGGGCCCACCCCGTGACCGAGTCCCTCGTCGACTTCGACGACGTCCTCACCCGCTACGAGCCGGTGATCGGCCTGGAGACCCACGTCGAGCTGGGCACCGAGTCGAAGATGTTCTGCGGCTGCTCGACGACGTTCGGCGCCGAGCCCAACACCCAGACCTGCCCGGTCTGCCTCGGCCTGCCCGGCTCGCTGCCGGTGGCCAACGCCGCGGCCGTCGAGTCGACCATCCGGATCGGCCTGGCCCTGGGCTGCCGGATCGCGTCCTGGTCGCGCTTCGCCCGGAAGAACTACTTCTACCCGGACATCCCGAAGGGCTTCCAGACCAGCCAGTACGACGAGCCGCTGTGCACCGCCGGGCACCTCGACGTCGAGGTGGACGGCGAGACCTACCGCGTGGAGATCGAGCGGGTGCACCTCGAGGAGGACACCGGCAAGAACCTGCACGTCGGCGGCGCCACCGGCCGCATCCACGGCGCCGACCACTCGCTGGTCGACTTCAACCGGGCCGGCATCCCCCTGGTGGAGATCGTGACCCGCCCGGTGGCCGGCGCCGGCGCCAAGGCCCCCGAGGTGGCCCGCGCCTACGTCACCGAGCTGCGCGAGATCATTCAGACCCTCGGCGCCTCGGACGTGCGGATGGAGCAGGGCAGCCTGCGCTGCGACGTGAACACCTCGCTCGCGCCGATCGGCAGCCTGGAGTGGGGCACCCGCACCGAGACCAAGAACGTCAACTCGCTGCGGTCGGTGGAGCGGGCGGTGCGCTACGAGATGCGCCGGCAGGCCGCCGTCCTCGACGCCGGCGGGCGGGTGCTGCAGGAGACCCGGCACTTCCACGAGGACACCGGCAGCACCTCCCCGGGCCGCAGCAAGGAGGAGGCGACCGACTACCGGTACTTCCCCGAGCCCGACCTGGTGCCGCTCGCGCCCGACGCCGAGTGGGTGGAGAAGCTGGCCGCCGGGCTGCCCGAGCTGCCCGCCGCCCGCCGCCGCCGGCTGCAGGAGGAGTGGGGCCTGTCGGCCACCGAGATGACCTGGCTGGTCAACGCCGGGGCGCTCGGGCTGGTCGAGCAGACCGTCACCGCCGGCGCCACGCCGGCCGACGCCCGCAAGTGGTGGCTGGGCGAGCTCGCCCGCCGGGCCAACGACGCCGGCGTCGACCTCGCCGACCTCGCCGTCACCCCGGCCCAGGTCGCCGAGCTGACGACGCTGGTCGCCGAGGGCACGGTCAACGACAAGCTGGCCCGGCAGGCGCTCGACGGCGTCCTGGCCGGCGAGGGCGACCCGCGCACCGTCGTCGAGGCTCGCGGCCTGGCGGTGATGGGGGAGTCCGACGAGCTCGTCGCCGCCGTCGAGGCCGCGATCGCCGGCGCCCCCGACGTCGTGGAGAAGGTGCGCTCGGGCAAGGTCCAGGCGCTCGGCGCGCTGGTCGGGCAGGTCATGAAGGCCACCCGCGGCCAGGCCGACGCCCCGACCGTGCGGCGGATGCTCGAGGAGCGCGTCCTCGGCAGCTGACCGGCGCGCACTTCCGCGGATCTGCGCCGTGCAGATCCGCGGAAGTGCCCGGTCAGACCGGGGAGGAGCCGGTCGACGACGGCGGCAGGATCCGCAGCACCTTGTCGTCGTCCTCGGCGGGGACGCCGATGCCGTCCCGGTTGGACGTGGTCACCCACAGCCCGCCCTCGCTGTCGAGGACGACGGTGCGCAGCCGGCCGTAGCGCCCGCTGATGAGCTCGATCGGGTCCTCGCTGATCCCGCCGTCGCCGTCGAGCTGGACGACGTGCACCCGCTGGCCGTCGAGCGCGCCGAGGAACACCGTGGTCCCCGCGGCGGTGCAGCCGCCCAGGCCGCCCTCGGCGTTGCCCACCTCGAACAGCGGCGCGATCGTCCCGGGGCCGGCGGCCGGCCAGCCGTGGTCGCTGCCCTCGACCAGCTCGTTGAGCTCGTCGGGCCCGGCGGTGGACTCGTCGACGGCGTAGAGCGTGCCCGCCTCGTCGCCGGACGGGCAGACCGCCGTGACGTCGGAGAAGCCCCGGCTGTGGACCGGGCCCGAGGCGGTCGCGGGCTGGCCGAACACGTCGACGTGCAGGACCTTGCCGCCGAGCGAGGCCGGGTCCTGCGCCAGCACGGGGTTGCCGGTGTCGCCGGTGCCGACGAACAGGGTGCCGTCGGGGGCGAACGCGAGCCCGCCGCCGTTGTGCACCTCGCCGCGGGGGATGCCGGTGAGCACCGGGTTCGGGGTGCCGCCGAGCGGGAAGCGGACGACGCGGTTGTCGGTGGCCGTCGAGACGTAGGCGTAGAACAGCCCGTCCTCGTCGAACGTGGGGGACAGCGCCAGGCCGAGCAGCCCGCCGTCGCCGCCGGTGTCGACGCCGGGCAGCACCATGAGCTCCTGCGCCGGCGAGCGGTCGGGGAAGACGTGCAGCAGCCGGCCGGTCTCGCGCTCGCCCACGACGGCGCTGCCGTCGGGCAGCACGACCAGCCCGGTGGGCACGACCAGGTCGGTGGCGACGACGTTCGGGTCGCCGGCGG
Source organism: Geodermatophilus sp. SYSU D00684 (assembly GCF_054050455.1). Taxonomy (NCBI): domain Bacteria; kingdom Bacillati; phylum Actinomycetota; class Actinomycetes; order Geodermatophilales; family Geodermatophilaceae; genus Geodermatophilus; species Geodermatophilus sp. SYSU D00684. The sequence continues at coordinate 137,457 of NZ_JBJGZI010000006.1, read as the reverse complement.
TGGAGCCGGAGCCGGGGTCGGCCGGGTCGCCGGGCGAGGGCGCGGGGGAGGACTCGGTGGGCGGCCCGACCTCGGGCGGCGCCCCCTCGGGCAGCGGGCGGAACGGCCCGGCCGGCTCGTAGCCGTCCTCGCCGCACCCGGCGAGCACGAGCGCCAGGGCGACCGCGCAGCCCGCCGCGCCGCCGCGCCGTCCCGCCTGCCGCCTCACCCGCTCCACAGTACGGGCGGAACGCCGCCGGCAGCCGTACGCCGGGCGCCGTCCGGCAGGCGCGCAGCGCCCCGGAGCGGCGCCGGTCCCCGGTAGGTTGCCGACCTCACCCGGGCGAGCAGCGGAGGCCGGCATGCGGATCGCGGGAGACGGCGGCGGGCGGCCGCGGGTGGTCACGGTCGGCGGCGGCTTCGCCGGGCTCACCGCCCTGCGCAGGCTGCAGCGGCTGCTCCCGCCGGACGCCGCCGACCTGGTCCTGGTCACGCCGACGGACTACCTGCTCTACAGCCCCCTGCTGCCCGAGGTGGCCACCGGCGTGGTCGAGGCGCGGCACATCGCGGTCTCCCTGCGGCGGCTGCTGCCCCGGGTGCGCCTGGTGCTGGGCCGGGTCGAGGACGTCGACCTGGCCGCGCGCTCGCTCACGCTGCGGCCCGCGCACGGGACCCCGACGGCGATGTCGTGGGACCGGCTCCTGCTCACGCCCGGCGCGGTGACCCGCCAGGTGCCCGTCCCCGGCGTCCCCGAGCACGGCCGGGCGCTGAAGACCCTGGTCGAGGCGGTGTTCCTCCGCGACCACCTGCTCGAGCAGCTCGACCTCGCCGACGCCCTGCCCGACACCCCGGCCGGCCGGGCCGAGCGCGCCGCGCGGCTCACCGTGGTCGCCGTCGGCGCGGGCTACACCGGCACCGAGGTGGTCGCCCAGACCCAGCGCTGGCTGCGCCGGATCGAGGGCCGGTGGGACCGCACCCGCGCCGCCGAGGTGCGGTGGGTGCTGGTCGACCTCGCGCCCGCGGTGCTGCCGGAGCTGGGCCCCGAGCTCGGCCGCCGCGCGCTGGACGTGCTGGCCCGCCGCGGGGTCGACGTCCGGCTCCGCACCTCGGTGGTCTCCGCCGACGAGGACGCCGTCGTCCTCACCGACGGCGAGACGATCCCGACCCGCACGCTGGTGTGGGGCGCCGGGGTCGTCGCGCACCCCCTGGTCGGCCGGCTGGGGCTGCCGCTGCGGCGGGGCCGGCTCGCCGTCGACCCCGACCTCGCCGTCCCGGGCGTGGCCGGCGTGTGGGCCGCGGGCGACGCGGCCGCCGTCCCCGACCTCGCCGCCGGGGAGCAGGACGGCGAGCTGCCGGACACCCCGCCGACGGCGCAGCACGCCCAGCGGCAGGGCGCCGTCCTCGGCCGCAACGTCGCCGCCAGCCTCGGCGTCGGCCGCCCCCGCCGGTACCGGCACCGCGACCTCGGCCTGGTCGCCGACCTCGGCGGCTGGGACGCCGTCGCCCGGCCGCTGGGGGTGCCGCTGACCGGGCCGCTGGCCAAGGTCGTCACCCGCGGCTACCACCTCTACGCGATGCCGGCGATGGCCAACCGGGTGCGGGTCGCGGCCGACTGGCTGTTCCAGACGGTGCTGCCGCCGGAGTCCACGCAGCTGTCGGTGGTCCGGCCCGAGGACGCGCGGATCGCCACCGCCCAGGGCCTCGCGCCGCAGGCGGTTCCCGGCCCGGAGGTCGCCGCCGGCGCCTCCTAGGGTCGGGGGCCGTGGCTCCCGAGATCCGCGGCACCGACGTCGTCGGCCCCGACGAGACCCTGACCGTCCTGGTGCCCTCGCGGGCGATGGCCACCGCGGTGGAGGCGCTGTCCCCGCGCGTGCGCGCCGTCCGCGCCGACCCCGACGGGCCGCCGCCGGAGGAGGCCGGGCAGGCGCAGGTCTGGGTGCCGCGCAGCGGCGGCGGCCCGGACGACGCCCTGCTCGCCGCGGCCCCGCGGCTGCGGCTTGTCCAGCTGCTCAGCGCCGGCGCCGAGCGGTTCGTCGGCCGGCTGCCCGAGGGCGTCGTGCTGTGCAACGCCCGCGGCGCACACACGCCGTCGACCGCCGAGTGGGTGCTGGCCGCGACGCTGGCCGCCCAGCGCGGCCTGCCCGACCTGGTCCGCGCGCAGGACGCCGGCCGGTGGAGCCCGGGGACGTTCTCCTCGCTGGTCGGGGCGCGGGTGCTCGTCGTCGGCGCCGGGGACATCGGCCGCCGGATCGGCGCCATGATGTCCGGCTTCGACGTCGAGCTGACCTACGTCGCGCGCAGCGCCCGCGACGGCGTCCACGGCACCGACGAGCTGCCGCGGCTGCTGCCCGGCGCCGACGTCGTCGTCCTCGTCGTGCCGGTGACCCCGGAGACCACCGGCCTGGTCGACGCGGAGTTCCTCGCCGCGATGAAGGACGGCGCGCTGCTGGTCAACGCCGCGCGCGGGGTCGTCGTCGACACCGACGCGCTGGTGGCCGAGCTGACCGCGGGCCGGCTGCGGGCCGCGCTCGACGTCACCGAACCCGAGCCGCTGCCCGAGGGGCACCCGCTGTGGTCGGCGCCGGGACTGCTGCTCACCCCGCACGTGGGCGGGGCGGTGCCGCAGACCGCCGCCCGCGCGGAGGCCGCGGTCCTCGCGCAGCTGCGCCGGGTGCTGGCCGGGGAGCCCCTGACCGACGTCGTCGGCGACTACTGACGCCGGACCCCGGGATCGTCGTCCCGCGGCGCGGGATCATGGGGACGTGGCAACCCTCGCGCGCATGCGGCTGAGCCGGGTCGCGCTGCTCCCCGTCGTCTTCCTCGCCGTCTGCGTGCTGCCCTTCGCCGCCGCCTCCCCGTGGGCCGCGCTGGTCCTGCTCCTGCCGCTGCTGGCGGCGGTCTGGGTGCTGCGGGTGGGCGTCGACGTCGGCGAGGAGGCGATCACCACGCGCGGGCTGCTCGGGCAGCGCCGGGTGCCCTGGGACGACCTGGCCGGCATCCGGGTGGGCCGCAACGCCCGGCTGGTGCTGGTCACCACCGGCGGCGGGGAGGTGCGGCTGCCGGTCCTGCGCGCCCGCGACCTGCCGCGGCTGGCGGGGTGGTCCGGCGGCCGCTTCGACGTCCCCGCGCCGCCGGCCGCCTAGCCCGCGAGCGCGCACAGCCGCGCGGCGCTCTCGCCGCCCTCGGCCGCGGTGTAGACGACCAGCTGCAGCCCGGGGGCGTCGGCGGGCGTGAGCTGGTGGTGCTCGAGCAGCAGGCTGCCCACCTCGGGGTGCTCGAAGCGGCGCTCGGCGGAGCTGAACCGGTCGACGTCGTGGCTGGCCCACCCGGCGCGGAACTCCGGGCTGGCCGCCTCGAGCCGGGCGACGAGGTCGACGACCGCCGGGTCGGCCAGCCGCGGGCCCACCTCGGCGCGGAACTGGGTGAGGAACCGCCGGCTGTCCCCGGCCCAGTCCGCCAGCAGCGCCCGCACCGCCGGGTCGGTGAACACCAGCTCCAGCAGGTTGCGCCGGTCCGCGGGGGCGGCGGCCACCCCGGGGTAGAAGCGCTCGTAGGCGCGGTTCCACCCGGCGATCCACCAGTCGGCGGTGATCGCGTAGGCGGGGGAGGGGCCCAGCGCGTCCAGCAGGCGCTGCACGTGGCCGGGCATCCCGCCGTCGGGGTCGCCGGGGGCGGCGCCGCCGTGGCCGGTCAGCCGCAGCACGTAGCCGTGCTCGGCCGGCGTCATGCGCAGGGTGCGGGCGAGCGCGTCGACCACCTGGCGGGACGGGCGGATGTCGCGGCCCTGCTCCAGCCACGTGTACCAGGTGGAGCTCACCCCGGACAGCAGCGCGACCTCCTCCCGGCGCAGCCCCGGCGTGCGCCGGGGACCGCCCGCGGGCAGGCCGGTGTCGCGCGGGTCGACCTGGGAGCGGCGCGAGCGGAGGAAGTCGCCGAGCTCCCGGCGGGCGGTGGCGGACACGGCGGCTCCCGGGTGGTGGTGTCGGTACCAGTATCGACGGCGTCTGGGAGCGCCCCGGGACCGCGCCTACGCTCGCGGCGTGACGACCGTGGACGACCCCCGCACCACCGCCGACGTCAAGCCGCGCAGCCGCGAGGTGACCGACGGCATCACCAGGGCCCCGGCCCGGGCGATGCTGCGCGCCGTCGGCATGGGCGACGACGACTGGGACAAGCCGCAGATCGGCGTGGCCTCGTCGTGGAACGAGATCACCCCGTGCAACCTCTCGCTGGACCGGCTGGCCAAGCGGGCGAAGGAGGGCGTGCACGCCGCCGGCGGGTTCCCGCTGGAGTTCGGCACCATCTCGGTCTCCGACGGCATCTCCATGGGCCACGAGGGCATGCGCGCCTCGCTGGTCAGCCGCGAGGTCATCGCCGACTCGGTGGAGACGGTGATGTTCGCCGAGCGGCTCGACGGCTCGGTGCTGCTGGCCGGCTGCGACAAGTCCCTGCCCGGCATGCTCATGGCCGCCGCCCGGCTGGACCTCGCCAGCGTCTTCCTCTACTCGGGCTCGACGCTGCCGGGGAAGCTCGGCGACCGCGACGACCTGACGATCATCGACGTCTTCGAGGCCGTCGGCGCCTGCGCCCGCGGGCTGATCACCCAGGACGAGCTGGCCGCCGTCGAGCGGGCCGCCTGCCCCGGCATGGGCTCCTGCGGCGGCATGTACACCGCCAACACCATGGCCAGCGTCGCCGAGGCGCTGGGCATGAGCCTGCCCGGCAGCGCCGCCCCGCCGGCGCCCGACAGCCGCCGCGACGCCTTCGCCGTCGCCTCCGGCGAGGCCGTGGTGAACCTGCTGCGCAAGGGCATCACCGCGCGGCAGATCATGACCAGGCAGGCGTTCGAGAACGCGATCACCGTGGTCATGGCGCTGGGCGGCTCCACCAACGCGGTCCTGCACCTCATGGCCATCGCGCACGAGGCGCAGGTCGAGCTGACCCTCGACGACTTCAACCGGATCGGTGACCGCACGCCGCACCTGGCCGACGTCAAGCCCTTCGGCCGGTACGTCATGACCGACGTCGACCGCATCGGCGGCGTCCCGGTGGTCCTGCGTGCGCTGCTCGACGCCGGCCTGCTCCACGGCGACACGCTCACCGTGACCGGGAAGACGATGGCCGAGAACCTCGCCGAGATCGCCCCGCCGGACCCCGACGGCGCGATCATCCACGCGCTGTCCCAGCCGATCCACCGGACCGGCGGCCTCACGATCCTGCACGGCTCGCTGGCGCCGGAGGGCGCCGTGGTGAAGTCGGCCGGCTTCGACCGCGACGTCTTCGAGGGCACCGCGCGGGTCTTCGACGGCGAGCAGGGTGCCATGGACGCGGTCACCGAGGGCACGCTGCAGGCCGGCGACGTCGTCGTCATCCGCTACGAGGGGCCCAAGGGCGGCCCGGGCATGCGCGAGATGCTCGCCGTCACCGGCGCGATCAAGGGCGCGGGGCTGGGCAAGGACGTCCTGCTGCTCACCGACGGCCGGTTCTCCGGCGGCACCACCGGCCTGTGCATCGGCCACGTCGCGCCGGAGGCCACCGAGGGCGGCCCGATCGCGCTGGTCCGCGACGGCGACCCGGTCCGGCTGGACCTCACCACGCGCACGCTGGACCTGCTGGTCGACGACGACGAGCTGGCCCGCCGCCGCGCGGACTGGGCGCCCCTGCCCCCGCGCTACACCACCGGCGTCCTCGGCAAGTACGCCAAGCTGGTGGGCTCCGCGGCCAACGGCGCCATCTGCGGATAGTCCCCCCGATGGGGTGACGGCGCTCCCCGGGAACTGGTCCCGGGGAGCGCCGCTGCCGACACCCCCGGTGTGGACAGGCGGATCAGGTGGCTGCTGGCGTGCGCCGTGCCGGCCGCAGCGGCGTGCGCCCTGGCGGTCGCCGTGCCCGCGCTGGACCCGGTCTCCGACGCCGTCACCGGCCTGGCCGGGCTGCTCGCCGCGCTCGCGCTGTGGGCGCTGAGCCGGCCCGGTGACCCCTCCGCCCCGCCGTGGCGGGTGCTCGCCGTCGCGGCGTTGTTCCCCGCCCTCGGCCTGGTCCTGACCACCACGGCCCGGCCGGACTCCGTGCTGTCCGCGGTGGTGCTGCGCTGGCTGCCCACCGTCCCCGGCTACGTCCTCGTGGTCGTGGCCGTGCTCGGCATGGTCGAGCGGTCCAGCCTGCGGCGCACCTGCCGGCGGACGACGCTCGAGCTCGCCCTCTTCGGCGTCGCCGCGCTCGCCGTCATGCAGTTCCTGCTGGTCGGCCCGGGCGGCAGCTGGACCGCGCTGTCCCTGGGCGCCCAGCTCGTCCTCGGCGCCGCGGTCGTGGCCGCGGCCGCCACCATGGCCGCCGGCCTCACCGTCCTCGGCGCGGTCGAGGCGCACCGCCGGCGCATGGCCGCGGTGCTGCTCGGCGGCCTCGTCCTGCTCTGCGCCGCGCGCGGCACCGCCACCTCCGCGACGCTGCTCGGCGCGCACGACGTCGTCCCGGCCACCCGCGTGGCCGTCGTCGTCGGCCTGGCGCTGCTGGTGCTCGCCCGCCTGCTCGACCCCGGCACCGGCCCGGCCGTCCCCCGCCGCGCGGCCGACGGCCGCACCGACCCGCTGCGCTCGGTGCTGCCGCACCTGGCGCTGGTCGCCGTGGTCGCGCTCGTCGTCGTGCCGCTGGCGCTGGGCACCCGGCCGACCCTGCTCACCCTCGCCGGGGCGCTGGCCTGCGTGGGCCTGGCGGCCGCGCACCGCTGGGTCACCGCCCGCGAGGACCACCAGCGCGGCGCCCGGCTGCGCCGCGACGAGGCCTACTTCCGCAACCTGCTGCACTCCGGCCGCGACGCCGTCCTCGTCCTCGACGCCCGGCTGCGCGTCGGCTGGGTCTCGCCGGCGATGGCCGCGCTGGTCGGCGCCACGCCGGAGCAGCTCGTCGGCCGCGACGTGCTCTCCGGCGCCGCCGGCCGGCCCGGCACCCTGGAGCCCGCGGACGCCGCCGCGCTGCGCCGGGTCCTCGACACCGGTACCGACACCGGCACCGACGGGCTGGTGACGCTGCACGTCCGCGACGCGGGCGGCGCGCGGCGCTGCCTCGAGGCCAGCGTCTCCGACCTGCGCACCGACCCGGCGGTCGCCTCGGTGGTGCTGCACTGCCGCGACGTGACCGAGCGGGTGGCCCGCGAGCGGGCGCTGGAGGAGCTCGCGTTCACCGACGCGCTCACCGGACTGCCCAACCGGGCCGGCTGGGACGCGGCCCTGCAGCCCGCGACCGCCCGCGCCGGGTCCGCGGTCCTGCTCGTCGAGGTCGCCGGCCTGGACGAGGTCCGCGAGCACGCCGGCCGCGACGCCGTCGCCGCCGTCCTCGTCGAGCTGGGCCGGCGGCTGCGCGCCGCCGTGCGCGGCGACGAGGTCGTCGCCCGGCTGGTCGGCGGCACCTTCGCGGTCCTGGCCGAGGGCGACGGCGACACCGCCGCGCTGCTCGCCGACCGCTGCCTGGCCGTGCTCGAGCAGCCGGTGACCACCGCCGCCGGCGTCTTCGACCTCACCGCCGCCGTCGGCGTGGTCGTCGTCGAGCCGGGGACCGGCGTCGCCGAGGTCGGCGCCCGCGCCGAGCTCGCGGTCGCGGCCGCCCGGGCCTCCCGCTCGGCGCGCGCCACCTGCTGGACGCCGGCGCTCGGCGCGGCGGCCGCCCGCCGCGACCGGCTGCGCGCGGACCTGCCCGGCGCCGCCGGCCGCGGGGAGCTGTGGCTGGCGTTCCAGCCGGTCGTGTCCCTGGCCGACAAGCGGGTCTCCGGCGTCGAGGCGCTGCTGCGCTGGCGGCACCCGGAGCTGGGGGAGGTCTCCCCGCGGGAGTTCGTCCCGATCGCCGAGCGGGCCGGGGTCGTCGGCGAGCTGCAGCGCTGGGCGCTGCGGGAGATCACCGCGGCCGCCGCCGTGCTGCCGGCCGGCGGCGGCGGGCCCCTGCGGATCGGCATGAACGTCTCCGCCGCGCACGTGGCCGAGCGCACCCTCGTCGACGACGTCGCCGGCGCGCTGTCCGCCTCCGGCCTGGCGCCCGAGCGGCTGGTCCTGGAGGTCACCGAGGCGACCGTGCTGGCCGAGGGCGACTCGGTGGCCGTCGACGCCGAGGCGCTGCGGCTCATGGGCGTGCACGTGGCCCTGGACGACTTCGGCACCGGCTCGTCGTCGCTGGGCCTGCTCACCCGCCTCCCGGTCGACGTGCTCAAGCTCGACCGCTCCTTCGTCTCCCGCGTCGACCGCGACCGGCAGAGCCGCGCGCTGTGCGAGGCGGTCGTGACCGTCGGCCGGTCCCTGGGGCTGCAGGTCGTCGCCGAGGGCGTCGAGACGCCGGCCCAGCTCGGCGTGCTGCGCGGGCTGGGCGTCGACCAGGCGCAGGGGTTCCTGCTGTCCCGCCCGCTGCCGCTGGCCGACCTCGTGGACCTGCTGCGCGGCGGCGCCGGCCTGCTGTGGCCGGGGCTGGTCGGCTCGTCGGCCGACCCGGTCCCGGCGCCGGTCGAGCCCTCCACCGTCCGGGCCGGCCGCCGTGGCTGACCGCGCCGCCCCGGCGGTCCAGGTCCTGCTGGCGGTCCTCGGCGCCGTCGCCGTCGCCGGCCTGCTCACCGGTGCGCCCGCCTGGCTGGTGCCCGCCCTGCTCGGGGCGGCGTCCGCCGCCTCGGCCGCGGTGCTCGCCCGCGACGCCGCCCGGCTGCCGGGCCGCGCCGGCCGGCCCTGGCGGGCGCTGTCCGCCGCCGGCGCGCTGCTCGCCCTCGGCCAGGTGCCGGCCCTCGCCGCACCCGGTCGCGACCTCGCCGCCGGTGGCGTCGAGGACCTCCCGACGCTGCTCGGCGTCCCGGTCGCCGTCTCGGCGGCCGTCCTGCTGCTGCCGCCGCGGTCGCACCGGCGGCTCGGCACGCGGGTGCTGCTCGACGGCGTGGTCGTCACCGTCGCCGGGGCCCTGCTCGGCTGCGTGCTGCTCGGCGACCTCGTCGCCCGGACCACCGGGCCGGGCGGCGGCCTGGTCGCGGCCGGCTACCCGCTGGCCGGGGCGCTCCTGTGCGGCATCGGCCTGGTCACCCTCACCGCCGTCCCCGAGGGCCGCCGCCGCGCCGCCGGCTGGCTGCTCGCCGCCTTCGTCGCCATGTCGCTGGTCGCGGTCGGCGGCGCGCCCGGCCGCACCTCGGCCGGCACCGCCCCGGGCTGGGACGTGGTCGTCGTGCTCGGCTGGCTGGCCATGCTCGCCGCCGCCCTGCGCGCCGCCCGGGCCGACGCCGGCGCGCACGCCGCCGCCGACGCCGGCCGCCGCACGCTGCCCCTGCGCGGGGGCGTGCTCGCCCACGGCGCGGCCACCGCCGCGCTGCTCGCGGTCGCCGGCGGCACCGTCGCCGGCCGCCCGCTGCCCGCGGCCGAGGCCGCCGCCACCGTCGTCCTCGTGCTGCTCACCTCGGCGCGGACGCTGTACTGGGCCCTGGACGCCGCGGCCCTGACCCGCCGCCTGGAGCGGACCGAGGGCTGGTTCCGCGCGCTCGTGCACAGCGGCGACGCCGTCACGCTGGTCCTCGACGGCTCCGGCCGCGTCACCTCCGCCACCGGCCCGGTCGCCGAGCGGCTCGGCGTCGCGGAGGAGGACCTGATCGGCCGGGTGCTGGTCGGCCTGCTGCACCCGGGGGACCGGGACCTGCTCGACCGCGTCTCCGCCGCCCTGCGCGACGCCACGCCCGACGGCCTGCCGGCCACCGGCCGGCTGCGCGCCGCCGACGGCACCTGGCGCGACGTCGAGGTGTCCGGCGCCGCCCCCGCCGCGGGCCGCCGGTCCGGCGACGGTCTGGTGCTGCACCTGCGCGACGTCACCGAGCGCCGCGCCGGGCAGCGCGAGCTCGAGCGGCTGGCCTACACCGACTCGCTCACCGGGCTGCCCAACCGCGCCCGCTTCATGGCCGCCCTCGACGGCGCCCTGACCCAGGCGTCCCGCGGCCGGCGCTCCTGCGTGCTGCTGCTCGACCTCGACGGCTTCAAGGCGGTCAACGACGTCGCCGGGCACGACGCGGGGGACCGGCTGCTGTGCGAGGTGGCCGACTCCCTGCGCGCCGCGGCCCGCGCCGGGGACCTGGTCGCGCGGCTCGGCGGGGACGAGTTCGCCCTCGTCGTCGACGCCGGCCCCGACGAGGCGCTGGCCCTGGCCGAGCGGCTGGTCGCGCGGCTGGACCGCACCCAGCGCTACGCCGCCCCCGGCGACCCGGAGGGCGCCGGTCCGGTGCTGCGCACCTCGGCGAGCGTCGGCGTCACCGAGGTGGTCGCCGGCGCCGACGCCTCGGCGACCGTCCGCGAGGCCGACCTCGCGCTGCGCACGGTCAAGGCGCAGGGCAAGAACGGCGTCCGGGCCTCGGGGGAGGCGCTGGTGGAGGAGTCCGCCCGGCGCAGCCGGCTGGCCCGCGACCTGCCCACCGCCATCGAGCGGGGCCAGCTGCGGGTGGTCTACCAGCCGGTGGCCGGGGTGGAGGAGCACCGCGTCCTGGGCGTCGAGGCCCTGGTGCGCTGGGACCACCCGGTGCTCGGCCCCGTGCCGCCGGAGGAGTTCATCGGCCTGGCCGAGGACGACGGGCTGATCGTGCCGCTGCAGCGGTGGGTGCTGCAGACGGCGACCGCCGAGCACGCCCGCCTCGTCGCGCAGGGCCGCGACCTCAAGCTCGGCGTCAACATCTCGGTGCGCCACCTGCAGGCCCGCTGCCTGGTCGAGGACGTCACCCGCGCCCTGCAGCGCTCCGGCCTGCCCGCGCACCTGCTGATGGTCGAGGTCACCGAGAGCGTCCTCATGGACGACGACGAGCGGCTGCTCGCCGAGCTCGCGGAGCTGTCCGCGCTGGGCTGCATCGTCTCCCTCGACGACTTCGGCAAGGGCTACTCGTCGCTGGCCTACCTCGCCCGGCTGCCCGTGCAGGTGCTGAAGATGGACCGCGGCTTCGTGTCCGGCATCGACACCGACCCGCGCGGCGCGGCGCTGGTCGGCAGCGTCGTCGACCTCGGCCGCACGCTCGGCATGGACGTCGTCGCCGAGGGCGTGGAGACCCCCGAGCAGATGGCGGTCCTCACCGCGCTCGGCTGCCGGTTCCTTCAGGGCTGGCTGATCGGCCGGCCCGTCCCCGCCGCCGCCCTGCCGGCGCTGGTCGACGCCTTCGACCCCGCCCTGCCGACCGGCCCGGTGCCCGTCGCCGTCCCATGACATGGACGACACGAGTCCACTGTGTGGGACAGCCTGGTTGACGTCGTGGCGGTCGAGGCGCACAGTGTCCGCGTGACCTCCGCCCGCCTGCTCCTCGTAGTCGCCTAGCGCGCCGGTCGCCCGACCGACGCGCTATGCCCCTCTGTGCCCACGGCACGAGGGGTTTTTTGTTGGCGCGAGGCCCGGGGCGGGGCCGGCCCGGCGGACAGCCGGGACCCTCCCCGCACCCGGGCGACACCGAGCAGACACCCGGAACCGCACGCCCGTCCCGCCCGTCCGGCACAGGAGACGCCCCGCATGACCAGCACCCCGAGCGAGTCCGCCACCCGAGAGGCCGCCGCAGCCCTGACCGGTGTCGAGACGACGGCCCGCTCGATCGCCGAGTCCGCCGCCGAGCCCGCGACCGGCATCACCGGCGCGCAGAGCCTGGTCCGCTCGCTCGAGGCCGTGGGCGTCGAGGTGGTCTTCGGCATCCCGGGCGGCGCGATCCTGCCCGCCTACGACCCGCTGTTCGACTCGCGCGTGCGCCACGTCCTCGTCCGGCACGAGCAGGGCGCCGGGCACGCGGCCACCGGGTACGCGCAGGCCACCGGCCGGGTCGGCGTCTGCATGGCCACCTCCGGCCCGGGCGCGACCAACCTGGTCACCCCGCTGGCCGACGCCTACATGGACTCGGTGCCGATCGTCGCGATCACCGGCCAGGTGCCCAGCGGCGCGATCGGGACCGACGCCTTCCAGGAGGCCGACATCCGCGGCATCACGATGCCGATCACCAAGCACAACTTCCTGGTCACCGACCCGGCGGAGATCCCCCAGCGGATCGCCGAGGCGTTCCACCTGGCCGCCACCGGCCGCCCCGGCCCGGTCCTGGTCGACATCCCCAAGGACGTGCTGCAGGCGACCACCGACTTCTCCTGGCCGCCGCGGCTGGACCTGCCCGGCTACAAGCCGACCACCCGCCCGCACGGCAAGCAGGTCCGCGAGGCCGCCGCGCTGATCGCCGGCGCCCGCCGGCCGGTCCTCTACGTCGGCGGCGGGGTGCTCAAGGCCCGCGCCACCGAGGAGCTGGCCGAGCTCGCCGAGCTCACCGGGGCGCCGGTCGTCACCACCCTCATGGCCCGCGGCGCGTTCCCCGACAGCTCGCCGCAGCACCTGGGCATGCCCGGCATGCACGGCACCGTCGCCGCGGTCACCGCGCTGCAGAAGGCCGACGTCCTCGTCGCCCTCGGCGCCCGCTTCGACGACCGGGTGACCGGCCAGCTGTCCTCCTTCGCGCCCGGCGCGCTGGTGGTCCACGCCGACATCGACCCCGCCGAGATCGGCAAGAACCGCCGGGCCGACGTGCCGATCGTGGGCGACGCGAAGGAGACGATCGCGGAGCTCGTGACCGCGCTGCGCTCCGAGCACGCCGCCGGCCGCACGCCCGACCTGACCGCCTGGTGGGCGCAGCTCGACGACTGGCGGGCCCGCTACCCGCTGGGCTACGACTGGCCCGAGGACGGCTCGCTGTCGCCGCAGTACGTCATCGAGCGGCTCGGCGCGATCGCCGGCCCGGACGCGATCTACGCCTCCGGCGTCGGCCAGCACCAGATGTGGGCCGCGCAGTTCATCAGGTACGAGAAGCCGGGCACGTGGCTCAACAGCGGCGGCGCCGGGACGATGGGCTACGCCGTCCCCGCGGCCATGGGCGCCAAGTACGGCCGCCCCGAGACCACGGTGTGGGCGATCGACGGCGACGGCTGCTTCCAGATGACCAACCAGGAGCTGGCCACCTGCGCCATCGAGGGCATCCCGGTCAAGATCGCCGTCATCAACAACGGCAACCTCGGCATGGTCCGGCAGTGGCAGACCCTGTTCTACGAGGGCCGCTACTCCAACACCAAGCTGCACCCGGTGGACGACGAGGGCCGGCCCACGCCGGTGCGCATCCCCGACTTCGTGATGCTGGCCGAGGCGCTGGGCTGCGTCGGGCTGCGCTGCGAGTCCAAGGACGACGTCGACGCCGTCATCGAGAAGGCCATGGCGATCACCGACGCCCCGGTGGTCATCGACTTCGTCGTCGGCCACGACGCGCAGGTGTGGCCGATGGTCGCCGCGGGCGCCAGCAACGACGACATCCTCGCCGCGCGCGGCCTGCGCCCGGTCTTCGGCGACAGCCAGGTCTAAGGAGCCCGGAGATGACCCGCCACACCCTGTCGGTCCTGGTCGAGAACAAGGCCGGTGTGCTGGCCCGCGTCTCGGCGCTGTTCAGCCGGCGCGCGTTCAACATCGAGTCGCTGGCCGTCGGGCCGACCGAGAACCCCGACCTGTCGCGGATGACGATCGTCGTCGACGCCGAGTCCGCGCCGCTGGAGCAGGTGACCAAGCAGCTCAACAAGCTCGTCGAGGTCATCAAGATCGTCGAGCTCGACGGCGGCGCCGCCGTCCAGCGCGAGCTGCTGCTGGTCAAGGTGCGCGCACCGATGGCCGAGCGCACCACGGTGCTGCAGACCGCCGAGCTGTTCCGCGCCCGCGTCGTCGACGTCAACACCGACACCGTGACCCTCGAGGCCACCGGCACCCCGGACAAGCTGCAGGCCCTGCTCGCCGTCCTCGCCCCGCTCGGGATCAAGGAGATGGCGCAGTCGGGCACCGTGGCCCTCGGCCGGGGTCCGCGCTCGATGAGCGGCGCCGGTACCTTGCGCCCGGTCGACCGCAGCGCCTAGCCCCCGCACGCCCCGCACGAGAACAACCGAAGGAGCACGTACCGCATGGCCGAGATCTTCTACGACGACGACGCCGACCTGTCGATCATCCAGGGGCGCACCGTCGCCGTCATCGGCTACGGCAGCCAGGGCCACGCGCACGCCCTGTCGCTGCGGGACTCCGGGGTGGACGTCCGCGTCGGCCTGCCCGAGGGCAGCAAGAGCCGGGCCAAGGCGGAGGCCGAGGGCCTGCGGGTCGTCACGCCGGCCGAGGCCGCCGCCGAGGCCGACCTGATCATGATCCTCGCGCCCGACCACGTGCAGCGGACGCTGTACAGCGAGTCGATCGAGCCCAACCTGCAGGACGGCGACGCGCTGTTCTTCGGTCACGGCTTCAACATCCGGTTCGGCTACATCAAGCCCCCGGCCGGCGTCGACGTCGCGATGGTCGCGCCCAAGGGCCCCGGCCACCTCGTCCGCCGCGAGTTCGAGAACGGCAAGGGTGTGCCGTGCCTGGTCGCCGTCGAGCAGGACGCGAGCGGGCAGGCCCTGCAGCTCGCGCTGTCCTACGCCAAGGCCATCGGCGGCGCCCGCGCCGGCGTCATCAGGACGACGTTCGCCGAGGAGACCGAGACCGACCTGTTCGGCGAGCAGGCCGTCCTCTGCGGCGGCGCCAGCGCGCTGATCACCGCCGGGTTCGAGACCCTCACCGAGGCCGGCTACCAGCCCGAGGTCGCCTACTTCGAGTGCCTGCACGAGCTGAAGCTGATCGTCGACCTCATGTACGAGGGCGGCATCGCCAAGCAGCGCTGGTCGGTGTCCGACACCGCCGAGTACGGCGACTACACCTCCGGCCCGAAGGTCATCGACGCCCGCGTCAAGGAGTCGATGAAGGAGGTCCTCGCCGCGATCAAGGACGGCTCGTGGGCCGCGGCCTTCATCGCCGACCAGGACGCCGGGGCGCCGGACTTCAAGCGCCGCCGCGCCGAGGCCGAGGCGCACCCCATCGAGGAGACCGGCCGCAAGCTGCGCGGCCTGATGAGCTGGGTGTCGGCCTCCGACGACTACACCGGCACCGCCGCCCGCTCGTAGCGTCCGGCAACGCGAACGGCCCCCGCTGCCTGCCGGCAGCGGGGGTCGTCGTCGTCTGCGGGGGAGGTCAGTAGGCCAGGCCCCGCGAGGCGAAGTACTGCTTGGACTGCGGCTGCTGCAGGAAGAAGACGATCAGGCCCGGCAGCACGAAGCCGAGCAGCGCCGAGAACTCGAAGCCGCCGCCGACGGCCAGCGAGATGATCAGGGTCAGCAACTGGATGCCGATCGAGGCGTAGCTGCCGAGGAGCAGCAGCCGCGGCGACTTGCCGGTGAGCACCTGGATGCCGCCGACCAGCACGACGACGGCCGTGGCGACCGCCAGCAGGGTGACGATCCCGAGCAGCGGGCTGAGCGCGAACAGCAGGCCGATCCCCAGGATGGCGAGCAGACCGAACAGCGAGCCCAGGCCACCGATGACGACGCCGATCACCGCGGCCGCGGTGACCTGCCCGGGACGCTGGCCGGCCGGCGCGCCGCCGTAGGGGGAGGGGCCGCCGAAGCCGCCGCCGTAGGGGGCCGGGTTGCCGTGCGGCTGCTGGCCGTAGGGCTGGGCCCCGTAGGGCTGCTGGCCGTAGGGCTGCGCGCCGGGCGCGCCGTACCCGGGCTGACCCCCCGGCGGCGTGTTCTTGTCGAAGCTGGGGCTGGTCATGCTCGGGTTCCTCCTGGAGGTGGCTCCGCCCTGTCGGCGGTCGGCGGCGGAGTGTAGGGGCTCGCTGACGTCCGTGGGGGTCCGCCGACGCGACGTCCCCCCACGGGCGGACTCAGCGACCGCGGCGGGCGCGGTGCGCCGCGAAGAAGGCCGCGGCGGGCTTCAGGGACAGCAGCACCACGATCGCCAGCGCGGCCAGGAAGAACAGCAGGCTGGTGACGATCCCGCCGGCACCGGCGGTGTCGGCGTCGGCGAGGTTGCCGATCAGGCCGAACAGGGTGAAGGCCAGGGCGATCGAGCCGCCGACCAGGAGCATCACGCGGCTGCGCCCGGTGAGCGCCCACACCGAGCCCCAGATCATGACGACGGTCCAGACCAGCGCGACCAGGCCGAAGACCAGGATCACGCCGCCGACCGCGCCGGCGACCGACCCGAAGCCGGGGATCTCGCTGTCCAGCTCGTCCCCGGCGCTGCTGGCCACGGCGCCGGCGAAGACCAGCAGCAGGCTGATCAGGACGCCGATCGCCCCCAGCACGAAGCCGAGGACGGCCGCGGTCACGACGCCGCCGGGCTTGGCCGGGACGGCGCCCTGGCCGTACTGCCCGTACTGCTGGCCGTAGGGCGCCGTCTGCCCGTACTGGCCGTACTGCTGCCCGTAGGGCTGGCCCTGCCCGTAGCCCTGCTGCCCGTAACCCTGCTGCCCGTAGCCCTGCTGGCCGTACCCCTGCTGGCCGTACGGCTGGGTCTGGCCGTGGCCCTGCTGCCCGTAGCCCGCCTGGCCGTACTGCTGGCCGTAACCCTGCTGGCCCTGCCCCTGCCCCTGGTCCTGGCCCTGCTGCCCGTACTGCTGGCCGTACGGCGGGTCCTGGGGCTGACCCTGGCCGGAGGCCGAGGCCCCGCCGCTGTCCTTGCTGAAGTCGGTCATGGTCTCCTCCGGAGGCGCCGGCTCGTCCCGGCGCGTCGCGCCCCAGCGTGCGGGGGGCCACCCGGCAGGGCAAGCGGCCCTCCCTCCGGGGCGGGGGTGTCGTGGCGGCTGGTGCGTACCGTCACCGCCCGGTGATCACGGGGACCCCGACGCGGGACCCCGCCCGGCCACCCGTCTCCCTAGGCTGTGGACCCGTGACCGCGAGCGCGCCCGTCGTCCTGATCACCGAGGAACTGGCCCCGAGCGTGCTGGAGGTGCTCGGTGACGACGTCGAGATCCGTCACGTCGACGGCGCCGACCGGTCCGCGCTGCTGCCGGCCCTCGCCGACGCCGCCGCCGTGATCATCCGCAGCGCCACGCGCATCGACGCCGAGGCCCTCGCCGCCGCGCCGAACCTCAAGGTGGTCGCCCGCGCCGGCATCGGCCTGGACAACGTCGACGTCGCCGCGGCCACCGCGCGCGGCGTCATGGTGGTCAACGCCCCGACGTCGAACATCGTCAGCGCCGCCGAGCACGCCGTCGCGCTGCTGCTGGCCGCCGCCCGGCAGATCCCCGCCGCCGACGCGTCGCTGCGCGCGGGCCGGTGGGCGCGGTCGCGGTTCATGGGCGTCGAGGTCACCGACAAGGTGGTCGGCGTCGTCGGCCTGGGCCGGATCGGCCAGCTGGTCGCCCAGCGGCTGGCCGCCTTCGGCACCACGCTCATCGCCTACGACCCCTACATCCAGCCCGGCCGGGCGGCGCAGCTCGGCGTGCGGATGGTGTCGCTGGAGGAGCTGCTCCGCGAGGCCGACTTCATCACCGTCCACCTGCCGAGGACGCCGGAGACCCTCGGGCTGATCGGCGCCGAGGAGCTGGCCACCACCAAGCGCGGGGTGATCGTCGTCAACGCCGCCCGCGGCGGGCTGGTCGACGAGGCCGCGCTCGCAGACGCGCTGCGCTCGGGCCAGGTCGGCGCCGCGGGCATCGACGTCTTCGCGACCGAGCCCACCACCGACAGCCCGCTGTTCGCGCTGGCCAACACCGTCGTCACCCCGCACCTGGGCGCCTCGACGACGGAGGCGCAGGACAAGGCCGGCACCGCCGTCGCGCACTCGGTGCGGCTGGCGCTGCAGGGCGAGTTCGTGCCCGACGCGGTCAACGTCCAGGCCGGCGGCGTCGTCGCCGAGGACGTGCGGCCCGGCCTGCCGCTGGCCGAGCGGCTGGGCACGGTCTTCACCGCCGTCGCCGGCGGGCTGGCCCAGTCGGTCACCGTCGAGGTCCGCGGCAAGCTCGCCGAGTTCGACGACTCGGTGCTGCAGCTGGCCGTGCTCAAGGGCGTCTTCGCCGACGTCGTCGAGGAGCAGGTCACGTACGTCAACGCGCCGCTGCTGGCCCAGCAGCGCGGCCTCGACGTGACCCTCACCAGCGACCTCGACAGCCCCGACTACCGCAACCTCGTGCGGGTGCGCGGCGCGATGGCCGACGGCCGCGAGGTGTGCGTCTCCGGCACCCTGTTCGGCAAGAACCAGGTGCCCAAGCTGGTCGAGGTCGACGGCTTCGACATGGACCTCGACCTGTCCGGCCACCTGCTGTTCTTCGTCTACACCGACCGGCCCGGCGTCGTCGGCACCGTCGGCGCGGCGCTGGGGGAGGCGGGGATCAACATCGCCGGGGCGCAGGTCAGCCGCACGACCCGCGGCGGCGAGGCGCTCATGGCGGTCGTCGTCGACAGCCCGGTGGCCGCCGACCTGCTCGCCGACATCGCCGGCCGGATCGGGGCGCGCGAGGCCCGCTCCGCGGACCTCGACCCGCGCTGACCTAGGGTCGTCGCCATGCGCCTGGCTGTGATCGCAGGGGACGGCATCGGTCCCGAGGTGGTGGCCGAGGGCCTCAAGGTCCTGGGCGCCGTCGCCCCCGACCTGGAGACGACGCCCTACGACCTCGGCGCCACCCGCTGGCAGCGGACCGGCGAGCTGCTCCCGGACTCCGTGCTCGAGGAGCTGCGCGGGCACGACGCGATCCTGCTCGGCGCGATCGGCGACCCCGGCGTGCCGCCGGGCATCCTCGAGCGCGGGCTGCTGCTGCGGCTGCGCTTCGAGCTCGACCACCACGTCAACCTGCGCCCGGCCAAGCTCTACGACGGCGTCCGCAGCCCGCTGGCCGACCCCGGCACCATCGACATGCTCTGCGTGCGCGAGGGCACCGAGGGCCCCTACGTCGGCAACGGCGGCGTGCTGCGCCGCGACACCCCGCACGAGGTGGCCACCGAGGTCAGCCTCAACACCGCCTTCGGCGTCGAGCGGGTCGTCCGCTACGCCTTCGAGCGGGCGACCGCGCGGCCGCGCCGGCACCTCACGCTGATCCACAAGACCAACGTGCTCACCCACGCCGGGTCGCTGTGGTCGCGGACGGTGGAGGAGGTGTCGGCGGAGTTCCCCGAGGTCACCGTCGCCTACCAGCACGTGGACGCGGCGTCGATGTTCTTCATCACCGACCCCGGCCGCTACGACGTCATCGTCACCGACAACCTCTTCGGCGACATCGTCACCGACGTCGCCGCCGCGGTCACCGGCGGCATCGGCCTGGCCGCCAGCGGCAACCTCGACGCCTCGGGCACCAACCCGAGCATGTTCGAGCCCGTGCACGGCTCGGCGCCGGACATCGCGGGCAAGGGCATCGCCGACCCGACGGCGACCGTGCTGTCGGTGGGCCTGCTGCTCGAGCACCTCGGCTCCGGCGACCTCGCCCGCAAGGTGAACGCCGCCGTGGCCTTCGACCTGTCGACCCGCGATCCGCAGGCGCAGGTCCGCACCGCCGAGGTCGGCGACCGCCTGGCCGCCCTCGCCGGCGGCTGAACCGGCGGCTCGCCCCGGCCGCCGGCCGGCACGGACCTCACCGCGTGGTGCCCGGCCCCGCCCTGCACGGCGAGGTCGGGCACCGCCGAGTGAGGTCGGGCGCCGCGGCGTGCGGGCAGCGGGGCTAGACTCCGCCGCGATGCACCTGTCCGGCACGATCATCATCGCCTAGCGCGCGGTCAGCACCCCCGACCGCGCGCAGACCCTCCGTACCCGGGGGGTCTTCTTCGTGTCAGGGGCCTGATCGCCGTCGAACCCCCGGGAGCACCCGTGGCCACCGACAGCCCGACCGCCGTCAGCACCGACTTCCACGTCTTCGACACCACGCTGCGCGACGGCGCCCAGCGCGAGGGGATCAGCTTCTCCGTCGCCGACAAGCTCGCCACAGCGAGGCTGCTCGACGAGATCGGCGTCGGCTACATCGAGGGCGGCTGGCCGGGGGCGCTGCCCAAGGACACCGAGTTCTTCGCCCGCGCCCGCAGCGAGCTCAAGCTGCGGCACGCGGTGCTGGTCGCGTTCGGCGCCACCCGCAAGGCCGGGGTCCGCGTCGAGGACGACCCGCAGGTGCGCGCGCTGCTCGACGCCGGGACGCCGGTGGTCTGCCTGGTCGCCAAGTCCGACGTCCGGCACGTGCGGGAGGCGCTGCGGACCACGCTCGAGGAGAACCTCGCGATGGTCGCCGACACCGTCGCGTACCTGGTCTCCCACGGCCGGCGGGTGTTCCTCGACTGCGAGCACTTCTTCGACGGCTACGCCGCCGACCCCGACTACGGCGTCGCGGTGCTGCGGGCCGCGTTCGGCGCGGGCGCGGAGGTCGGCGTCCTGTGCGACACCAACGGCGGGATGCTGCCGATGGGCGTGGCCCGGGTGGTCGCCGACGTCCGGTCGCGGGTGGAGGGGCGGCTGGGCATCCACTGCCAGGACGACACCGGGTGCGCCGTCGCCAACTCGCTGGCCGCCGTCGAGGCGGGGGTCACCCACGTGCAGGGCACCGCCAACGGCTACGGCGAGCGGGCCGGCAACGCCGACACCTTCGCGCTGGTGGCCAACCTGGTCACCAAGATGGGCCTGCCGGTCGTGCCCGCGGAGTGCCTGGCCGAGCTGCAGCGGGTCAGCCACGCCATCGCCGAGCTGGCCAACATCGCCCCCGACGACCACCAGCCCTTCGTCGGCGCCTCGGCGTTCGCGCACAAGGCCGGCCTGCACGCCAGCGCGATCAAGGTCAGCCCGGAGCTGTACAACCACCTCGACCCGGCCGTCGTCGGCAACGACATGCGCATCCTGGTCACCGAGATGGCCGGCCGCGCCTCGGTGGAGCTCAAGGGTCGCGAGCTCGGCGTCGACCTCGACGGGCACGCCGACGCCGTCGGCCGGGTGGTGGACCAGGTCAAGGTGCTCGAGGCCGAGGGGTGGTCGTTCGAGGCCGCCGACGCCTCCTTCGAGCTGCTGCTGCGCTCCCAGCTGCCCGGCGCCCCCGCCCCGCTGTTCGAGCTGGAGAGCTACCGGACGACGGTCGAGCACTGGGCCAACGGCGTCGTCATGAGCGAGGCGACGGTGAAGGTCCACGTCGACGGCGAGCGGATCATCAGCACCGGCGAGGGCAACGGCCCGGTCAACGCACTGGACAACGCGCTGCGCCAGGCGCTGGTCAGCCGGTACCCGCGGCTGGCCGACGTCTCGCTGGCCGACTACAAGGTCCGCATCCTCGGCTGGAAGGGCGGCACCAGCGCCACCACCCGGGTGCTCGTCGACACCACCGACGGGGTGGGGGAGTGGACCACCGTCGGTGTCCACGACAACATCGTCGAGGCCTCCTGGCACGCGCTGGTCGACGCGCTGACCTACGCCGTCCGCCACCGCTGACGCGCCCGTCCCGCCTCCCGCGGGGGAGGCGGGACGGGGGCGTCGGCTCAGTGGTGGGCGTACTCGTCCAGGCGCCACCACATCGCCAGCGCCATCGCCGGGAGCATCAGCACGTGCCCGGCGGTGAACAGGGTCGACGCCGAGATCGTCCCGGTCCAGTACGGCACCAGCAGGACGACGAACGGCACGTACATCGCCGCGGACATCTCCGCGATCGCCGGCCAGGAGTGCCGGCGGACGCGCATCCAGGCGGCCATCCCGATCGCCATCTCGGTCGCCATCACGATCGCGTGGACGTCGGCGCGGTCGTCCAGCGCCGGCCACAGCCAGGTCCCGACCGGACCGAGGACCACCATGCCGGCGACCATCGCCACGACCATCTCCAGGTAGTGGCGGGCCAGGTGCCAGGTGTGCCGGGTACGGGCGGGGGTCTGCTCGGGAGGGGTCTGCGTCGTCATGCAGGGAGGGTCGGGCGGGGCGCCGTCCCCGCCACGTGCCGGAGGTCACGGCCGCCGGTCACGGTCCGGCATGACCGGCCTCAGACCAGGTCGAGCGCGCGGGCGCGCAGCGCCGCCTGGGTGCGGTCCCGGGCGCCGAGCTTGCCCAGCACGTTGGTCACGTGGTTCTTGACCGTGCCCTCCGCCAGGTACAGCGCCCGCGCGATCTCCCGGTTGCTGCGGCCCTCGGCCAGCAGCCGGAGGACGTCGAGCTCGCGGTCCGACAGCGGCACGACCAGCGGCTGGGGCCGCGGCCGCGGGGCGTCGTCGAGCTGGGCGAGGCGGGCGACCACCTTGGCCGCGACCGACGGCTGCAGCACCGACTCGCCGCGGGCGGCCGACAGCACCGCCTCGACCAGGCGGTCGGAGGAGACGTCCTTGAGCAGGTAGCCCAGCGCGCCGGCCCGGAGCGCGGCGAAGACGTCCTCGTCGTCGTCGAAGGTGGTCAGCGCCAGCACCCGGACGTGCGGCTGCTCGACCCGCAGCCGGCGGGTCGCGCCGATCCCGTCCAGCACCGGCATGTGCAGGTCCATGAGGACGACGTCGGGACGCACGGCCGCCGCCCGCTCCAGCGCCTCGTGCCCGTCGCCGGCCTCGCCGACGACCTCGACCTCCGGCCGTGCGCCGAGCAGGGTCACCAGCGCCTCCCGGAACAGCGCCTGGTCGTCGACGACGAGCACGCGGACGGCGCTCACCCGGGCACCTCGACCAGCAGCTCGGTGCCCGCCCCGCCGCACGACCCGACGGTGACCCGACCGCCCACCCGGGCGGCGCGCTCGCGCAGACCGAGCAGGCCGAAGGTGGGCCGGTCCCCGGGGGTGTCGGGGATGCCGCGGCCGTCGTCGCGGACCGCCAGCCGGACGGTGCCGTCCCCGCCGTAGGTCAGCGTCACCCGCGCGCAGGTGGCCCCGGCGTGCTTGCGGACGTTGGTCAGCCCCTCCTGCGCCGACCGGAACAGCGACTCCTCGGTCTCCTCCGGCAGCGGTCGCTCGGGCCCGGTGACCTCGAGCGTGGCGGGGAGTCCCGCGGCCGCGGCCTCGCCGGTCAGCGTCTCCAGCGCCACGCGCAGCGGCGGGCGGGACACCGGCGCCCGCAGCGTGGCCACCGACCGGCGGACCTCGGCCAGCGCCTCGCTCGCCTGGGACTGGGCCTTGGCGAGCACCTCGTCGGCGCGCGCGGGATCGGTCGGCAGCACCGCGCGGGCGGCCTGCACCTGCATCTGGACGACGGTCAGGTGGTGGCCGAGGCCGTCGTGGATGTCGCGGGCCAGCCGGTTGCGCTCGCGCGTGGTGGCGAGCTCCCCGGCCTGGGCGGCGTACCCGCGGAGCAGCCCGTTGGCCTCGGCGAGCTCCGCCCGCGCCCGCTGCGCCTGCTGCAGCAGGGCGGTCACGACGGCGGTGAACACCGCGGCGCCGAGCAGCCCGAGCGCGTTGCGGGCGAAGTCGGCCCACCCCATCCCGAGGTGCACCAGCGGCACGACCAGCGTGACCGCCGCGGCGGCGGGCAGGGGGAGCAGCAGCACGCACTGGGCGACCAGCACCAGCAGCAGGAGGGTCGCCCCGACGCCGGCGTGCGCCGCGCCGAACAGCAGGACCCCGAGCGGCAGTTGCAGGCACACGTGCCCGCCGGTCAGCCAGTACCGGCGCGGGGCCGGTTGCCGGGACAGCCACGGGAACGACACCAGGCTGTGCGCCGCGTACGTCGTCGCGAGGGCGACGGCGAGCAGCGGGTGGGGGTCGTCGGTGGCCTCGACCGCGACGGTGAGCAGCGCCAGCAGGGTCAGCACCGCGAGCGCGCGGGTCACCCGGTCACTGTCGCGCTGTCGCCGCGCCGGGGTCAACCACCGGGCCGAGGACACGGCAGTGGCCCCCTCCCGGCGGGGGAGGGGGCCACTGCCGTGTGCTCGGCGCGGGGCGTCAGCTCCTGGGCTCGACCTCGCCCATCGGGCCGAAGCCGGGGACCGACGGCTCGTCGATGTAGATGATCTGCGGCTGCTCGGCCACGAGGTCCGACATCCAGTCGAAGGCGGCCTTGGCGTGCGGGGTGGCCACGTGCGAGGCGCCGGCGTCGGCGTCCCGGAAGCCCTCGATGCAGACGAACGTGTTCGGGTCCAGCACGCTGCGGGACCACTCGAAGAACAGGCTGCCCTCCTCGGCGTTCACCGCCGCCGCGTACTCGTCGGCCTTCGCCCGGAACTCGTCGATCTTGTCGGGCCGGACGGGGAACTTGATGACGATCAGGATCACAGGGTCTCCTCTGGACGGAGCAGGTCGAGGGTCAGAGCAGGTCGAGGGTCACAGCGGGTCGAGCCGGCGGCGCAGCAGGCAGAAGGGGTTGCCCTCCGGGTCGGCGAGCACGTGCCAGCTCTCCTCCCCGGTCTGCCCGACGTCGGCCCGGGTGGCGCCGAGGTCCAGCAGGCGCTGGAGCTCGGCGTCCTGGTCGCGGTCGGTGGCGTTGACGTCCAGGTGCAGCCGCGGCTTGCCGGGGGCGGGCTCGGCCACCGGGGCGAACACCAGCGTGGGCGCGGCCCCGCCGAAACCGGCCTCCGGGCCGATCTCGACCGCCCCGTCGTCGTCCCGGCCGAGCACCCGGTAGCCGAGCACCTCGGCCCACCAGGCGGCGAGCGCCTCGGGGTCCCGGCTGTCGACGACGATCTCGCTCAGGCGGCAGGCCACCCGGTCACCGTAGGGCGGGCGGCGGGTGCGCGCGGGGTCAGTAGCCTCGACGTCGTGCGCATCGTCCGCTTCGCCTCGCCCTCGGGCATGTCCTTCGGAGTCCTCGACGGCGACGGGCAGGTCGCCCAGATCGAGGGCCACCCGTTCGGGACCATCTCCTTCACCGGCCAGCGGTTCGCCCAGGCCGACGTCCGGCTGCTCTCGCCGATCCTGCCGAGCAAGGTGGTCTGCGTCGGCAAGAACTACGCCGACCACGTGAAGGAGATGAACACCGGCGACGCCCCGGAGCGGCCGCTGCTGTTCCTCAAGCCCTCGACGTCGGTCATCGGCCCCGGCGACGCCATCCGCATCCCCGCCGGCAGCACGAACGTGCACCACGAGGTCGAGCTCGCCGTCGTCATCGGCGCCCGCGGCGCGCGCAACCTGACCCCCGAGCAGGTCCCGGGCAGCGTCTTCGGCTACACGATCGCCAACGACGTCACCGAGCGCGACATGCAGAAGGCCGACGGGCAGTGGACCCGCGCCAAGGGCTTCGACTCGTTCTGCCCGCTCGGCCCGTGGATCGAGACCGACCTGCGCGGCCTGGGCAAGGACCCGGCCGACCTGGAGATCACCTGCACCGTCGACGGCGAGCCGCGGCAGGCCGGGCGCACCAGCCAGCTGTTGTTCGACGTCCCGACGCTGGTCAGCTACATCTCGCAGGTGATGACGCTGCTGCCCGGCGACGTCGTGCTCACCGGCACCCCGGCCGGGGTCGGGCCGATCCGGCCCGGGCAGCGGGTCGAGTGCTCGATCGACGGCCTGGGCACGCTGACCAACGGGGTCAGCGGCGCGGACACCGCCTCCACCGCGGGCGGTGCGCGATGACCACCCCGACGAGCACCGTCCGCACCCGCTTCTGCCCCTCGCCGACGGGGATGGTGCACGTCGGCCTGCTGCGCACCGCGCTGTTCAACTGGGCGCACGCGCGGCACACCGGCGGCACGTTCGTCTTCCGCATCGAGGACACCGACGCCGCCCGCGACTCCGAGGAGTCCTACCGGCACCTGCTGGACTGCCTGCGCTGGCTGGGCCTGGACTGGGACGAGGGCCCCGAGGTCGGCGGCCCGCACGGCCCCTACCGGCAGTCGGAGCGGCACGAGGTCTACCGCGAGGTCGCGGCGAAGCTGCTCGCGGCCGGGCACGCGTACGAGTCCTTCTCCACCAACGAGGAGGTCGAGGCGCGGCGGCTGGCCGCCGGCCAGGACCCCAAGCTCGGCTACGACAACGCCGACCGCTTCCTCACCGACGCGCAGAAGGCCGCCTTCCGCGCGGAGGGCCGCGACCCGGTGCTGCGGCTGCGGATGCCCGACGAGGACCTGGTGTGGACCGACCTGGTCCGCGGCGAGGTCCGCTTCGCCGCGGGCTCGGTGCCCGACTTCGTCCTCGTGCGCGGCAACGGCGTGCCGCTGTACCCCTTCGTCAACCCCGTCGACGACGCCCTGATGGGCATCACCGACGTGCTGCGCGGCGAGGACCTGCTGCCCTCGACCCCGCGCCAGCTCGCCCTCTACGCGGCGCTGCAGGACGTCGGCGTCGCCGGCGGCACCCCGCGCTTCGGCCACCTGCCCTACGTCACCGGCGAGGGCAACAAGAAGCTGTCCAAGCGCGACCCGCAGTCCAACGTCGACGTGTACCGCGAGCGCGGCTTCCTGCCCGAGGGGTTCGCCAACTACCTGGCGCTGCTGGGCTGGTCGATCGCCGAGGACCGCGACGTGTTCTCCACCGCCGAGATGGTCGAGGCCTTCGACGTCACCCGGGTCAGCGCCAACCCGGCGCGCTTCGACGTCAAGAAGGCCGAGGCGATCAACGCCACGCACGTCCGCGAGTTGCCGGTGGAGGAGTACGTGGCCCGCGTGGTGCCCTTCCTCGCCGGCGCCGGGCTGGTCGCCGACCCGCCGACGGCCGAGCAGGACCGGGTGCTGCGCGCGATCGCCCCGATGGCGCAGGAGCGCACGGTCGTCCTCTCCGACGCCGTCGGCCTGCTCGGCTTCCTCTTCACCGAGGAGGTGGCCGTCGACCCGGCCGCGGCGGCCAAGAACCTGCGCCCCGACGACGCCGCGGTGCTCGACGCCGCCGCCGACGCGCTGCGCGACCTGGCCGACTGGAGCCCCGCCGGCATCGAGCAGGCGCTCAAGGCGGCGCTGGTCGAGGGCCTGGGCCGCAAGCCGCGGCAGGCGTTCGGGCCGGTGCGGGTGGCGGTGAGCGGCCGCACGGTCTCCCCGCCGCTGTACGAGTCGATCGAGCTGCTCGGCCGCGAGCGCACCCTGGCCCGGCTGGCGGCGGCCCGGGCGACCACCGGGGGCCCGACGGGGGACACGGCGGGGTGACCGTCCCGCCCTGGGGACCGCCGCCCCCGGACCGCCCGCCGGCCCCGGAGGACGAGCCCTACACCGGCCCGCCGCCCACCGGCCCGTACGGGGCGCCGCCGCAGGTCCCGGGCACGCCGTACGGTGGCGGGGCGGCGCCGTGGGCGCCGGCCGGGGGAGCGGGGGCCGGGCCGGTGCCCTGGCCGCTGGGCCCGGTGCCGCTGCCGCCCGGCCCGCACGGGCCGGCCGGGCACGGTGCGTTCCCCCCGGGGCCGTTCCCACCCGGCCCCCACCCGTACGCCCCGTTCCCGCCCGCGCCGTTCCCGCCCGGCGTCGCGCTGGCGCCGCCGCCCGGGACGCCGCCGCACGACGAGCCGCAGCCCTACCTGCTCGCGATGCGCGCGCGGGACTGGGGCTGGTGGCGGCCGCTGCTGGGCCTGCTGCTGTTCACCGTCGCCTACGGGGTCGCCGCGTTCGTCGTGGTCCTCGCCGTGCTCCTCACCGGCGTCTCGCCGGACCTGCAGCTGCTCGACCTGGTCGACCCCGGCGTGCTGCTGCTCACCAACCTCTCGCTGATCGTGGCGATCCCCATCGTCTGGCTGGCCTGGGTGGCCGCCCACGGCATGGCACCGGGGTGGTCGTCCTCGGTGCTCGCCCGGCTGCGCTGGCGGCTGCTCGCGCCGCTCACCCTGCGCGCGCTGGCCACCCTCGGCGTCGGCATCGCTCTCTCGGTCACCCTCGGCTACCTGCTCGACGACGGCGAGGTCACCGGGCCGGTCGACGACCTGGCCTGGCTGCTGCTGGTCGTGGTGCTCACCACGCCGCTGCAGTCGGCGGCCGAGGAGTACGTCTTCCGCGGCTACCTGAGCCAGGCGATCGCCGGCTGGATCCGCAGCCCCCGCACGGGCGCGGTGGTGGCCGCCGTGGTCACCGCCGCGCTGTTCTCGCTGGCCCACGCGCCGGGCGACGTCGTCACCTTCCTCGACCGGTTCGCCTTCGGGCTGGCCGCCTCGGCAGTGGTCTTCCTCACCGGCGGCCTCGAGGCGGCGATCGTGCTGCACGCGGTCAACAACGTGCTGGTGTTCCTCCTGGCCGGGACGCTCGGCGAGGACGTCGCCACGGAGGAGGTCCCGGCCGGCGTCGGGCTGCTGTACCTGCTGGTCACGCTCGTGTCGATGGGTGCCTACGTCGCGGTCGTGGCCGCCTCCCGCCGGCGGCTGCGGGTCGAGACCCTGACCGGGGCGCTGGACCTGCGCGTCCCGGCCGTCGACCCGCGGACCGGGGGGTGGTGACACGTGCTCCGGGAACGTCGGGTATCGTCTTCTCCGGCGCCGCGAGGTGCCGGCCAAACCTTGGGGTATGGGGTAATTGGCAGCCCGACGGATTCTGGCTCCGTTAGTCTAGGTTCGAGTCCTGGTACCCCAGCGAGGAAGCACCACCTCCTCAACAGCACGACCAGCACCACCGCACGGCCCCGTCGTCTAGCGGCCCAGGACGCCGCCCTCTCACGGCGGTAGCGAGGGTTCGAATCCCTTCGGGGCTACAGCGCAGCGAGAGCCCCCGGTCACCGGCCGGGGGCTCTCGCCGTTCCCGGGGGCCGGCCGCCCGGACCCGGTCGCGGGTGCCGCTGCTGGGCGTGCCAGGATGGTCGCCGTCCGGCCCCGTCGTCTAGCGGTCCAGGACGCCGCCCTCTCACGGCGGTAGCGAGGGTTCGAATCCCTTCGGGGCTACAGCGCAGCAGGGCCCCCGGCCACCGGCCGGGGGCCCTGCGCCGTTCCGGGCCCCCCGAGTGGCCCATGATCGCGAGCGGACGTAGCGTTCCCAGGGCCCCATCCCGGGCCGGGAACGGAGGCGGACCTGGTGATCCGGACCAGTCGACGGCTGGCCGACGGCCGCGAGATCGTCTACTTCGACGCGGACGGCACGCCCGCCCGCGTCGCCGAGGACACCCGCGACCTGCCCCCCGTCGGCACCCGCTCGCAACTGCGCCGGGACGCGCTGCTCGGCGAGTGGGTCGTGATCGCCGCCCACCGGCAGACGCGCACCTTCCTGCCGCCGGCCGACCAGTGCCCGCTGTGCCCCTCGCGGCCCGGCCGGCCCACCGAGGTGCCCGAGGCGGACTACCAGGTCGCCGTCTTCGAGAACCGCTTCCCGTCGCTGTCGACCGCCGTCGACCGCGACGTGCCGCCCACCGCGCCCGGCGCCCCGCTGGCCGAGCTGCGCCCCGGGTTCGGCCGCTGCGAGGTGGTGCTGTTCACCAGCGACCACGACCAGCACTTCGCCGGGCTGGGCCGCGACCGCGCGCGGCTGGTGATCGACGTCTGGGCCGACCGCACCGCGGAGCTCGGCGGCATCGACGGCGTCGAGCAGGTCTTCTGCTTCGAGAACTCGGGTGAGGAGATCGGGGTGACGCTGTCGCACCCCCACGGGCAGATCTACGCCTACCCGTTCGTGACCCCGCGGGTGGAGAAGGTGCTCGCCTCGGTGCGCCGGCACCGCGAGGGGACCGGCGGGGACCTGTTCGCCGAGGTCGTGGAGTCCGAGCGCACCGGGCCGCGGGTGGTGGCGGCGAACGAGCACTGGGTGGCCTTCGTCCCGGCCGCGGCCCGCTGGCCCTACGAGGTGCAGCTGTTCCCCACCCGCCGGGTGCCCGACCTGCCCGCCCTCGACGACGCGCAGCGGGACGCGCTGGCCGAGGTCTACCTCGACGTCCTCGGCCGCTTCGCGCACCGCATGGACACCCCGCTGCCCTACATCGCCGCGTGGAACCAGGCGCCGGTGCACACCGGCCGCGAGGACTGGTGGCTGCACCTGCAGCTGTTCTCGCTGCGCCGCGCGCCGGGCAAGCTCAAGTACCTGGCGGGCTCGGAGTCGGGGATGGGCGCGTTCATCACCGACACCAACCCCGAGGACGTCGCCGAGCAGCTGCGCAACGTGGTGGTCCCGTGAGCGGGCTGCCCACCGACGAGGAGGCCGCGGCCCGCGCCGTCGCCGCGTTCACCGAGCGGTTCGGCGCCGCGCCCGAGGGCGTCTGGGCCGCGCCCGGGCGGGTCAACGTCATCGGCGAGCACACCGACTACAACGGCGGTCACGTGCTGCCGGTCGCCCTGCCGCACACCACCCGCGCCGCGGTCGCCCGCCGCGACGACGGCCGCCTCGTCCTCGTCTCCGCCCAGCACCCCGGCGCCGACGCCGACGTCGCGGTCGCCGACCTCAAGTCCGGCACCCCGGGCGGCTGGGCCGGCTACCCGGCCGGCGTCGTCCACCAGCTGCGCGAGGCGGTGCCCGGGGGCCTGAGCCTGCTGGTCGACGGCGACGTCCCGGCCGGCGCGGGGCTGTCGTCGTCGGCGGCGCTGGAGTGCGCCGTCGCCGTCGCCCTGCGCGACCTGCTGGGCCTCGACCTCGGCCCCGACGAGCTGGTCGACGTCGCCCGCCGGGCCGAGAACGACTTCGTCGGCGCGCCCACCGGGATCCTCGACCAGTCCGCGTCGGTGCTGTGCACCGCCGGGCACGCGCTGCACCTGGACACCCGCGACCGCGGCAGCGAGCAGGTGCCCCTCGACCTCGCGGCGGCCGGCCTGGCGCTGCTGGTGGTCGACTCGGGCACCACCCACAGCCACGCCGACGGCGGCTACGGCGACCGGCGCCGCGAGTGCGAGGAGGCCGCCCGGCGGCTCGGCGTCGGCCTGCTCTGCGAGGTGCCCGGCGTCGACGCCCTCGCGCCGCTGGACGACGGCACCGCGCGCGGCGCGCTGCTGCGGCGCCGGGCCCGCCACGTGGTCACCGAGAACGCCCGCGTGGAGGAGGTCGTCGGCCTGCTGCGCGCCGGCGGCGACCCGCGGGAGGTCGGCCCGGTGCTCACCGCCGGGCACGCCTCACTGCGCGACGACTTCGAGGTGTCGGTGCCCGAGCTCGACGCGATCGTCGAGACGGCGCTGGCCGCCGGGGCGCACGGCGCACGCATGGTCGGCGGCGGCTTCGGCGGGAGCGCGGTCGCGCTCGTCGACGCCGCCCTCGTCGACGACGTCGCCGCCGCGGTCACCGGGCGCGCCGGCGCCACCCGTTCCTACGTCGTGGTCCCCTCCGCGGGGGCCCGCCGCCTGTCCTGACCTGACCCGAGGGAGGCCCGAGTGGACGACCTGAGACTGGACGCGGGGTTCGTCGACTACCTGCTGGTGGCCGTCTACTTCGCCGTCGTGCTGATGATCGGCGCCGCCGCCCGCCGGCGGGTGTCCGACAGCCTGGACTTCTTCCTGTCGGGCCGCTCGCTGCCCGCCTGGATCACCGGCCTGGCGTTCATCTCGGCCAACCTGGGCGCGGTCGAGATCGTCGGCATGTCGGCCAACGGCGCGCAGTACGGCATGAGCACCGTGCACTACTTCTGGATCGGCGCGGTCCCGGCCATGCTGTTCCTGGGCGTGGTGATGATGCCCTTCTACTACGGGTCGAAGGTCCGCAGCGTCCCGGAGTTCATGCGCCGCCGGTTCGGGACCGGCGCCCACCTGGTCAACGCGCTCAGCTTCGCCACCGCGCAGATCCTCATCGCCGGCATCAACCTGTTCCTGCTGGCCACGATCGTCAACGCCCTGCTCGGCTGGCCGCTGTGGGTGTCGCTGATCGTCGCGGCGGCCGTCGTGCTCAGCTACATCACCCTCGGCGGGCTGTCGGCGGCGATCTACAACGAGGTCCTGCAGTTCTTCGTCATCATCGCCGCGCTGCTGCCGCTGACCCTCATCGGCCTGCACCGCGTCGGCGGCGTCGACGGTCTGGTCGACAAGGTCACCGACGCCGGACGCGCCGAGGAGCTCAGCTCGTGGCCGGCCACGGAGCTGTCGGGGATCAGCAACCCGGTCCTGTCGGTGATCGGCATCGTCTTCGGCCTCGGGTTCGTGCTGTCGTTCGGCTACTGGACGACGAACTTCGTCGAGGTCCAGCGGGCGATGGCGACCAAGTCGATGTCCGCGGCGCGCAGCACGCCGGTCATCGGGTCCTTCCCGAAGATGTTCGTGCCGTTCATCGTGGTGGTCCCGGGCATCATCGCCACGGTCCTGGTGCCGGAGGTCATCGAGGCCCGTGCCAACGCCGACGCGGAGTTCGACTACAACAACGCGCTGCTCATGCTGATCCGCGACACCCTGCCCAACGGCCTGCTCGGTGTCGCGCTCGCCGGCCTGCTGGCGGCCTTCATGGCCGGCATGGCGGCCAACATCTCCGCCTTCAACACGGTCTTCAGCTACGACCTGTGGCAGCAGTACGTGAAGAAGGACCGGCCCGACCACTACTACCTGGTCGTGGGCCGGTGGGCGACCGTCGGCGCCACCGTGGCCGCCATCGGGACGGCGATCATCGCGTCGGGCTACACGAACCTGATGGACTACCTGCAGACGCTGTTCGGCTTCTTCAACGCCCCGCTGTTCGCCACGTTCATCCTCGGCATGTTCTGGAAGCGGATGACGCCGACCGCGGGCTGGGCGGGCCTGGTGTCCGGGACGCTGGCCGCGGTCACGGTCGCGTTCCTCAGCGAGGACGCGTTCGGGACGGCGTCACTGGGCGTCCTCCCGCTCAGCGGTCAGGGGGCGAGCTTCGTCGCCGCGAGCGCCGCGTTCCTCGTCGACATCGTGGTCAGCGTCGTGGTCAGCCAGGTCACCGCGCCCAAGCCGGTGGCCCAGCTCGCCGGGCTGGTCTACTCCGAGACCCCGAAGGAGCAGCGGACCGACCCCGACGCGCACCGGCTGCCCTGGTACCAGTCGCCGACCAAGCTCGCCGGCATCTCGCTGGTGATGGTCATCATCCTCAATGTCATCTTCCGCTGACGGCAGGAGTCCGGTCATGAGCAGCAGCACCTCGCGCTCCGGCGCTCCGGCGCACCAGGCGGGCGCGTTCGACGTCCGCAACGTCATCGCCGCACTCATCGGCTTCTACGGCGTCGTGCTGGTCCTCGCGGGCCTGTTCGGGAACTCGCCGGCCGAGCAGGAGAAGACCGGCGACGTCAACGCCAACCTGTGGGCGGGCCTGGCCATGCTCGTGTTCGCGGCCGCCTTCGCGCTGTGGTCGCGGCTGCGCCCCATCGTCGTCGAGGCCCCGCCGGACCGGCAGGACCCCGAGGACGACGGCAGCGGCCGCACGGTCCCCGGGCACTGACCCCCCGGGCCCGCCGTCCCCACGGACGGCGGGCCCGGGCGCCGCTCAGCAGAGCAGCGCGGCGGCCACCGACTCCAGGTTGCCGCAGATCTCCACGGACGGCGGGACCCCGCCGGTGTCCTCGACGGCGGGTTCGGCCGGGGGCGTCGTCCCCGTCACGGGCTCGTCGCTGCTCAGCTGCACGAGCAGGACGATGCCGACGGTGACGGCGGCCGCCATGAGGACGGCGACGACGGCGATGAGCATGCGGTGCGTGGAGGCCCACGCGCCGGCCGGGTGGTGGACGGGGACGGTCATCGGGAGCCCCTCTCCGGGTGCGGCCGTGCCGCCCCTGAGGCGCCGGGCCCGGGCGTGGCACACCCGGGGACGACGACGCTGCGCCTCCGCCGCCGCGGGCGGAATACGTCAGAGTGCGTATCCCGCGGGCGCCGCCGGGCGGCCTAGCGTGACCGGCACGGCCGACGGGGGGTCCGCCATGGGGCACCTGCGCGCGCGGGACGCCGAGGACCTGCTCGCCCTGCTCCGGGCGGCGCGGGCTCTCGACCCCGGGCCGGTGCTGCCCTGGGAGCTGCTCGAGGGGCTGCTGCGCCTGGTCCCCGCCGACCTCGACCTGACCGCCCGGCTGGTCGACCACCGCGACCTCCGGACGGTCGTCGTCCAGGGCGTGCTGGTCGACGGGACCCGCGGCGTCGAGCGCGCCGGCGAGGACGCACTGACCGGCTCCTCCGGCGGGCTGCGCTCGCCGCTGGTCGGGCCGCAGCCCCAGCGCGTCCTGCGCCGCGTGCTGTCGGCCGCGGACCTCTCCCCGGGCGACGGCGGCGGCCCGCGGCACCCCGAGGTGACCACCGACGTGCCCGGCGAGCTGGTGGTGCCGCTGCGCGCGCCGCTCGGCGAGGCCCCGGTGCTGCTGTTCCTCCGCTCCGGCCGCACCCCGTTCGGCGAGCGGGACCGGCGGGTGCTGGAGCTGGCCCGGCCGCACCTGCTGGAGCTGTGGCTGGACGCCGAGCACCGCCGGGCGGGCGTGCCGCGGCTGACCGCGCGCGAGTGGGAGGTCCTCGGCCTGGCCGGCGCGGGGCTGTACGCCGAGGAGATCGCCGCGGCGCTGCGCATCGCCGTCGGCACGGTGCGCAAGCACACCGAGCACATCCGGGAGAAGTGCGGCACGCACACCGTCGCCGAGGCGGCCGCCCGGTGCCTGCCGTACGGGCCGGGACCGGGTCAGCCGGTGGTGCGGTGGGGCGGCTGACCCGGTCCGCGCTGACCCGGTCCGCGCTGATCCGGTCGCGGAGCCGTCAGCAGAACGGCTTGGCGAGGGCGACCGTCATGGCGCCGGGCAGGGCGCAGGCCTCCTCGGCCGGCGCCGGCGACGGCGCGACCGGGGCCGGGTCGTCGGTGGCCAGCAGCACCGTCAGGGTCACGGCCGCGACGACGGCGAGCGTGGCCACGACGGTGAAGAGGACGAGCAGGGAGCGGTGGGCGGCGGCCCAGGCGGCGGCCGGGCCGTGCGTGGCGGTGGTCATCGGGAGGCCCCTCCGGGTGCGGCACGGGGCCGTCCCTGGGATGCGCCGACCCGGCGGTGGGTGACCGGGGACCACGACGGTCCGCCCGCGCCGGACCGCGCGGAATACGCGACGGGGCGTATCCCGGGCGGCCCGCCGGGCCGGTCGTCCCGGCCGGCTCAGTCGTCGAGGACGGTGACCGGCACCCGCTGCACGAGGTTGTTGGCCATGCCCTGGCGGTTCCAGGGCTGCTCGACCGGCTGCCGGCCCTCGGCGTCGGTGGCGCGCACGACCAGTTCGTACCCGCCGGGCCGCGCGTCCCAGGTGCAGGTCCACGCCCGCCACGCGTGCGGGTGCGCCGGGTCGGGCGGCGCGAGGTCGGCCGGTGTCCAGGTGGCCCCGCCGTCGGTGCTCACCCCGACGCCGGTCAGCGGGGCGCGGCCGGACCACGCCCGGCCGGTGAGCGTCACCGGACCGGGCCGCAGGAACCGCTCGCGGGTCATGAAGTCGGGGAAGCCGGGCGGGGCCAGCAGCGCCCTGGGCGCGATCCGGGTGACCGGCACGCCGGCCTCGTGCGCCTCGGTCTTCAGCCGGTAGGCCGTCGCGTTCTGGAACCCGTCGAAGGGGTGCTCGAGCACCTCGACCCGGGTCAGCCACTTGACGTGCGCCATGCCGTACCAGCCGGGCACCAGCAGCCGCAGCGGCGCCCCGTGCTGCGGCGGCAGGGGAGCGCCGTTGACCGCCCACACCAGCAGCACGTCGGGCCGCAGCGCCTCGGCCAGCGGCAGGCCGCGGGTGTAGTCCTGCTCGACGCCGCGCTCGACCCCGTGGTCGGCGCCGGTGAAGGCGACGTCGACCGCGGCAGAGGAGACGCCGGCCTCGGCCAGCAGCGGCGCCAGCGGCGTGCCGGTCCACTCGGCGTTGCCGACGGCCTCGAGCAGCCACGGCTGGCTGACCGGGCGGGGCTCCAGCCGGGCGCGGCCGTTGCCGGCGCACTCGAGCAGCACCCGCGCGGTGACCGCCGGACGCCGGCGCAGGTCGTCGAGGTCCAGCCGCAGCGGCCGCTCGACCGCGCCGGTGACCTCCAGCCGCCAGGTGGCGGGGTCGACGGCGGGGATGTCGTAGTGGGTGAGCACGTAGTGCAGGCCCGGCGGCGTGACGTCGTAGCGCAGCGCCTCGAGCGGCAGGCCGTGGTTGCGGGTGGCCAGCGCGAGCTCGTCCAGGCCGATGCCCTCACCGGGCCCGGCGATCCGGGCCCGCCCGCGCTGCCGGGGCTCCGTGGCGGTCATGGGAGGAGTCTCCGCCCCGCGGCCGCCGGGGAGAACCTCCTAGGAGGCGGCGCGGGCGATCGCCGCCGCCGTCTCCAGGACCGCGCCGACCACCTCGGGGCTCGGCCGGCGGCCCAGCCGCTCGACCGGGCCGGAGATCGACACCGCGCCGAGCACGGCGCCCGCCGGGTCGCGCACCGGCGCCGACAGCGAGGCGACCCCGGCCTCGCGCTCGGCGACGCTGTGCGCCCACCCGCGCCGGCGGACGTCGAGCAGCGTGCGGGCGGTGAAGCTCGCCTGCGGCAGCAGCGGCGTGACCTCCTCCGGCGGTGCGAAGGCCAGCAGCGCGTGCGCCGCCGACCCCGCCGTCATGGGCAGCCGCGCGCCCACCGGCACCGTGTCGCGCAGCCCGTGCGCCCGCTCGGCGGCGGCGACGCACACCCGCGACCCGCCCTCGCGCACGTAGAACTGGGCGCTCTCCCCGCTGGCGTCGCGCAGCGCCGCGAGGTGCCGGCCGGCGACCCGGGCGAGGTCGGCGCTGCCGTGGCTGAGCTCGGCCAGGGCGGGACCGGGCGCCCACGTGCCCGCCGGGGTGCGCCGGAGCAGCCGGTGGCCCTCGAGCGCGACGGCCAGCCGGTGGGCGGTCGCCCGCGGCAGGTCGGTGCGCGCGACGAGGTCGGCGAGCGACGCCGGCTCCTGCGCGACGGCGCGGAGGATGGCCACTGCTTTGTCCAGAACGGCGACGGGGTTAGGCTGTCCCACACAGCGATACTCTCATCCCACACAGTGAGATGCCACCGTGGGATGACCCGATCGGGAGGGACCCCGTGCCGAAGACCCTGGCGGAGAAGGTCTACGACGCCCACGTCGTGCGGAGTGCCGCGGGCGAGCCGGACCTGCTCTACATCGACCTGCACCTCGTGCACGAGGTCACCAGCCCGCAGGCGTTCGACGGGCTCCGGGCCGCCGGCCGCCCGGTCCGCCGGCCCGACCTCACCATGGCCACCGAGGACCACAACGTCCCGACGCTCGACGTCCTCGCGCCGATCGCCGACCCGGTCAGCCGGGCGCAGGTCGAGGCGCTGCGGCGGAACGCCGCGGAGTTCGGCATCCGGCTGGCCCCGATGGGCGACCGCGACCAGGGCATCGTGCACGTCATCGGCCCGCAGCTGGGGCTGACCCAGCCGGGCACGACGATCGTCTGCGGCGACAGCCACACCTCCACCCACGGCGCGTTCGGCGCGCTGGCGTTCGGCATCGGCACCAGCGAGGTCGAGCACGTGCTGGCCACCCAGACGCTGCCGCAGTACCGGCCCAAGCAGATGGCCGTCACGGTGAACGGCGAGCTGCCCGAGGGCGTCTCGTCGAAGGACGTCATCCTCGCCGTCATCGCGCGGATCGGCACCAACGGCGCCGCGGGCCACGTCATCGAGTACCGCGGCAGCGCCATCGAGGCGCTGTCGATGGAGGCCCGGATGACGATCTGCAACATGTCGATCGAGGCCGGGGCCCGCGCCGGGATGATCGCCCCCGACGAGACGACGTTCGCCTACCTGCAGGGCCGCCCGCACGCCCCGCAGGGCGCCGACTGGGACGCCGCCGTCGCCCACTGGCGGACGCTGCGCACCGACGAGGGCGCCGTCTTCGACACCGAGGTCGTCCTCGACGCCGCGGAGCTCTCGCCGTTCGTCACCTGGGGCACCAACCCCGGCCAGGGCCTGCCCCTGACCGAGCGGGTGCCCGACCCGGCCGACTTCGCCGACGACAACGAGCGCCGCGCCGCCGAGCAGGCGCTGGCCTACATGGGCCTCACCCCGGGCACGCCGCTGCGCGAGATCGAGGTGGACACCGTCTTCCTCGGCTCCTGCACCAACGGCCGGATCGAGGACCTGCGCACCGCCGCCGAGCTGCTGCGCGGCAGGCGGATCGACGCCCACACCCGGATGCTCGTCGTCCCCGGGTCGATCGGGGTCAAGCTGCAGGCCGAGGCCGAGGGCCTGGACCGGGTGTTCACCGAGGCCGGCGCCGAGTGGCGCGGCGCGGGCTGCTCGATGTGCCTGGGCATGAACCCCGACCAGCTCAAGCCGGGGGAGCGGTCGGCGTCGACCAGCAACCGCAACTTCCAGGGCCGGCAGGGCAAGGGCGGGCGCACGCACCTCGTGTCGCCGTCCGTGGCCGCCGCCACCGCGCTCACCGGCCGGCTGACCGCCCCCGCCGACCTGGCCGGCCTCGAGACCGCTGGAGTCTGAGATGCAGCCCTTCACCACGCACACCGGCACCGCGGCCCCGCTGCG
Organism: Geodermatophilus sp. SYSU D00684; assembly: GCF_054050455.1. NCBI lineage: Bacteria > Bacillati > Actinomycetota > Actinomycetes > Geodermatophilales > Geodermatophilaceae > Geodermatophilus > Geodermatophilus sp. SYSU D00684. The sequence continues at coordinate 99,522 of NZ_JBJGZI010000006.1, read as the reverse complement.
CCGCAGCGCCGTCGACACCGACCAGATCATCCCGGCCGAGTACCTGAAGCGGATCACCCGCACCGGGTTCGAGGACGGCCTGTTCGTCGCCTGGCGCACCAACGAGCCGGACTTCGTGCTCAACCAGCCGCACCACGCCGACGCCTCGATCCTGGTCGCCGGCCCCGACTTCGGCACCGGCTCCTCGCGGGAGCACGCCTGCTGGGCGCTGCTCGACGGCGGCTTCCGCGTCGTGATCAGCTCGCGGTTCGCCGACATCTTCCGGAACAACTCGACCAAGTCGGGCCTGCTGACCGTCGTCCTCCCGCAGGCCGACGTCGAGGCGCTGTGGCAGGCGGTCGAGGCCGACCCGGCCCTGCCGGTGACGGTCGACCTGCAGGCGAAGACGGTCGCCTACGGCGACACCACGGTGCCGTTCGAGGTCGACGACTACATCCGCTGGCGGCTGCTGGAGGGGCTCGACGACGTCGGCCTCACCGAGCGGCACCTGGCCGACATCGAGGCCTACGAGGCGCAGCGCCCGTCCTGGCTGCCGAAGGCGCTCCCGGCCCTCCCCGCCTGACGCCCGTCAGCCCCGGCGTCCCCTACTCGGGGGCGTCGGGGTCCGGGCCGAGGTCGCGGTAGTAGTCGGCCAGCAGCGCGCCGGGGCGGCCGCCCAGCGCCCACACGCTGCCCTTGGCCGCCGGCGGGTACAGCCGCCCGGCGACGCCCTCCCACCGGACGCCGAGGCTCATCAGCACCGACGGGATCGCCCCGCCCTGGCTGCACACCACGGTGACCCCGCCCTCCCGCGGCTCCAGCAGCCGCTCGACGACGGCGAGGCCCGCCTGCGGGTCGGCGGCGAACTCCTCCTCGCCGAGCTCCGGCAGGTCGCGCACGGGCAGGCCGGTCCGCTCGGCCAGCGGCTCCAGGGTCTGCCGGCAGCGCACCCGCGGGGCGGTGAGCAGCTCGACCGGACCGAACGCCGGCAGGACGTCGGCCAGCTGCTGCGCCTGCCGCCACCCCTTGGTCTCCAGCGGCCGCTCGTCGTCGGGGCCGGCCCAGTCGCTGCGGCTGCCGGCCTTGGCGTGGCGCACCAGCAGCAGCGTCGGCGCCCGCGGGACGTCGTCGCGGGCGAGGTCGGCCAGCACCCGCCGGTCGTGCTCGTGGGTGACCAGCGCGGCGGCGTCGTCGAGGGGCAGCCAGCGCAGCTCGTCGACCTCGTCGTTGGGCTCGAACGGGTGCTCGGTGCCGACCGCCCGCATGAGCCAGTAGTCCACGTGCTTGGGCCCGGCGGCGACCTCGTAGCGGGTGCGCAGGCTGCGGCGGCCGAGCGCGACGTGCAGGCCGGTCTCCTCGACGACCTCCCGCACCGCGGCGGACAGGGCGTTCTCCCCGGCGTCGAGCTTGCCCTTGGGCAGCGACCAGTCGTCGTAGCGCGGCCGGTGCACGAGGACGGTCTCGACGCCGCCGTCGGCGGCCGGCCGCCACACCACCCCGCCGGCGGCCGCGACGACCGCCGTCCGCTCAGCCGGCATGCTCGGTCACCCGGTGCATGAGGGCGGCCTGGTAGTCCCGGGTGCCGGTGCGGGTCCACTGGCCCTCGGAGCCGAGCTCCCAGCACCGCACGCCGGGGGCCATGGCGGCGTCGAAGACCGCGAGCAGCTCCCGCTGGGCCGTGTCGTCGCACACCCGCAGCAGCACCTCGACCCGGCGGTCGAGGTTGCGGTGCATGAGGTCGGCGCTGCCGAGCCACCACTCCGGCTCGCCCGCGTTCTCGAACGCCATGACCCGCGAGTGCTCGAGGAACCGGCCGACGATCGACCGCACCCGGACGGTCTCGCTCAGCCCGGGCACGCCCGGGCGCAGCGCGCAGATGCCGCGGATGAACAGCTCGACCGGGACCCCGGCGCCGGAGGCCTCGTAGAGCGCGTCGATGACCCGCTCGTCGACCAGCGAGTTCACCTTGAACCGGATGCCCGACGGGCGGCCCTCGGCGGCGTGCCGCGCCTCCCGGCGGATCTTCTCCACCAGCCCGGCGCGGATCCCGTGCGGCGCCACCATCAGCTGCCGGTAGGTGGTCTGCCGCGAGTAGCCGGTGAGCACGTTGAACAGGTCGGTGAGGTCGGCGCCCACCCGCGGGTCGGCGGTGAGGATGCCGAGGTCCTCGTACTGCCGCGCCGTCTTCGGGTTGTAGTTGCCGGTGCCGATGTGCACGTAGCGGCGGATGACGCCGTTCTCCCGGCGCACCACCAGCGCCGTCTTGCAGTGCGTCTTCAGGCCCACCAGGCCGTAGACGACATGGCAGCCGGCCCGCTCCAGCGACCGGGCCCAGGTGATGTTGGCCTCCTCGTCGAAGCGCGCCTTGATCTCGACGAGGACGACCACCTGCTTGCCGAGCTCCGCGGCGGTGATCAGCGCGTTGACGATCGGGGAGTCGCCGGAGGTGCGGTACAGCGTCTGCTTGATCGCCAGCACGTGCGGGTCCTCGGCGGCCTGCTCGATGAAGCGCTGCACGCTCGTGGCGAACGAGTGGTAGGGGTGGTGGACCAGCACGTCGCCCTCGCGCAGCGTGGCGAACACGCTCTTGGGCGTCTCGCCCTCCGACAGCCGCGGGTGGGTGGCCGGCACGAACGGCTCGTCCTTGAGCTCGGGGCGGTCGATGTCGTACAGCGCCCACAGCGAGGCGAGGTCCAGCAGCCCGGGCACCGTGACGACGTCCTGCGGGCTGACCTCGAGCTCGGAGACGAGGACGTCGAGGATCTGCGGGTCCATCGTCTCGGTGACCTCGAGCCGGACCGCGGGGCCGAACCGGCGGCGGGCGAGCTCCCGCTCGAGGGCCTGCAGCAGGTCCTCGTCGCGGTCCTCCTCCACCTCCAGGTCGGCGTTGCGGGTGACCCGGAACAGGTGGTGGTCGATGACGTCGAGGCCGGGGAACAGCAGCGACAGGTGCGCGGCGATGAGGTCCTCGAGGGGCAGGAACGTCGCCTGGGAGTCGACCGGCCCCACCGGCACGAACCGCGGCACGTTGTTGGGCACCTTGAGCCGGGCGAAGCGCGGCGCGCCGGTCTCCGGGTCGCGCACCACGACGGCGAGGTTGAGCGACAGGCCGCTGATGTAGGGGAACGGGTGCGCCGGGTCGACGGCCAGCGGGGTGAGCACCGGGAACACCTGGTCGCGGAAGTACTCGCGCAGCCGCCGGGTCTCGGTCTCGGCGAGGTCGTCCCAGTGCACGATCCGGATGCCCTCGGCCTCCAGCCGCGGCGTGACGTCCCGCTCGAAGCAGTCGGCGTGCCGGTGCACCAGCTCCTGGGTGCGCTCGGTGACCCGGGCCAGCTGCTCGCGGATGGTCAGCCCGTCGGGGGAGCGCACGGTCAGCCCGGTGCTCAGCCGCCGCTTCAGCCCGGCGATGCGGACCATGTAGAACTCGTCGAGGTTGCCCGCGAAGATCGCCAGGAACTTGACCCGCTCGAGCAGCGGCATCGACGCGTCCTCGGCCAGCTCGAGCACCCGCGCGTTGAAGTCCAGCCAGGACAGCTCCCGGTTGAGGAAGCGGTCCGCGGGCAGCGGGGGCTGCTCCGCGGGCACGGGCGTCTCGGGCCCGGTGATCGGGGACGTCGTCTCGGCTGCCACGGCGCTCATCGTGCCCCACGCACGTGAACGGCCGGTGCCCCTGCGCGGTCCCGTCAGGCGGCCGGGCGCGGGAGCCGCGGCAGCAGCGCCGCCGTCGCCGTCCCGACGCCGAGGCCGGTGGCGGCGGCCAGGTCGGCGGGCGTGTCGACGTCGCGGCGCAGTCCCGGCCAGTCGCCGGCCAGCGGCACCGCGCCGGCGGCGGCGTGCGCGGCGGCGGAGTCGCGGCCGAACCGCGGGTCCAGCGGCACGCCGGCCGCGGTGAGCAGGGTGGTGCCGGTGCCCGCGGCGTCGGCGACGAAGCAGCGCGGCGCCGCCGCGGCCGCGGCGAGGGCGGCGGCCAGCTCGGCCGGCCGCAGCGCCGGCAGGTCCGACGACAGGGCGGCGACGGCGCGCCCGCCGCTGGCCCGGGCGCCGTGGGCGAGCGCCGGGTTGAGCCCGCGGTCGGGCTCGTCGGGCACCGTGCGCGCGCCGAGCGCCCGGACGGTGGCGGCCGCGCGGTCCTCGTCGGTCACGACGACGACGTCGGCCACCGCGGGGCAGGCGCGGGCCGCGGCGACGGTGTCGGCCAGCAGCGCCAGCACCAGGTCCGCGTGCAGTCCGGGACCGCCGCCGGTCAGCGGCACGAGGCGGGTCTTGGCCGCGGACAGCCGCTTCGCCGGGACGACCAGGGACCACCGCACGGGCACCATGTGAGCACACCGCCACGGTCCGCCGCGGACGCCGGAGGACCCCGGTGCGCACCCGGACCGGTCGCAGGGTCGATCATGTGCCGGTCGTCACGACCGAGCGGAGGTGTGCCGGTGACCGAGGAGCAGTCCTCCGGGACCACTGCGGTACAGCGGCGCGCGCTGCACGAGCGCGGCCGGCTGCCGTGGTCGCTGAAGCTGGCGGTCGCGCTCATCTACCCGGTCACGTCGCTGGTGTTCCGGCTGCGCTACCGGGACGGCGACCGGCTGCCGCGCACCGGACCGGTGCTGCTGGTGGCCAACCACGTGTCGGTGCTCGACCCGCTGGCCTGCGCACGGCTGGTCTACGACAACGGGCGGGTGCCGCACTTCCTGGCCAAGCAGGCCGTGTTCAAGGGCGTCGTCGGGAAGATCCTCCGGCACGCCGGGCAGATCCCGGTGGCCCGCGGCTCCGCCGACGCCCGCGGCTCCCTGGCCGCCGCGGCGGCCGACCTGGAGGCGGGTAACGTCGTCGTCATCTACCCCGAGGGCTCGGTGACCCGCGACCCCGACTGGTGGCCGATGCAGGCGCGCACCGGCGTCGCGCGGCTGGCGCTGACCACCGACGCGGTGGTGCTGCCGGTGGCCCAGTGGGGCCCGCACCGGGTGCACGACTACCACACCAAGAAGCTGCGCCTGCGCTTCCGGGCGCCCGCGGACTACGCCGTCGGAGAGCCGGTCGACCTGTCCGCGCTGCGGGCCGAGGTCCGCGCCGGCCGGCCGCTGACCCCGGACCTGCTCCGCGAGACCACGGACCTCATCATGGGCCGGGTGCGCGACCTGCTGTCCGGCCTCCGGGGTGAGCCGGCCCCCGCCTCGTTCGCCCCCCGGCCGGGGCGGTCGCTGCCCGGCGACCTCCCGGGGAGCGCTGCGTGAGCGAGCTGGACCGCCTCGGGCGGGGCACCCGCGCCGCCGTCCTGGGCGCCGGCTCCTGGGGCACCACCTTCGCCAAGGTGCTCGCCGACGCCGGCTGCACGGTGTCCCTGCACGCCCGCCGGCCGGAGCTGGCCCGGGCGATCGCCGAGACCGGGGAGAACCCCGAGTACCTGCCCGGCGTGCCGCTGCCCCGCGCGCTGACGGCGACCCCCGACGCCGCCGAGGCCCTCGACGGCGCCGACGTCGTGGTGCTCGCCGTCCCCTCCCAGTCGCTGCGCACCAACCTGCTCGAGTGGGCGCCGCTGCTGCCCCCGGACGCGACGCTGCTGTCGCTGATGAAGGGCGTCGAGCTCGGCACGACCAAGCGGATGAGCGAGGTCATCCGCGAGGTCACCGGCGCGGGCCCGGACCGGGTGGCGGCACTGTCGGGGCCCAACCTGGCGCGGGAGATCGCCGAGGAGCAGCCGGCCGCCACCGTCATCGCCTGCACCGACCCCGACCGGGCCGCCGCGCTGCAGGCCGCCTGCCACACCGTCTACTTCCGGCCGTACACCAACGCCGACCTCGTCGGCTGCGAGCTCGGCGGCGCGGTGAAGAACGTCATCGCGCTGGCCTGCGGCATCGCCGAGGGGATGGGCTTCGGCGACAACACCCGGGCCTCCCTGATCACCCGCGGCCTGGCCGAGACCACCCGCCTGGGCGTGGCCCTGGGCGCGGAGCCCTCGACCTTCGCCGGCCTGGCGGGGCTGGGCGACCTGGTGGCCACCTGCAGCTCGCCGCTGTCGCGCAACCGCACGTTCGGGGAGAAGCTGGGGCGGGGCCTGTCGCTGGAGGAGGTGCAGGCCACCACCCGGCAGACCGCCGAGGGGGTCAAGAGCTGCCGCCCGGTGCTGGACCTGGCCCGCGCGCACGGCGTCGACGTGCCGGTGACCGAGGCGGTCGTGCGGGTCTGCCACGAGGGCGTGCCGGCCGCGCAGATGGTGAAGGAGATCATGAGTCGGGAAGCGAAGCCGGAGTGACGACGCACCCCCGGGCCGAGCCGGAGTGACGACGCTCCCTGCTGGGTGGGGCGACGGCACCCGCTCGGTCCGGGCGGGCGACGCCCCGCCGGTGCCGGGCACCCCGCTGCGCCCCTCGCCGGTGTTCGCCGCCCCCTTCCACCTCGGCGACCGCCCGCCGCGCGCCGACGGCGCCGACGCCTACGCCCGCACCGAGCACCCGACGTTCCGGGCGTTCGAGGACGCCGTCGGTGAGCTCGACGGCGGCCGGTGCCTCGCCTTCTCCACCGGCATGGCCGCGGTCACCGCGGCGGTGACCGCGCTGGTGTCGGCCGGCGACCGCGTGGTGCTGCCCGCCGACGGCTACTACGCGACCCGGCTGCTCGCCCGTGACGAGCTCGAACGGCTCGGCGTCCGCGTGGAGTACGTGCCGACGACCGGGATCGGCGACGTCGCCGCCCGCGGGGACCTCGACGGCGCCCGGATGGTCCTCCTCGAGACCCCGAGCAACCCGCAGCTCGACGTCTGCGACATCGCGGCCGTGGCCCGCGCGACCCGGGCGGCCGGGGCGCTGCTCGCCGTCGACAACACCACCGCCACCCCGCTCGGCCAGCGGCCGCTGGCGCTGGGCGCCGACCTCACCGTGGGCGCCGACACCAAGGCGCTCACCGGGCACAGCGACCTGCTGCTCGGCCACGTGAGCACCACCTCCGGCGAGGTGTTCGACCGGCTCAAGGGCTGGCGCGACCACACCGGCAGCACGCCCGGCGCGTTCGACGCGTGGCTCGGGCACCGGTCGATGAGCACGCTGGACCTGCGGCTGGCCCGCCAGGCGCAGACCGCCGCGGCGGTGGCCGAGGTCCTCGCCGGCCACCCGGCGGTGACCGGCGTCCGGTGGCCCTGGCTCCCCTCGGACCCCTCCCACGAGCTCGCCACCCGGCAGATGCTGCGGCCGGTCGGCGTCGTCTCGGCCGAGCTCGCCGACGAGGCCGCGGTGTCGCGGTTCCTCGCCGCGAGCCGGCTGTGGACCGCGGCGACCAGCTTCGGCGGCGTGCACAGCACCGTCGACCGGCGGGCGCAGTGGGGCGGGGACGCCGTCCCGGGGGGCTTCCTGCGCTTCTCCTGCGGCATCGAGGACACCGATGACGTCGTCGCCGATCTCACCGCCGCGCTCGACGCCGTCTGACGGGATGAGCCGCACCACCCTCGACCGCGTCCTCGCGGCCGGCCCCGTGCTGCACGCCGGCCGGGACGGTGACTACCGGGCGCTCGCGTGGGCGGCCGGGGAGCCCCACCGGGTGCGCCGCGAACTGGTCGGGCCGGCGTGGGAGCCGCCGCGCCGGGGCGTGCGGGCGGTCGCCTGCCTCGCGCACGTCACCGACCTGCAGCTGGCCGACGTCTGCTCGCCGGCCCGCTTCGAGTTCTTCCACCGCTTCGAGGCCGACCCGCGGATGCGCGCCCTCGTGCCCATGCACCGGCCGCAGGAGGCGCTGACCGCGCACGCCGTCGACGCGCTGGTGCGCACCCTCAACGGCCTGACCGGGGCGCCGCGGACCGGCCAGCCGCTGCAGGTGGTGGTCACCACCGGCGACGCCATCGACAACGCGCAGTGGAACGAGCTGGAGCTGTACCTCGCCGTCCTCGGCGGGGGCGTGGTCTCACCCGGCGCCGGGCTGACCGCCTACGACGGGGTGCAGGCCTCCGGGTGGCCGCACGACCTGTTCTGGCGGCCCGACGACGACGGCGGCGTCCACCACGAGCGGTTCGGCTTCCCCGCCCGCCCCGGGCTGCTGGAGGCGGCGTTCGCGGCCTTCGCCGCCGAGGGGCTGCGGCTGCCGTGGCTGGGCTGCCACGGCAACCACGAGGCGCTCATCCAGGGCGTCGGCGTCCCCACGCCCGCGCTGGCCGCCGTCCTCGGCGCCGGGCGCAAGCCGGTCGACGTCGACCCCGCCCTGCAGCTGGACGACGCGCTGCGCCTGTTCACGCACCGCTCCGAGGTCTTCACCACCGCCACCTCCCGCCCGGTGACGCCGGTGGCCGACCGCCGGTTCATCGACCGCCGGTCCTTCGTCGCCGCGCACCTCTCCGACGGCGGGGCGCCGGCCGGCCACGGGTTCACCGAGGAGAACCTGCGCGACGGCACCGCCTACTACGCCTGGGACGGGCTGCCCGGCGTGCGCGTCGTCTGCCTGGACACCACCCGGGTCACCGGCGGCGCCGCGGGCTCGGTCGACGCGGCGCAGGCGCGGTGGCTGGAGGAGCGGCTGCGCGAGGTGTCGTCGTCGGCGCCCGGTCCCGACGGCGGGCGGGTGGCCACGGGCAACGCCGACCGGCTGGTGGTCCTGCTCTCGCACCACGGGTCGGGCACGCTCACCCGCTCCGACGCCCTGGGCGGGCAGCCCGCCGCCGGCGACACCGCGCTCGGCGCCCCCGAGCTGCTCGCGCTGCTGCACCGGTACCCGAACGTGGTGCTGTGGCTCAACGGGCACACGCACGTCAGCGAGGTGCGGCCGTGGGCGCACCCGCACGAGCCCGGCCGCGGGCTGTGGGAGGTGACCACCTGCGCCGTCGTCGACTGGCCCGGGCAGGCCCGACTGGTGGAGCTGCTCGACAACGGCGACGGCACGCTGTCGCTGGTCTGCACGATGGTCGACCACGACAGCCCCGCCCGGCCGCCGGCCGCCGACGACCCCGCCGCCGGGGACCCCGCCGCGCTGGCGGCGCTGCACCGCGAGCTGGCGGCCAACGTGCCGTACGCGGGCCTGGGATCGCCGCTGGCCGGCACGCCCGCCGACCGCAACGTCGAGCTGGTCGTCCGCGCCCCCTTCTGAGCAAGGACCCCCTCGCCCCCCACGCCTCGCTCCGCTCGGCGCGAGCCCCTGCGAGGGGGCCGTTCCAGCGGCTCAGGCGGTGCGGGCGTCCCGGCGGCGGCGGTGGGCGGCGCGGGCGGTGAGCCAGCCGCTGAAGGCGAGGTAGTAGACGACGTAGGCGAACGACAGCGCGACGACGAACGGGTTCGGGTCGGGCAGCTGGGCGACCAGCACGGCGTAGGAGACGAACCAGACGGCGGTCAGCGCCATGCTCACCTGCCACAGCGCCTCGGTCCGCGACGGGTAGAGGTAGCGCACCGGCACGAACACCAGCACCGAGAAGACGACGAGCACCACGGCCACGGCCACCTGCGACAGGTCGAGCACGACCGCGTAGAACGCGACGACGTTCCAGTAGCTCGGGAAGCCGAGGAAGGTGTGGTCGTCGGTCTTCGCGTCGACCCGGCAGAACTGGTAGCTCGATGCCAGCAGTGGCAGTGCGGCCAGCACCCAGCCCACCGGCCCGTGCGGCAGCATGCCGGTGGTCCACAGCAGGACGACGGGGGCGAAGACGTAGGTCAGGTAGTCGACGATGTTGTCCAGCAGCGAGCCGTCGAACCAGGGGATCGTCTCCTTGACCCGCGCGCGCCGGGCCAGCATCCCGTCGGTGCCGTCGACCACCAGCGCGGCCAGCCCGATCCACAGCGCGGCCTCGACCTCGCCCTCGATCGCGGCCAGCACGAACAGCAGCGCCAGCACCGCGCCCAGCGCCGTGTAGGCGTGCACCGCCGCGCCGGCCAGCCGCAGGGGGAGCGGGTGCCGGCGCACGGCGGCTTCCCCCTGGTGCGCCGTCGTCGCCGGAGGTCGGGGGTCCACCGGAGGGGCCGCGTTCTCCCGCATCGCCGTCGAGGTTCCCACACGGCCCGCGTGCCGGCCCCGCGGGAGCCGGGGGGACGCGCGGAGGCCGTCGACTAGGGTCGGCCGCGATGAGCGGAACGGGCAAGGTGCGCGTCGCGGTCGTGTTCGGGGGGCGCAGCGCCGAGCACGCCATCTCCTGCGTCAGCGCCGGGAGCGTGATGGCGGCGCTGGACCGGGAGCGCTACGAGGTGGTCCCCGTCGGCATCGCCCGCGACGGCCGCTGGGTGCTCCCCGACGAGGGCCAGCGGCTGGCCATCGACGGCGGCCGGCTGCCCGAGGTCACCGGCGGGACGGCGGTGTCGCTGGTCGGCGACCCCGCCGGCCGCGGGCTGGCCGTGCTGGAGCCGGCCGCCGCGATCGGCCCGGTGCTCACCGAGGTCGACGTCGTCTTCCCGGTGCTGCACGGCGCCTACGGCGAGGACGGCACCATCCAGGGGCTGCTGGAGATGAGCGGGCTCCCGTACGTCGGGTCGGGCGTGTTCGCCAGCGCCGCGTCGATGGACAAGGAGTTCACCAAGAAGCTCCTGGCCGCCGCCGGGCTGCCGCAGGGCGACCACGTGGTGCTCCGCGACGCCGAGGGCGCTCTGTCGGCCGACCCGGACCTGCTGACCGCCGAGGACCGCGAGCGGCTGGGCCTGCCGGTGTTCGTCAAGCCCTCGCGCGCCGGGTCCAGCATCGGCATCACCCGGGTCACCGACTGGGGGCAGTTCCCCGAGGCGGTGGCCACCGCGGCCGCCGTCGACCCGAAGGTCGTCGTCGAGGCCGCCGTGCCCGGCCGGGAGATCGAGTGCGGCGTGCTCGCCGGCCGCGACGGCGGGCCGCCGGAGGCCAGCCTGCCGGCCGAGATCCGGCTGAAGCCCGGCACCGACTGGTACGACTTCGACGCCAAGTACCTCGAGGACGCCGTCGAGTTCGACGTCCCGGCCGACCTCACGCCCGAGCAGACGCGGATGGTGCAGGAGGCCTCCCGCCGCGCCTACCTCGCCCTGGACTGCGAGGGCCTCGCGCGGGTGGACTTCTTCCTCGGCACCGGGCCCGACGGCCGCGAGCGGCTGGTCGTCAACGAGGTCAACACCATGCCGGGCTTCACGCCCATCTCGATGTTCCCGCGGATGTGGGCGGCCAGCGGGGTGTCCTACCCCGAGCTGGTGGACCGGCTGGTCACCTCCGCACTGACCCGTGCGGGCCGGCCGGGGGACCAGCGGACCCCCCGGTGACCCCGGGCCGGCTCGCGGCCGTCCTCGCCGGGCTGGTGTCGCTCGTGCCGGCCACCGGCTGCACGCCGACCAGCGCCACCCCCGCGCCCGCCCCCGCCACGCCGGAGGGCGTCGAGGAGCTGGAGGAGCTGCTGCTCGACGAGGTGCCCTCCGGCCTCCCGCGGATCGCCGACGCCGACCTGCAGCCCCCCGCCGGCGCCAAGACCGTCGACGACGTGGCCACCTACTCCGACGACCCCGCCCGCGAGCGCGCGGTGCTGCGCGAGTACGGCTACCGGCACGGCTGGGAGCGCTTCTGGGGCGCCACGGCCGGCCCGCTCACCAGCGTCTTCCTCGACCAGTTCGCCGACCCCGCCGGCGCGGCCGCCTACGCGCGCGACCTCGCCGGCAACGACGCCGAGCTCTACGACGGCGTGCTGCGGCACGACCCGTCGTCGCTGCCCGAGGGCTGCAGCCTGCTCACCGTCGCCGAGGTCGACCCGGCGACCGGGCTGTCCGGCCCGGCGGCGTTCGCCTGGTGCGCGCACGGGGTGTTCAGCGTCGGGGTGACCGCCGTGGCGGCCACCGGGGAGGCGGCGGGCGACGAGGTGCACGCCGCCGTCCGGGCCCAGCTGGAGCGCCTCCCGGCCGTCTGAGGGGCCTCAGCGCGGCGGCAGGGTGTCGGCGATGACGCCGCTGAGCACGGTGACCGGGGCGCTGTCGACGTCGGGCGGCAGGGTCACCTGCACGTAGGCGGCGCGGTCGACCGCGGTCCAGGTCGTCGCCTCCTCGGTCTGCTCGACGAACCAGGTGACCCGGTCGATCTGCAGCAGCCCCTCGCCGGCGACCAGGCCCGCGGGCTGCGGCACGCCGCACACCAGCACGACCGGCGGCTCGCCCCAGGCGGCGGCGTACGGGGTGTCGGAGTCGACCAGCCGCTGCGGCTCCCCGGTCAGGTCGAGGGGGAGGCCGGACATCAGGGCTGGGCAGGCCGCGTCGGCCTCCGGCGTCGGCGGCGGGACCTCGACCGGCAGCACGGGGAGGTCCTCGGCGCGCTGCTGCGTCGGGGCGCCGCTGACGTCGGCGACCGGCTCGTCGTCGCCGTCGTCGTCGCCGCCGACCACGCGGACCAGGACGAGCAGCGCCACGAGCACCGGCACGATCACGGCGGTCGCGACCAGCGCCAGCCGGCGCAGCGGGTCGCGCGCGGGCGCCGGTGCCGGGTCCGGGGCGGGGGTGTCCTCGCTCAGCGGCTCAGATGTTGACGACGGGGCAGGTCAGCGTGCGCGTGATGCCGTCGACCGACTGGACGCGGGCGACCACCAGGCGACCGAGCTCGTCGACGGTCTCGGCCTCGGCGCGGACGATGACGTCGTAGGGGCCGGTGACGTCCTCGGCCTTGGTCACGCCGGCGATCTCGCTGATCGTGGACGCCACCTGGGCGGCCTTGCCGACCTCGGTCTGGATCAGGATGTAGGCGTGGACCACGGGACGACCTTCCTCGGACGGCTCTGCGGGTGGCTGCCTGCCACCGGCAGACGGACCGGAGCGCAACGTACCCCAGCGACCCGGAGTGGCCTGTGACACGGCCCCGTCCGCTGGTGCCGCGCGAGGACCCCGCCGACAGCGTGCGGGTCGTGGGGGAGTTCGGCGTCATCGCCCGGGTGGTCGCCCGCGCCGGCGCAGCGCGGGTCGCGCAGGTCGGCCCCGGCGACGACGCCGCGGTGCTGCGGGTGCCCGACGGCCGGGTGGTCGCCACCACCGACGTGCTCGTCGAGGGCCGCCACTTCCGCCGCGACTGGTCCTCGGCCGAGGACGTGGGGCACAAGGCCGCCGCCGCGAACCTCGCCGACGTCGCCGCGATGGGCGGGGTGGCCACCGCGCTGCTGGTCGGGCTGGCCTGCCCCGCCGACACGCCCACCTCGTGGCTGGAGGGCGTGGCCGCCGGGATGGCCGCCGAGTGCGCGCCGCTGGGCGCCGCCGTCGTCGGCGGGGACACCGTGGCCTCGGCGCCCGACAGCGGCGCCGTCGTCCTGTCGGTCACCGCGCTGGGCGACCTCGGCGGCCGGGAGCCGGTGCTGCGCTCGGGGGCCCGGCCCGGGGACGTGCTCGCCGTCGCCGGGCGGCTGGGCTGGTCGGCGTGCGGGCTGGCCGTGCTGCGCCGCGGCTTCAGCAGCCCGCTGGCCGCCGTGACCGCGCACCGCCGCCCCACCCCGCCGTACCTCGCCGGGCCGGCCGCGGCCGACGCCGGCGCGACGGCCATGTGCGACGTCAGCGACGGCCTGCTCGCCGACGCGGGGCACCTGGCCACCGACAGCGGCGTCGTCCTGGACGTCGACCGGGCCGCGCTGGTGCGTGCGACGCTGGAGCCGCCCGGTCCGCTGCAGCAGGTGGCGGCGGCCCTCGGCGCCGATCCCCTGGCCTGGGTGCTCACCGGCGGGGAGGACCACGCGCTGCTGGCCACCTTCCCGCCGGCCGCGGCGCTGCCGGAGGGGTGGGTGCCGATCGGGCGGGTCGAGGAGGGGGAGCCGGGCGTGTCCGTCAGCGGGGAGCCCGCGGCCGACATCGCGGTGGCGGTCGGCGCGGAGGGGACCGGGCATGTCCACTTCGGCTGAGGTGCGGCTGCGCGACGGGTCGGTCGCGCGGCTGCGCGCGGTGCCCTACGACGACCCGCTGGCCCGCGACCTCGTCGAGCGGGTTCAGCAGGAGTACGTGGTCCGCTACGGCGGCCCGGACGGCGCCGCCGTCGACCCGGCCGAGTTCGTGCCCCCGGCCGGGCTGTTCCTCGTCGCCGAGGTCGACGGCGAGCCGGCCGGCTGCGGCGCCTGGCGCCGGCACGGCGAGGGCGAGGACCCCGCCGTCGTCGAGGTCAAGCGCGTGTACGTCGTGCCGCGCTTCCGCCGGCGCGGCCTGGCCCAGGTGCTGGTCACCGCGCTCGAGGACTCCGCGCGCGCCTCGGGGTACCGCTCGGTCGTGCTCAACTCCGGCGACCGCCAGCCCGAGGCGCTCGCGCTGTACGCGGCGATGGGATACACGCCCGTCCCGGGGTACGGCATCTACGCCGGTGAGGCCGGGGCGGTGTTCCTCGGCCGGCGCATCGACGGGGACCTCGTCGGCGAGGAGGAGCGGCCGTGGGCGTCGTGACGATCTCCGCGTCCTACGGTGCGGGCGGGCCGGAGGTCGGCCCCGCCGTCGCCGAGCGGCTCGGCCTGGCCTTCCACGACCGGGCGATCCCGGCCCAGGTGGCCGGCCGGCTCGGCGTCTCCCAGGACGACGCCGAGGCCAACGACGAGCGCGTCGTGCGCGGCCTGTGGCGGCTGGTGGCCTCGCTCGGGGCCATGCCCGACCCGGTCGGCGGCGTCATGCCGGCGACCACGCAGCCCGACGAGCGGGCCTACCGCGAGCACACCGAGCGGGTGCTGCGCGAGATCGCCGACGGCGCCGGCGGGGTGGTGCTCGGCCGCGCCGGGGCGCTGGTGCTGCGCGACCGGCCCGACGCCCTGCACGTGCGGCTCGACGGCCCGCCGGACGCCCGGCTCCGGGCGGCGGTGGCGCGCTACGGCCGCCCGGCGGACGAGCTGCGGCGGGAGCTCGAGGCCAACGACACCACCCGCGAGGCCTACGTCCGGCACTTCTACCGCTGCGACCCGGCGGCCGCCCGGCACTACCACCTCGTCGTCGACGGGACGGCGCTGCCGCTGGGGGCCGTGGTGGACCTGGTGGTCACGGCGGCGCGGGCCCGCGGGATCGGCGCCCGCTGACCCTCCGCGCACGCGAAGGACCCCGGAGGTCGGCGACCTCCGGGGTCCTCGGCGAGCGGCGGCCTCCGTCAGGAGGCCCGGCGATCAGGCGCGGACGACCTTGCCCGCGCGGATGCACGAGGTGCAGGCGTTGATCCGCTTGCGGTTGCCGGGGGCGACGAGCGCCCGCACCGACTGGATGTTCGGGTTCCAACGGCGCGGCGTGCGGCGGTGCGAGTGCGACACCGACATACCGAAACCGGGCCCCTTGCCACAGACATCGCACACGGCAGCCACGGTGGATCACTCCCAGAGAATCGATTTTCAGACGGCGGCGCACAGGCGGCGACCGCGAGACCGTCGTCCAGCATAACCGCTCCTCCGCGGAGCCGTCGCCGAGGTCGGAGGAGGACCGGGTCCGGCTCCGCCACGGGACCGGGTCCGGCTCCGCCACGGGACCGGGTCCGTCCGTCTCCGCGGGTACCCTCCGGCCGTGCTGCAGGCGCTGGACGACGCCGCGGTCGGTCGCTGGTGCCGCGCCGCGGTCACCGCGCTGTCCGCGGGACGGCGCAGCCTCGACGACCTCAACGTCTTCCCCGTGCCCGACGGCGACACCGGCACCAACCTGCTGCTCACCGCGCAGGCGGCGGTCGCCGAGCTCGACACCGCAGGGGGGCGCGAGCCGGCCTGGACCGCGCTCACCCGCGGCGCGGTCCTCGGCGCCCGCGGCAACAGCGGCACCATCCTCGCCCAGCTGGTGCGCGGCCTGTCCGACCAGCTCGCCGGCCAGGAGCCCGCCGACGGCCCCGCGCTGGCCGCGGCGCTGCAGAAGGCCGCCGACACCGCCTACTCCGCGGTCGCCGACCCGGAGGAGGGCACGTTCCTCACCGTCGCCCGCGCGGGCGCCGAGTGCGCCGTGGCCGCCGTCGCCGAGGGCCGCACCGCCCTGGCCGACGTCGTCACCGCCGCCGCCGACGGCGCGCGCACGGCCCTGGAGGCCACCCCCGGCCAGCTCGACGCGCTGCGCGACGCCGGCGTGGTCGACGCCGGGGGCGCCGGCCTCTGCCTGGTCCTCGACGCCCTGGTCGCCACCGTCACCGGTGTCGAGCTCGCGCGCCCGCCGCTGGTGCCCCGCCCGGCGCACCCCGCCGACCCCGCCACCGTCCCGGCGCAGCCGCCGGCGGGCCCCGGCAGCGAGGTGCAGTACCTGCTCGCCGACGCCGACGAGGCCGCCGTCACCGTCCTGCAGTCCCGGCTGGCCGCCCTCGGCGACAGCCTGGTCGTCGTGGGCGTCGACACCCCCACCGGCCGGCAGTGGAACGTGCACGTGCACACCAGCGACGTCGGCGGCGCGATCGAGGCCGGCATCGAGGCCGGCCGGCCGCACCGGATCACCGTCACCCCCCTGGCGCCGGTCCGCCCGCCCGCCCCGGTGCCGGGCCGGCGCGCCGTCGTCGCGGTCGTGCCGGGGGAGGGCCTGGCGCAGCTGTTCTCCGGCGAGGGCGTCCGCGTGGTCACCTGCGGTCCCGACGGCGTGGACGAGGACGAGCTGCTCGACGAGGTGCTCGTCTCGGCCGCCTGCGACGTCGTCGTCCTGCCCAACGACCCCGCGCTGACCCCGGTCGCCGCGCGCGCCGCCGAACGGGCCCGCGCGGCCGGCCGCGACGTCGCCGTGGTCCCCACCCGCTCGCCGGTGCAGGGCCTGGCGGCCATCGCCGTCGCCGACCCCGCCCGCCGCTTCGGCGACGACGTCATCGCCATGGCCGAGGCCGCCGCGGCCACCCGCTGGGCCGAGGTCACCGTCGCCGAGCAGGAGGCGCTCACCAGCGCCGGGTTCTGCCACCCCGGCGACGCGCTCGGCTCGGCGGAGGGCGACGTCGTGGTGGTCGGGCGCGACCTCGCCGCGGTCGCCTGCGACCTGCTCGACCGGCTGCTGTCGGCCGGCGGCGAGATGGCCACGCTCGTCGTCGGGCCGGACGCCGCGCTCGGCGACGCCGTCTGCAGGCACCTGGCCGCCGTCCACCCCACCGTCGAGGTGGTCCGCTACGACGCCGGCGCGGTCCTGCCGCTGCAGGTGGGGGTGGAGTAGCCCGATGGCGGTGACCCTCGACACCGACCTCGCGCGCGTGCTCGGCGCCAAGACGGCCAAGGCGATGGCCGAGTCGCTCGGGCTGCGCACCGTCCGGGACCTGCTGCGCCACTACCCCCGCCGCTACGCCCGCCGTGGCGAGATCACCCGCCTCGACGACCTGCAGGTCGGCGACCGCGTGACCGTGCTCGCCCAGGTCCGGCGGGTGACCAGCCGGCGGATGCGCAACCGGCCGGGAACGCTCACCGAGGTCACCGTCGGCGACGGCGCCGGCGAGATGCAGCTGGTCTTCTTCAACCGGAAGTTCGGGAAGCTCGAGGAGGGCGCCTGGGGGCTGTTCGCCGGCACGGTCGGCGAGTACCGCCGGACCAAGCAGTTCGCCCACCCGGACTTCCACCTGATCACCGGCGACGACGACGAGGACTGGGCCCGCGCGCTCATCCCGATCTACCCGGCGAGCAAGGAGGTCTCCAGCTGGGTGATCCAGAAGTCGGTGCGGCTGCTGCTCGACGCCTCCGGCGGTTTCGGCTTCGTCGAGGACCCGCTGCCCGAGGACCTGCGCCGCCGCCACGGGCTGCTCAGCCTCCCCGCCGCCCTGCTCGACGTGCACCGGCCCACCAGCGACGAGGACGTCGAGCGCGCCGAGGAGCGTCTCAAGTGGGACGAGGCGCTGGTCCTGCAGCTGGTGCTGGGCGCCCGCCGCCGGGCCGCGGCCCTGGAGCCGGGCACCGCCCGCCCGCGCCGGAGCGGCGGCCTGCTCGACGCCGTCGACGCCGCACTGCCCTTCGAGCTGACCGAGGGACAGCGGCAGGTGGGGGAGGAGCTCGCCGCCGAGCTGTCCCGCGAGCACCCGATGCACCGGCTGCTGCAGGGCGAGGTCGGCTCCGGCAAGACCGTCGTCGCGCTGCGCGCCATGGCGCAGGTGGTCGACGCCGGCGGGCAGGCCGCCCTGCTGGCACCCACCGAGGTCCTCGCCGCGCAGCACGCCCGGAGCATCGCGGCGATGCTCGGCCCGCTGGCCCGCGCCGGCGAGCTCGACGGCGACCCCGCCGGCACGAGGGTCGTGCTGCTCACCGGCTCGCTCAAGGCCGCCGCCCGCCGCGCCGCCCGCGCCGCGGTGGCCGACGGCAGTGCCGGGATCGTCGTCGGCACCCACGCGCTGCTGCAGGAGGGCGTCGAGTTCGCCGACCTCGGCCTGGTCGTCGTCGACGAGCAGCACCGCTTCGGCGTGGAGCAGCGCGACGCGCTGCGCGCCAAGGGCAACCGGCCGCCGCACGTGCTGGTCATGACCGCCACGCCGATCCCGCGCACCGTCGCGATGACCGTCTACGGCGACCTGGAGACCTCCGTGCTGCGGCAGCTGCCCAGCGGCCGCGGCGGGGTGGCCAGCTCGGTGGTCCCCGTCAGCGACAGGCCCGCCTGGCTCGACCGCGCCTGGGAGCGGCTGCGCGAGGAGGTCGCCGCCGGGCGGCAGGCCTACGTCGTGTGCCCGCGGATCGGCGATGAGGACACCGGCAGCGAGGACGAGCCCGACGAGGCCGACGCCCCGCAGGAGAGCGGCGGCGACGGCGACCGGCGCCCGCCGCTGGCCGTGCTCGACGTCGCCGAGGCGCTCAGCGAGGGGCCACTCGCCGGGCTGCGGCTGGCGGTGCTGCACGGCCGCATGACGCCCGAGGCCAAGGAGGCGACCATGCGGGCCTTCGCCGCCCGCGAGGTCGACGTCCTGGTCGCCACCACCGTCGTCGAGGTCGGCGTCGACGTGCCCAACGCCACCGTCATGGTGGTCATGGACGCCGACCGCTTCGGCGTCAGCCAGCTCCACCAGCTGCGCGGTCGCGTCGCCCGGGGCAGGCACCGCGGGCTGTGCCTGCTGGTCACCGAGGCCCGCGAGACGACGGCGACCGGGCAGCGGCTGGCCGCGGTCGCCGGCACCTCCGACGGCTTCGAGCTCGCCCGCGTGGACCTCGAGACCCGCCGCGAGGGCGACGTCCTCGGCGCCGCGCAGTCCGGGCGGCGCTCCACCGTCAAGCTGCTGTCCCTGCTCGAGGACGAGGAGCTCATCGCCACCGCCCGCGCCGAGGCGACCGCGCTGCTGGCCACCGAGCGCGGGCTGGCCGACCACCCGGGCCTGGCCGCCGAGGTCGCCGCCCTGGCCACCGACGAGCGCGCCGACTACCTCGAGAAGGCATGACCCGCCTGATCTCCGGCGCCGCCGGGGGCCGGCGGCTCAAGGTGCCGCCCAGCGGGGTGCGGCCCACCGGCGACCGCGCCCGCGAGGGGCTGTTCAACAGCCTGGGCACCCTGCTCGACCTCGACGGCGCCACCGTCCTCGACCTCTACGCCGGCTCCGGCGCGCTCGGGCTGGAGGCGCTGTCCCGCGGCGCGGCGCAGGTGGTGCTCGTCGAGAACGGTCCCCGCGTGCTGCCGGTGCTGCGCGCCAACGTCGCCGCCGTCGGCCTGCCCGGCGCGCGGGTGGTCGCGGGGTCGGTGCCCACCGTCGTCGGCGGCGCGCCGCCGGCCCGCTTCGACCTCGTGCTCGCCGACCCGCCCTACGCCGTCCCGGCCGAGGAGGTGCGCGGCGTGCTGAGTGCGCTGGTGACGGGGGAGTGGCTCGCCCCGGACGCGGTCGTCGTCGTCGAGCGGTCCTCCCGCGAGGAGCCCTGGGAGTGGCCGACACCGCTGACCGGTATCCGCGACCGCCGCTACGGGGAGGCGTTGCTCCGGTACGGTCGCCTCCCGTGAGGCGAGCGGTCTGTCCCGGGTCGTTCGACCCGGTCACCAACGGCCACGTCGACGTCATCACCCGGGCCGCCGCGCTGTACGACGAGCTCGTGGTCGCCGTCCTGGTCAACCCCGGCAAGGCCGGGCTGTTCTCCGTCGACGAGCGCATGGAGCTGCTGCGCGACGCGGTGGCGGAGCTGCCCAACGTCGTCGTCGACAGCTTCAGCGGTCTGCTCGTCGACTACTGCCGCAGCCACGACATCCCGGTGGTGGTCAAGGGCCTGCGGGCGGTCGGCGACTTCGAGTACGAGCTGCAGATGGCGCAGATGAACCGCGAGCTGGCCGGCGTCGAGACGCTGTTCGTGCCCACGGCGCCGCAGGTCGGCCACCTGTCCTCCAGCCTGGTCAAGCAGATCGCCACCTTCGGCGGCGACGTCTCCCGGCTGGTGCCCAAGGCGGTCCTCGAGCGGCTGCTGGCCAAGCGCGACGACGGGGCGCAGCCGTGACCGAGGTCGTCTACCGGCTCTACGAGGTCGTCGACGAGCTCAGCCGGGTCATCGAGAGCGCGCGCAGCGTGCCCATGTCCGGCTCGTGCATGGTGCCGCGCGACCACCTGCTCGACCTGCTCGACGACCTGCGGGAGAACCTGCCCGAGGAGGTGCACGCGGCCGGCGCGATCGTCGAGCAGCGCACCGAGATCCTCGAGCAGGCGCAGGCCGAGGCCGAGCAGCTCACCGGCCGCACCCGCGAGGAGGCCGACCGGCTGGTCGCCTCCGCCCGCCGCCAGCGCGAGGAGGTCCTCGGCACCGCCCGGCGGCAGCGCGACGAGCTGCTCGCCCGTGCCCAGGCCGAGGCCGAGGACCTGCTCACCCGGGCCGAGGCGGAGGCCGACCGGCTGGTCGCCGAGGCGCAGGCCCACCACGAGGCGGTGCTCGCCGACGCCCAGGCCCAGCACGCCGAGGTGCTCGCCGCCGCGCAGGCCGAGCACGAGCGGCTGGTCAGCGAGACCGAGGTCTACCGCGGCGCGGTGGCCCGCTCCGACGAGCTCGGCGCGCAGACCGTCGCCGAGGTCAACCGGATGCGCGCCGAGGTCGACGAGTACGTCGACACCCGGCTGGCCGACTTCGGCACCACCCTCGAGCGGATGCTGCGCTCGGTGGAGAAGGCCCGCGAGACGCTGCGCGAGCCCTAGGCCGGAGGACGTCCCGGCGGCCCGGACGGCGACGGCGCGGGATCGGGTAGTCTCGGTTGCTGGTCCGACCACCGGTGTCCGCGCCCGGCCGGATCCCCTCCCACCTGACGACCGCGAGTACTGACATGCCTGCCGCACCTGCCGACCGCCGCCCCGGCGCCGCGTCCTCCGACGCCCGGCGCCCCGCTGCCGACCCCTGGGCCGTGGAACTGCGCGAGCTCGGCCGCCGTCCGGGCTCGATGCAGGAGCTCGACCGCACCATCCCGGCCCCGGAGGGCTGGCGGCTGGAGTTGATCGGCGTCCCCGAGGGCGCGCCGGTCCACCTGCGGCTGCGGCTGGAGTCGGTGATGGAGGGCGTGCTGGTCTCCGGCGACGTCGAGGTCCCGGTCGAGGGCCAGTGCGCCCGGTGCCTGGACCCGGTCGAGGACACCTACGACCTCGACGTCCAGGAGCTGTTCGCCTACCCGGGCAGCACCACCGAGGCCACCAGCGAGGAGGACGAGGTCCGCCTCGTCGAGGGCGAGCGCATCGACCTCCAGCCGATGGTGCGCGACGCCGTCGTCCTCGCCCTTCCGCTCTCGCCCACCTGCACCGAGGACTGCGCCGGCCTGTGCTCCGGCTGCGGCCAGCGCCTCGACGACCTGCCGGACGACCACTCGCACGAGCTGGTCGACCCCCGCTGGGCCGGCCTCGCCGGCCGTTTCACCACCGGAGCGGTCACCGACCGTCCGGGCGACCCTGAGGAGAACTGATCGTGGCCGTCCCGAAGCGGAAGATGTCCCGCGCCAACACCCGCGCCCGCCGGTCGCAGTGGAAGGCGAGCGCCCCCACGCTGGCCCCCTGCCCGAACCGCGCCTGCGGCCAGCTCAAGCCGCCGCACCAGGCCTGCCCGAACTGCGGCCAGCACGCCGGCCGCCAGGTCCTCTCGGTCTGACCCGGCACGACGTGGGCAGCGCCGCCCGCCCGCCGGTCGTCCCCGACGGCGGTTCGCCGGCGGGACCGGCGCACGCCGACTCCGCGGCCGCCTGGCTGCTCGACGCCCTCGGCATCGAGCTGCCCGGCGGCCTGCTGGCGTTGGCGCTGACCCACCGCTCCTACGCCTACGAGCACGGCGGCCTGCCCACCAACGAGCGGCTGGAGTTCCTCGGCGACGCGGTGCTCGGCCTGGTCGTCACCGACGAGCTCTACCGCAGCCAGCCCGACCTGCCCGAGGGCCGGCTGGCCAAGCTGCGCGCCTCGGTGGTCAACATGACCTCGCTGGCCGGGGTCGCCCGCCGGCTCGGCGACGGCGGCCTAGGGCCGCACCTGCTGCTCGGCCGCGGCGAGGAGACCACCGGCGGCCGGGAGAAGGACTCGATCCTCGCCGACGCGCTCGAGGCGCTGATCGGCGCGGTGCACCTGGGCGTGGGCCTGGAGGTCGCGGCGGCCGTCGTGCACCGGCTGTTCGACCCGCTGCTGGTCGAGTCCGCCACCCGCGGGGCCGGCCTGGACTGGAAGACCAGCCTCCAGGAGCTCGGCGCCGCCCGCGGCCTGGGCGCACCCGTCTACGACGTCACCGACGAGGGCCCGCCGCACGCCAAGACGTTCACCGCGGCGGTGTCGCTGGCCGGCGTCGTCCGGGGCAAGGGCACCGGGCGCACCAAGAAGGCCGCCGAGCAGGAGGCCGCCGAGGCCGCCTGGCGCGCCGTCTCCGCCGACCCCGTGGCCGCCGGGGACTGACCCGTGCCCGAACTGCCCGAGGTCGAGGTGGTCCGGCGCGGACTGGAGCGCTGGGTCGCCGGGCGCACCGTGGCCGCCGTCGAGGTGCACCACCCGCGCGCGGTCCGCCGGCACCTCGAGGGCGCCGGGCACTTCGTCGCGGCCCTGACCGGCCGCACGTTCAGTGCCGCGCACCGCCGCGGCAAGTACCTGTGGCTGCCGCTCACCGAGGCCGACGGCACGCCCGCCGGCCGGGCGATGGTCGCCCACCTCGGCATGAGCGGGCAGCTGCTGGTGGAGAAGCGCTCCCAGCCCGACGAGACCCACCTGCGCGCCCGGTTCACCTTCACCGACGGCGGCCGCGAGCTGCGCTTCGTCGACCAGCGCACGTTCGGCGGGCTGGCGGTGGAGGACGCCGACGGGGAGCGCATCCCGCAGCGACTGGCGCACATCGCCATCGACCCGCTGGACACCTCCTTCGACGAGGCCGGCTTCAGCGCCGCGCTGCGCCGCCGGCGCACCGAGGTCAAGCGCGCGCTGCTGGACCAGACGCTGATCGGCGGCGTCGGCAACATCTACGCCGACGAGGCGCTGTGGCGGGCCCGCCTGCACGGCGCGCGGCCCACCGACAGGCTGACCCGCACCCAGGTCGCGGACCTGCTCGACGGCGTGCGCAGCGTGCTCGGCGAGGCGCTGGCGCAGGGCGGCACCTCGTTCGACTCGCTGTACGTCGACGTCAACGGGCAGAGCGGCTACTTCTCCCGCTTCCTCGCCGTCTACGGCCAGGCCGACCGGCCCTGCCCGCGGTGCGGGACGCCGATCGTCCGGGAGTCGTTCATGAACCGGTCGAGCTACAGCTGCCCGCAGTGCCAGCCGCGCCCGCGCGCGAGGCGGTCGTGAGCGACGCCGTCCGCGTGCGCGTGCTGGTCTCCGGCCGCGTGCAGGGCGTCGGCTACCGCTGGTTCGTCCGCGGCCTGGCCGAGGCCGCCGGCCTGGCGGGCTCGGCGCGCAACCTGCCCGACGGCCGCGTCGAGGTCGAGCTGGAGGGCCCGGCCGACGACGTCCGCGCCGTCGTCGCCGCGCTGAGCGGCCCGCACGCCCCCGGCCGGGTGACCGGGACGGTGCAGGAGGACCGCGCGGTGCAGGGGGTCCGCGGCTTCACCACCGCGTGACGAAGACGACATCCCCCCGACACGATGACGCTCCAGTCTTGGCGTTGACCTGCGTGTCGGGGGCTGTCACCCTGGGGACACGAAGCCCGCGCCGACCGACCTCCCGGGGCGGCGGGCACCCCCTCTCGCTGTCGGAAAGGCCGTTTCCGCCATGGCCAAGGCCCTCTTCGGTTCCGTCGTGTCCCCCGCGGAGCTCCGCGTACTCGAGGAGAACGCGGTCCTGCGTGCCAAGGTGCGCCGCCTGGAGCAGGAGCTGACCGAGCTGCGGGCCCAGCGGGAGGCGGCCATCGCCCACGAGCTGCTGAGCCTGACCGGCGACAACGCCGAGCCGGCCCTCGCGTAACCGCGTTCTCCTCCTCAGCACCACCCGCCACGTCCGTCCCGGCGCATCACCCCGGGAGGACTAGGCTGCCGAGTCCGTGCACCTGTCCAGCCTGACGCTCAAGGGCTTCAAGTCCTTCGCGTCCCCGACGACGCTCCGGCTCGAG
This sequence comes from Geodermatophilus sp. SYSU D00684, assembly GCF_054050455.1. Lineage (NCBI taxonomy): Bacteria > Bacillati > Actinomycetota > Actinomycetes > Geodermatophilales > Geodermatophilaceae > Geodermatophilus > Geodermatophilus sp. SYSU D00684. The sequence goes on along the minus strand of NZ_JBJGZI010000006.1, from coordinate 75,287 downwards.
CCGGGCATCACCGCCGTCGTCGGCCCCAACGGCTCGGGCAAGTCCAACGTCGTCGACGCCATCGCCTGGGTCCTCGGCGAGCAGGGCGCCAAGTCGCTGCGCGGCGGCAAGATGGAGGACGTCATCTTCGCCGGCACCGCCGGCCGCCCGGCCCTGGGCCGGGCCGAGGTGACCCTCACCATCGACAACGCCGACGGGGCGCTGCCGATCGACTACACCGAGGTCTCGGTCACCCGCCGGATGTACCGCTCCGGCGAGAGCGAGTACGAGATCAACGGCGACAAGGTCCGCCTGCTCGACGTGCAGGAGCTGCTCAGCGACGCCGGCATCGGCCGCGAGATGCACGTCATCGTCGGCCAGGGCCAGCTCGACGCCGTGCTGTCCGGCCGCCCCGAGGACCGGCGCGCGTTCGTCGAGGAGGCCGCCGGCGTCCTCAAGCACCGCAAGCGCAAGGAGAAGGCGCTCCGCAAGCTCGACGCGATGCAGGCCAACCTCGACCGGCTGGCCGACCTGACCGCCGAGCTGCGCCGCCAGCTCAAGCCCCTGGGCCGCCAGGCCGAGGTCGCCCGCCGCGCCGCCGGCGTGCAGGCCGAGCTGCGCGACGCCCGCCTGCGGCTGCTCGCCGACGACCTGGTCGGCCTGCGCGACGCCCTGGCCAAGGACGTCGCCGACGAGACCGCGGCCCGCGAGCGGCGCGCCGTCGTCGAGGCCGAGCACGCCGCCGTCTCCCGTCGCGAGTCCGAGCTGGAGGCGGCGCTGGCCGCCGACGCGCCCCGCCTGGGCGCCGCGCAGGACACCTGGTACCGGCTGTCCGCGCTGGGCGAGCGGTTCCGCGGCGTCGCCCAGCTGGCCGCCGAGCGGCACCGCCACCTGTCCGCCGCCGGGCCCGCCCCCACCGGCGGCCGCGACCCCGAGCAGCTGGAGGCCGAGGCCGACCGGGTCGCCGCGACCGAGGCCGAGCTCGCCGCCGGGCTCGAGGCCGAGCGCGGCCGGCTGGCCACCGCCGTCACCGCCCGCACCGGGCTGGAGGAGGCGCTGGCCGCGGAGGAGCGCGCCTGGGTGGCCGCCACCCGCGCGCTCGCCGACCGCCGCGAGGGCCTGGCCCGGCTGTCGGGCAAGGTCGCCGCCGGCCGCTCCCGCGCCGCCGCCGGGCAGGCCGAGGTGGAGCGGCTGGCGCAGGCCGCCGCCGAGGCGGCCGGGCGCGCCGAGGCCGCCGCGGCGCGGCTCGCCGAGCGGCGGGCCGGCGTCGCCGACGCCGACGACGAGGACGTCGCGCTGGTCACCGCGCACACCGACGCCGTCGCCGCGCACACCGCCGCCGCGCGCGCCGTCACCGAGCTCGCCGACGCCGAGCGCGCCGCCGAGCGCGACCGCGCCTCCTGGGCCGCCCGCCGCGACGCGCTCGCCCTGGGCCTGGCCCCCGCCGACGGCGCGGCCGCCGTCCTCGCCTCGGGCCTGCCGGGGGTCGTCGGGCCGGTCACCGAGCGGATCACCGTGGCGCCCGGCGCGGAGGTGCCGCTGGCCGCCGCGCTCGGCGGGCTGGCCGAGGCCGTCGTCGTCACCGGGGTCGCCGAGGCCACCGCCGTGCTCGGGCAGCTGCGCGACACCGACGCCGGCCGCGCCGGGCTGCTGGTCACCGGCGGCCCGCCGCCGCTGCCGCGCGAGGGCTGGCCGGCGCTGCCCGAGGGCCTGTCCTGGGCGCTGGACCTGGTCGAGGCGCCCGCGGAGCTGCACCCGGCGCTGGCCCGCGCGCTGGACCGGGTCGCCGTCGTCCCCACCCTCGACGCCGCCCGCGCGCTGGTCGCCACGCACCCGCGGGTGCGCGCGGTGACCGCCGACGGCGACCTCGTGGGCGCCGACTCCGCCACCGGCGGCGCGACCAACGCCCCCTCGGGCCTGGAGGTGCGCGCCCGCGTCGACGAGGCCGAGCGCGAGCTCGCCGCCGCCAGCGACCGCGCCGCCGACCTCGCCGACCGGCTGGCCGCCGCGCGTGACACCGCCCGAGCCCGCTCGGCCGACGTCGACACCGCGCTGGCCGCCCGCCAGGCCGCCGACCGCAGCCGCTCGAAGCTCGCCGCGGAGCTCGCCGAGCTCGGCGCCGCGGCCCGGTCGGCCGCCGCCGAGGCCGAGCGCTCGGACGCCGCCCGGCGCCGCGCCGAGCGGGCGCTGGAGGAGTCGCAGGCGGGCCTCGCCGAGCTCGAGGCGCGGCTCGCCGAGGCGGAGGTGGCGCCGGTCGAGGAGGAGCCGTCGGCCGAGCAGCGCGACCGGCTGCGCCTGGAGGTGGCCGCGGCCCGGCAGGCCGAGACCGAGGCCCGGCTGGCCGTGCGGACGGCGGAGGAGCGGGCCCGCGCGCTGTCCGGGCGCGCCGACGCGCTGCGCCGCCAGGCCCGGCAGGAGCGGGCCGCCCGCGAGCGCGCCGCGGCCGCCCGGCTGGCCCGCCGCCGCGGCGCGGAGGTCGCCGCCCGGGTGCGCGCCGGCGCCGAGGAGGCCCTCACCGCGCTGGCCGGCTCGCTGACCCGCGCCGCCGCGGAGCGCGACGAGCTGGCCCGGCAGCGCACCGCCCGCGAGGCCGAGCTGCTCGAGGTCCGCACCCGGGTCCGCGCGGCGACCGCGGAGCTGGAGCGGCTCACCGACGAGGTGCACCGCGACGAGGTCGCCCGCGCCGAGCAGCGGCTGCGCATCGAGGCGCTGGAGGAGCGCGCCGCCGAGGAGTTCGGCGTCGACCTGCCCACGCTGGTCGCCGAGTACGGGCCGGCCGCGCCGGTGCCGCCGACCCCCGCGCAGGTCGCCGCCGCCGAGGCCGCCGGGGAGCCCGAGCCGCCCGCGGTGCCCTACGACCGCGCCACCCAGGAGCGCCGCGCCGCCCGCGCCGAGCGGGACCTCACCACCCTCGGCAAGGTCAACCCGCTGGCGCTGGAGGAGTTCGCCGCGCTCGAGGAGCGGCACACCTTCCTCGCCACCCAGCTCGAGGACCTCAGGGCCACCCGCCGGGACCTGCTGACCGTCGTCCGCGAGGTCGACGGGCGCATCCACGACGTGTTCGCGTCCGCCTTCGCCGACGTCGCCCGCGAGTTCGAGGGCGTGTTCGCCACCCTGTTCCCCGGCGGGCAGGGCCGGCTGGTGCTCACCGACCCCGAGGACATGCTCACCACCGGCGTGGAGATCGAGGCCCGCCCGCCGGGCAAGAAGGTCAAGCGGCTGTCGCTGCTGTCCGGCGGCGAGCGCTCGCTGACCGCCGTCGCGCTGCTGGTGTCGATCTTCCGGGCGCGGCCCTCGCCGTTCTACGTGCTCGACGAGGTCGAGGCCGCGCTCGACGACGTCAACCTCGGCCGGCTGCTCACCCTCGTCGAGCAGCTGCGGGCGACGTCGCAGCTGATCGTCATCACCCACCAGAAGCGGACGATGGAGATCGCCGACGCCCTCTACGGCGTGAGCATGCGCGGCGACGGCATCACCGGCGTCATCAGCCAGCGCCTGCGGGAGGCCGACGCCGCCTCCGCCTGACCCGTGCGGCAGAAATGGCCATTTCTGCCGCTCAGACGCCCGAGGGGACCAGCAGGTCGACGACGAGCGGCAGGTGGTCCGAGGCGCCGGCGCCGTCGAGGACCCGCGCCCCGGCGACCTGGATGCCCGGGGTCACCCACACCTGGTCGATGCGCACGTGCGGGGCGCGCGCGGGGTGGGTGAGGCCCTCGTCGCGCTGCCAGAAGCGCCACCGCGCCTGGTCCTCGCGCTCGCCGGCGGCCTCCCAGGCGTCGGTGAACCGCCCGCGCAGGCCGGCGAGCTCCGGGGCGTCCGGGCCGGCGTTGAGGTCGCCGACCAGCACGCCGGTGGCCATCGGCTCGGTGGTCAGCGCCGCCAGCAGGTCCACCTGCGCGGCGCGCTCCTCCGGCGAGCGGGTCGTCAGGTGGGTGGTGGTCACCCACAGCGCGCCGCCGTCGAGCTCGACCAGGGTGCGCAGCGCGCTGCGCGGCTCGCCGCTGCCCGGCAGCGGGTGGACGTCGCTGACCAGGATCGGCAGCCGGGCGAGCAGCGCGTTGCCGTACTGCCGCCGCGGCGCGTCGCCGGGGCGGGCCTCGTCGATCGCCGGGCCCCAGGCCAGCTGCATGTCCAGCGCCCGGGACAGCAGCAGCGCCTGGTCGACGTCCTCGCTGCGCTCGCCGAAGTGCCGGTCCACCTCCTGCAGGCAGATGACGTCGGCGTCGGCGGCGGCGAGCACCTTGGCCAGCCGCGGCAGGTCGTGCCGCCGGTCGTCGCCCACGCCGTGGTGGGTGTTGAAGGTGACCAGCCGGACGGGGATGGGTGGCTGGTCGGGCCCGGGGGCCGGCTTCTGACCACGGGGATCGGTCACCCCGTCAGCCTGTCACCTCCGCCGTCGGGGCCGCAGCGGGCACCGGACCGGCCAGCGGCAGGTCGAGCACCTGCTGCAGGCACTCCTCGCCGTCGGGCCGGTGGTCGGTCACGTGCAGCACGAACCGCGCCCGCCGGCCCTCGAGCACCAGCTCGCCCACCTGGTTGCCGAAGAACGGCCCGGCCGCCTTGGCCCACTCCACCGACGCGGGACGGACGCGGGCCGCCCGCGCGACCGCCCCGGTCAGCCGCCGCGCCCAGCGGCTCCAGCCGATCCGGAAGCCGACCCGGATCGGGTGCGGCGCCTGGTTGTGCAGCGGCGAGACGGTGAGCTGGTGCACCCGCCCGGCCAGGCCGCCGGGGGAGACCACCTCGGCGGCGTAGGCGTGGTGGACGTCGCCGGAGAGCACCACCGCCGTCGCCGGCGCCCGGCCGTGCTCGCCGCGGGCCACGGCCAGCAGCGCGGCGGCCAGCCGGTCGAAGGAGTGCCCGAACGCGGCCCAGTGCTCGAGGTCGGCGGCCTGCCTCACTGCCTCGGCCAGCCGGCCCAGCGGCCGCCCCTCGTGCCGGACCGCCAGCGCCTCGTCCCAGCGCTCGATCGCGTCGATCGCGTGGGGGAGCAGCCACGGCAGCGACGTGCCGACCAGCAGGTGCTCGACGCCGTCCGCGACGGCGGCGCGCATCTGCTCCTCGATCCAGGCGAACTCGTCGTCGTCGACCATCCGGCGGGACCGCTCCTCGAGCACCCGCCCGGCCCGGCTGTCCACCATCAGCAGCCGCGCCTCGCCCCAGTGGCGCACGTAGCTCCAGCGCACCGACCGCGGGTCCCGGTCGGCGGCCTCGGCCATCTCGCGCAGCACCGGCTCGGCGTCGGCGCCCTCGGGCAGCCCGCACACGGCCTGCCACGTCCCGCTGGCCGCCAGCTCGGCGGGGGAGAGGTTGCCCAGGTGCTGGTAGACCCAGTAGCTGACCATGCCGCCGGCGATGCGGTCGGCCCACCAGTCGGTGGCGGTCACCCGGCGCCGCCAGGCGGCCGAGGTGTTCCAGTCGTCGATCATCTCGTGGTCGTCGAAGACCATGGACGACGGGATGGTGGCCAGCAGCCAGCGGACCTGCGGGTCGGTCCAGGACTCGGCGTAGAGCCGGGTGTACTCCTCCAGGTCGCGCACCTGGGCGCCGCGCTCCACCGCCCTCCCGCGGCGCAGGCGCAGCCAGCTGCGGGTCGCCGGGGTGAGCTCGTCGGCGTAGACCTGGTCGCCGAGCAGCACCAGCGCGTCGGGCCACTCGTCCTCGGGCAGCGCCGCGACCCGCTCGGCGTAGGCGTCCAGCGCGTCGGGCGGGATGCCCTCGGCGACGTCGACGGTGCCCGGCGCGGCGTAGCGGCAGGAACCGAAGGCCAGCCGGAAGGGCCCGGGCCGCCCGGGCGTGCGGATCCGGCTCGGCGGGAACGGCGAGCCCTCCTCGGGCCACACCCGGACGCCGTCCGTGCCGTCGGCCGAGAGGTGCACCTCGTAGGGCGTGGTGCTGCCCGGCGCCAGCCCCTCCACGACGACGAGCGCGTAGTGGTGCCCGCCCACGCGGAAGGTGCGCGCGCTGCGCCCGAGGACCTCCACGGTGCACGCGCGGTCGGTCTCGACCCACACGGTCGCCGACACCGGGTCGACGTGCCGCAGCAGCGGGCCGAGCAGCAGGGCCGGGGGATCCCCGTCGGTCGGCGGCATGACCGCCAGCCTCGTCCACGGACCCGGGTTCCGCCCAGAGCCCGCCGTGCGGGAGCTGGGAGACTGACCGGCATGGAGTTCGTGCTGATCGCGATCGCGATCGTCCTCGTGGCCCTGGTCGCCGGGGTGGGCCTCCTGGTGGGCCGCGGTCGCCGCACCACCCGGCTGGACGAGGACGCTGCCGCCGGCACCACGCTCACCCGCCCGCGCCCGCCCACGGCGCCGCCCGCGCCGCCGCGGGAGGACCGCCCGTCGGGGGCCACCGCCTCCGGTCAGGGTCTCGCGCCGGCCGAGCCGGACACCGTCTCGCCCGAGACGCCGCCCGCCGTCGAGCTGCCGCCGGCCGAGGCGGAGCCGGGCGTCGTCTTCGAGACGCCCCCGCCCTCGGCCGGCCGGCTGGTGCGGCTGCGCTCCCGGCTGGCCCGCTCGCAGTCCTCGCTGGGCCGCGGCCTGCTGACCGTGCTGGCCCGCGAGCGGCTCACCGAGGACGACTGGGAGGAGGTCGAGGAGACCCTGCTGGCCGCCGACGTCGGCGTCGCCGCGACCACCCAGATCGTCGAGCGGCTGCGCACCCAGTCGATGGTGCTGGCCACCGCCACCCCCGCCGACCTGCGCGCGCTGCTGGTCCGCGAGCTGACCGCCGTCCTCGGGCCCGACCTCGACCGCGGGCTGGCCACCGACCGGCACGGCGGCCGGCCGGGCGTGCTCCTCGTCGTCGGGGTCAACGGCGCCGGCAAGACGACGACGGTCGGCAAGATCGCCCGCGTGCTCGTCGGGGACGGCAGGAGCGTCGTCCTCGGCGCCGCCGACACCTTCCGCGCCGCCGCCGCCGACCAGCTCGAGACCTGGGGCGAGCGGGTGGGCGTGCTCACCGTCCGCGGGCGGGAGGGCGCCGACCCGGCGTCGGTGGCGTTCGAGGCGGTGCGCACCGGCGTCGAGGCCGAGGTCGACACCGTCGTCGTCGACACCGCCGGGCGGCTGCACACCAAGTCCGGCCTCATGGACGAGCTGGGCAAGATCAAGCGGGTCGTGGAGAAGCAGAGCCCGGTCACCGAGACGCTGCTGGTCCTCGACGCGACCACCGGCCAGAACGGCATCGTGCAGGCGCGGGTGTTCACCCAGGCCGTCGACGTCACCGGCGTGGTGCTCACCAAGCTCGACGGCACCGCCAAGGGCGGCATCGTCGTCTCGGTGCAGCGCGAGCTCGGCATCCCGGTCAAGCTCATCGGCCTGGGGGAGGGCGCCGACGACCTCGCGCCGTTCGAGCCGGAGGCCTTCGCCGAGGGCCTGGTCGGCGCCGCGGACTAGCGGGCCCCGGCCGGGTCCGACCAGCGCTGCTCGATCCGGCCGACCCGCCAGACCACCGCGGCGACCGCCCAGGTCACCACGAACAGCCCGACGATCGCGAACCCGACGAACTCCAGGTCGAGCGAGGCCAGCCAGGCCAGCGGGCCGCCGTCGACGTGCAGCCGCTCGACCAGCAGGCCGATGAGCACGAGGGCGCCGATGACCAGGGCCACGGTCACCGAGAGCACCGTGATGGTCAGGTTGTAGAAGACCTTGCGGACCGGCTTGAGGAACGCCCAGCCGTAGGCGCGCGACATCAGGACGCCGTCGGCGGTGTCGAACAGGCTCATGCCGGCGGCGAACAGGACCGGCAGGACGAGGATCGCGTACCAGGGCAGCACGAACGCCGCCGAGCCCGCCGCCAGCACCAGCAGCGCGACCTGGGTGGCGGTGTCGAACCCGAGGCCCATGAGCAGGCCGACCGGGTAGAGGTGCCAGGCGCGGTCGACCCGGCGGGTCACCCGGCCCAGCAGCCGGGCGAGGAAGCCGCGGTTGTGCAGGTGGTGCTCGAGCTCGGCCTCGTCGTACTCGCCGGTGCGCATCCGGCGGAACACCCGGGCGATGCCCACGGCCGAGCCCAGGTTCATGAGGCCGATGAGCAGCAGGAAGCTGCCGGCGACGAGCGTGCCGACCAGCGCCAGCGTCTGCCCGACGGCGTTGTCGTCCTCCTGGACCACCCCGGCCACCGAGCGCACCCCGGCCACGAGCAGCAGGCTCGCGACGAAGACCACCGACGAGTGCCCGAGGGAGAACCAGAAGCCGGTGCTCACCGACGGGCGGCCGTCCTCGACCAGCTTCCGGGTGGTGTTGTCGATCGAGGCGATGTGGTCGGCGTCGAAGGCGTGCCGGACGCCGAGCATGTAGGCGGTCAGGCCCACGCCGACGCCGAGCACGCCGGTGCTGCCCAGCCGGTACTCCTGCGGCGCCACGGCGAGGACGAGGACGCCCCAGCCGACGACGTGCAGCAGGAGCACGAACGCCGCCATCCCGCCGATGGACCGCCACTCGCGGGGGGAGAAGCCCCCGCGCGCCCCGGCGGGCGAGCGCGGTGCACCGAGCGGGGCGGGCACGGCTCGGGCGGGCACGCTCACGGGTTCCTCCAGCGGGGGACGGCGGACGGACGCGCCGACCTTATTGCACACCGTTTGCAACTGCACATGGCTCGCAGGCGGGCCCCGCGGCTGGCCGTCGCCCCGCCCGGGTGTGCCGGCAACACGGCCGTCACACGACCCCGGGACACGCGGCGCGGAGTTCACGGTCCGGAAACGCGGCGACGACGCCCCCGGAAACAACGCCCCGGCACCGTGAACGCCGCGTCGCCGCCAGGCAGGGGGGCGACCGCGACCCCGACCGTCCCCGGCCCGCCGGGGCCCGTTCCCTCGTTGCGGCCGACGGCCCACGACCCACCTCAGGAGGTTGCCGTGGTCAACACCGGCGACACCGCCTGGATCCTCACCAGCGCGGCTCTCGTGCTGTTGATGACGCCGGGCCTCGCGCTCTTCTACGGCGGCATGGTCCGCGCGAAGAGCGTGCTCAACATGATGATGATGAGCTTCGGCGCGCTGGCGCTCATCACCGTGCTCTGGGTGCTCTACGGCTACTCCGTCGCCTTCGGCGACGACGTCGGTGCCGGCCTGCTGGGCGACCCGGGCGAGTTCTTCGGCCTCAAGGGCCTCATGGAGGACACGACCAGCGAGGCCGGCGGCCTGCCGTCGATGGCCTTCGTCGGCTTCCAGGCCGTCTTCGCGATCATCACCGTCGCCCTGATCTCCGGCGCCATCGCCGACCGGGCCAAGTTCGGCTCCTGGATGGTCTTCGCCGGCCTGTGGGCCACCGTCGTCTACTTCCCGGTCGCCCACTGGGTCTTCGACTTCACCCTCACCGACGACGACGGCGTGGTCACCCACACCGGCGGCTGGATCGCCAACGACCTGGCGGCGATCGACTTCGCCGGCGGCACCGCGGTGCACATCAACGCCGGTGCGGCGGGCCTGGCGCTCGCCCTGGTGCTCGGCAGGCGGCGCGGCTTCGGCCGCGAGGCGATGCGCCCGCACAACCTGCCGCTGGTCATGCTCGGCGCCGGCCTGCTGTGGTTCGGCTGGTTCGGCTTCAACGCCGGCTCCGCGCTCGCGGCCAACAACACCGCCGCCGTCGTCTGGGTCAACACCCTCGCCGCCACCGGCGCCGCTGTCCTCGGCTGGCTCGCCACGGAGAAGGTCCGCGACGGGCACGCCACGTCGCTGGGCGCGGCCTCCGGGGCCGTCGCCGGCCTGGTCGCCATCACCCCGGCCTGCTCGTCGCTCTCGCCGGTCGGCAGCATCGTCGTGGGCCTCGTCGCCGGTGCGCTGTGCGCCCTCGCCGTCGGGCTGAAGTACCGCCTCGGCTACGACGACTCGCTCGACGTCGTCGGCGTCCACCTGGTCGGCGGCCTCTGGGGCACCCTCGCCGTCGGGTTCCTCGCCACCGCCGACGCGCCGGCCGGTGTCGACGGGCTCTTCTACGGTGGCGGTGTCGACCAGCTGTGGCGGCAGGCCGTCGGCGCCGTCGCGGTGCTCGTGTTCTCCTTCGTCCTGACGCTGGTGATCGCCGCGGTCGTCAAGGCCGTGATGGGCTTCCGGATCAGCGAGGAGGACGAGGTCGCCGGGATCGACACCGTCGTCCACGCCGAGTCCGGGTACGACTTCACCAGCCTCGGGGGCGGCAGCGGGTCCGCCCTCCACCAGGCCACCACCCCGAAGACCACGGAAGGGGTCCGGGCATGAAGCTCGTCACCGCCATCATCAAGCCGTTCAAGCTCGACGACGTGAAGAACGCCCTCGAGCTGATCGGGATCACCGGGCTCACCGTCAGCGAGGTCCAGGGCTTCGGCCGCCAGCGCGGCCACACCGAGGTCTACCGCGGCGCCGAGTACCAGGTGGACTTCGTCCCGAAGGTCCGCATCGAGGTCGTCGTCGGTGAGATCGAGGCCGCCCGCGTGGTGGACGCCGTCGTCGAGTCGGCCTCCACCGGCCAGATCGGCGACGGCAAGGTCTGGGTCACCACGATCGACGAGATCGTGCGGGTCCGGACCGGCGAGCGCGGCGAGGACGCGCTCTAGCCGGGTCCCGACCGGAGCCCGTCCGTCGGCCGGGGTGGTGGGAGGACCACCGCCCCGGCCGACGCCGTTCCCGAACCGCTGACCGAGGGGGAGACCGTGCCGGACCTGGGGTCGCTGCCCGAGCTGCCGCGCGCCGAGCGGGTGCGGGTGCTCGACGCCTGGCTGGGCGGCCTGCTGGCCGACGCCGTGGCCGGCACGCCGCCCCCGCGGCCGGGCCGCGGGGGTCCGCCGCCGCGGACCGGCACCGACGGCGTCGCGCTGGTTGCCGTGGGCAGCCTCGGCCGGCGCGAGCCGCCCCCGCACGGCGACCTGGACCTCGTGCTGGTCCACGACGGCCGGCCGGAGGTCGCCGCCCTCGCCGACGCCGTCTGGTACCCGATCTGGGACGCCGGCGTCCGGCTGGACCACTCGGTGCGCTCGGTCGCCGAGGCCGTGTCGGTGGCCTCCACCGACGTGAAGGCCGGCCTCGGGCTGCTCGACGCGCGGCTGGTCGCCGGCGACGCGGCCCTCGCCGCGTCGCTGCGCACCGCCACGCTGGCCAGCTGGCGGCAGTCGGCGTCGAAGCTGCTGCCGCAGCTGCGCGACCTGCGCCGCGGCCGCGCCCGCCAGGTCGGCGAGCTGGCCTTCCTGCTCGAGCCCGACCTCAAGGAGGCCTACGGCGGCCTGCGCGAGGGCCAGGTGCTGCGCGCGGTCGCCGCCGCCCAGCTCGGCGACGAGCCCACCGCCGAGGCCGAGGCGGCCTACTCCTTCCTGCTCGACGTCCGCGACGAGCTGCGCCTCCGCTCGGGCCGGCCCACCGACGTCCTCGTGCGCCAGGAGCAGCGCCCGGTCGCCGCGGCGCTCGGGCTCGCCGACGAGGACGTGCTGCTGCGCGAGGTGAGCCTGGCCGGGCGCCGGCTGGCCTTCGTCGCCGACGACACCTGGCGCCGGGTGGAGGCCGCGCTGGTCCGGCGGCCGCGCACCCGCTACCGCCGGGTGCGCCGCGAGCCGCTGGCCGAGGGCGTGGTGCGCCAGGGCGACGAGGTGGTGCTCGCCCGCGACGCCCGCCCGGCCGCCGACCCCGGCCTGGTGCTGCGCGGCGCCGCGGCCGCCGCCCGGGCCGACCTGCTGCTGTCGCCCTACACGCTCAAGGTGCTCGCGGTGCACTCGCCGCCGGTGCCCGAGCCGTGGCCGGCCGAGGTCCGCTGGTGGTTCCTGCGGCTGCTGGCCAGCGGCCGCGCCGCGGTGCCGGTCCTCGAGCAGCTGGACCAGGAGGGCCTGCTGGCCCGGCTGCTGCCGGAGTGGGACCGGGTGCGGTCGCTGCCGCAGCGCCACCCGTGGCACCGGTTCACCGTCGACCGGCACCTGGTCGAGGCCGCCGCGGCCGCCGCCGAGCTCACCCACGACGTCGACCGGCCCGACCTGCTGCTGGTCGCGGCGCTGCTGCACGACGTCGGCAAGGGCTGGCCCGGCGACCACAGCGTCGTCGGGGAGTCGATCGCCGCCCGCGTCGCCGAGCGCATGGGCTTCACGCCGGCCGACGTCGCCACCGTGGGCACGCTGGTCCGCCACCACCTGCTGCTGCCCGACACCGCCACCCGCCGCGACATCGACGACCCCGCCACCATCGAGCGGGTCGCCGACACGATCGGCCGCGACGCCCAGGTCCTGCAGCTGCTGCACGCGCTGGCGCAGGCCGACGGCGCGGCCACCAGCACCTCGGCGTGGTCGCCGTGGAAGGCCCACCTGGTCGCGCACCTCGTGGCGCGCGTGCAGGCGCACCTCGGCGGCACCGTGGTCGACGGGCCCGACCCCGTGCTGCACCCCACCGAGCCGACGGTCACCCAGGCCGGCGGCGACGGCGCGGTCACCGTGGGGGTCGAGGACGTCGCCGACGGCCAGCAGGTGACCATCGGGGCGCCCGACGCGCACGGCCTGTTCAGCCGGCTCGCGGGGGTGCTCGCGCTCAACCAGCTCGACGTCCGCGCGGCGAAGGTGAACGTCGTCGAGGGCCGGGCGACCGCGGTGTTCGCCGTCCGCCCGCGGTTCGGCCGCGCGCCGCAGCCGACGATCCTGGCCGACGCCGTCCGTGCCGCCCTGGAGGGGACGCTGCCGCTGGCCGACCGGCTGCGCCAGCGGGAGGCCGACTACCGGCAGGACGCCGCCCGGTCCGCGCCGCCGCGGATCTCCTGGCACGACTCGGAGGTCAGCGGCGAGGCGACCGGCATCGTCGAGGTGCGCGCCGGCGACCGGGCGGGCCTGCTGTACCGGCTCACCGCCGCGCTCGCCGCCGAGGGTCTCGACGTCACCTCCGCGCGGATCGAGACCCTCGGGGCCGACGCCGCCGACTACTTCTACGTCTGCAGCCCCACCGGCTGCCCGATCGACGCCGGGCAGCGGGCCCGCGTCGAGGCGGCGCTGGTGGCCGCGGCGCGCGGTGCCGTCCCCGACCCGGCCCGCACCGGCGGCGACACGCCGGGCTGAGGCGGACCGGAACCGTCGGTGCCCCGTGCGACCGTCGGGTCGAGGCGGGACGGACCGGTCCCGCAACCCGACGCCGAGGGGGATCCGGGTGACCGTCCAGCAGACCGCAGCCCTGCAGACCTGGCCGTGCCGGGACTGCGGCGAGGACCGCGTGTTCGAGCAGCCGCCGTGCGCGGACGGGCACACCGACGACGGCGGCGAGTGCCCGGAGTGGATCTGCACCGGCTGCGGCGGCGCGCTCCTGGTCGGCGGGGCCGGGGTCGTCGCCGGGGCGGCGGTGCGGCGCGCGGCCTGACGAGGGACCACCTCACCGGAGGGTGAGCGCCACCCGGCCGGAGGCGGACAGCGCGCCGTCGGTCACGAACGCGATCCACCCGCCGCGGAGCAGGACCAGCTCGATGAGCTCGTCCACCACGTCGTCGACCACGTCGGGGTGCTCGACGTCGCCCGCGGGCAGGAGGAAGTCGCCGTCGGGGCTCAGGCGGGCCGGGTGGGTGAACCCCTCCTCGACGGCGAGCATCTCCGGCCGCTCCCGCCGGGCGGCCAGCCAGGCCGCGTCGATGCCCTCGACGACCGCATGCCGGGAGCGCCGCCGCTCCAGGTGGGCCAGCGCCTCGCCCTGACGGGACAGCAGGTACTCCTCGAGCACCTCCCGGATCCGCGGCGCGAGCACCGGGAGGGGGGCGCGGGTCAGGTCGGCGGGGACCGTCCCGGCCAGCCGGGCGGTGTTCCGCGACAGCCGGCGGAAGCGGGCCGTCGCGCGCCCACCGCCCACCAGGACCAGCGGTGCCGGGTGCAGCCGCAGGTGGGTCCCCAGCGCCCGGTCGACCCGGCGCAGGAAGGCGTCGGCGTCCTCGTCCCGCGCCGTGAGCGGGAACGCCGACCGCGGCGGCGGCCGCAGCTCGCCGGCGACGCCCTCGAGCAGCCGCGCCTCCCGGCCCGACAGCAGCAGGACGACGTGCCGCGGCGTGCGGTGCAGGGCGCGGACCAGGTCGCGGGTGGCGAAGGTGGGGTCCACGACGACGCGGTCGGCGACGGGCACCGGCAGGCGCACCACCTCCCGCACCACGCCGTTCACGTAGACGGCGATCCCCGCCCCGGTGGGACCGTGCCGCGCGGCGGTCACCGCCCCGGCCACGGCGTCGGCCAGGGGCGGGTGTGCGCCGTCGCGGGTCAGCCGGTCCGCGGCCTGGGCGGCCAGGCGCTGCAGGCGACGGGCGTCGTCGTCGGTCATGCGGGGCGCCGGGGTCGTCGCCATCAGCAGGGACACGCACCGGTCGGCGCGGACCGACTGCAGGAGGAGCACCTGCCCGGGGGAGGGCCACTCGATCCGGGCCCGGGTGGCCGTCACGGCGCCGGCCAGCCCAGCGGCACGGCGTCCAGCCGCCGGGCCAGGCGGGCGACGGCACGGTCGAGGACCCGCTCCCGGCGGCGGCCGCGCAGGCCGGGCAGCCGGTGGACGCCGATCCGCACCGGGACGCCGGCGGCGGCCGCGCGCTGGGCCACCAGGGTGACCAGTTCGGTCTCCTCCCGGCCGGCCTCCTCGACCAGCCGCGCCACGAGCGAGGCGTCGAGGGTGACGGGCACCCGGGGGAGGAGCAGGGCGGTGTGCACCTCCAGGCCGGTCTCCCGGGCGGTGCGGTGCGCCTCGTCGAGGACGGCGAGCGCCCCCTCGCGGCCGGTGACGACGGCCAGCAGCCGGGACGGGCTGCCCCCGGCCGGTGCGAGGGTGCGGGCTCCGGCGGGCGCCGGGACGCCCGGCCGGGGGGAGGTGGTCGGTGGGGCGAGGTCGAGGGTGGTCACGGCGACTCCCACGGTCCGGCGAGGTCTCCCCCGGTCCCGGAGGACCGGCCGCGCCCGGGCAGGAGCCGGGACTGACGGGCGGCGGCTTCGCGGATGCGGTCGGGTACTCCCCTCGCGCGAAGCACGATACGTGCAATTCTTTTCGGGTACAAGCCGGGCGGGCGGGGACGGGGCCCGCGTACGGTGCTGCCCGTGGCCGTCTCCTCACCCGGGTGGACCTTCCTGTCCAACCACGGACACGTCCTGGTGAGCCTGGCGGCCGACCCGGAGGCCCGCGTCCGGGACGTGGCCGAGCGCGTCGGCATCACCGAGCGGGCGGTCCAGATGATCGTCGCCGACCTCGAGGAGGCCGGCTACGTCGTCCGCGAGCGGGTGGGCCGGCGCAACCGCTACACGGTGGCCCTCGACGGGCGCTTCCGCCACCCGCTCGAGGAGCACGTCCGCACGGGCGACTTCCTCGCCCTGGTGCTCGGGGACGCCGCCTCCTCGCGGGGCTGACGGGCGGCACCGGTCGCGGCGGGACCGGTCGGTGCGCTGCGGTCGATACGCTGGAGGCAGGAGGCGCGAGGACCCGTCCGGGTCCGTGCCGTGTCGCCGGTCGGTCTGACCGGCGGGCCGTGCCCGCGACACCCGACGAGGACGTGCTGTGTTCGAGACCCTCTCCGACCGCCTCGACAAGGTCTTCACCGGCCTGCGGGGCAAGGGCCGGCTGACCGACGCCGACATCGACGCCACCGCGCGCGAGATCCGCATCGCGCTCCTGGAGGCCGACGTCGCGCTGCCGGTGGTACGCGCCTTCATCGCCGCGATCAAGGAGCGGGCGCGCGGCGCCGCGGTGTCGCAGGCGCTCAACCCGGCCCAGCAGGTCATCAAGATCGTCAACGAGGAGCTCGTCGAGATCCTCGGCGGGGAGACCCGGCGGCTGCGCTACGCCAAGACCTCGCCCACGGTGATCATGCTCGCCGGTCTGCAGGGCTCCGGTAAGACCACGCTGGCCGGCAAGCTCGGCCGCTGGCTGAAGTCCCAGGGCCACACGCCGCTGCTCGTGGCCTGCGACCTGCAGCGCCCCAACGCGGTCAACCAGCTCACGATCGTCGCCGGCCAGGCCGGGGTCGACGTCTACGCGCCGGAGCCGGGCAACGGCGTCGGCGACCCGATCCGGGTGGCCGCCGACTCCATCGAGCACGCCCGCCGCACGATGCACGACGTCGTCGTCGTCGACACCGCCGGCCGGCTGGGCATCGACGCCGAGCTGATGGCGCAGGCCGCCGGCATCCGCGACGCCGTCCAGCCGGACGAGACGCTGTTCGTCGTCGACGCGATGATCGGCCAGGACGCCGTCACCACCGCCGAGGCCTTCCGCGACGGCGTCGGCTTCTCCGGCGTCGTGCTCACCAAGCTCGACGGCGACGCCCGCGGTGGTGCCGCGCTCTCGGTCCGCTACGTGACCGGGCAGCCGATCATGTTCGCCTCCACCGGCGAGAAGCTCACCGACTTCGACGTCTTCCACCCCGAGCGGATGGCCTCGCGCATCCTCGGCATGGGCGACGTGCTCACCCTCATCGAGCAGGCCGAGCAGGCCTTCGACGCCGAGCAGGCCGAGAAGATGGCCGGCAAGCTCGTCAGTCGCGAGGGCTTCACCCTCGAGGACTTCCTCGAGCAGATGATGGCCATCCGCAAGATGGGCCCGATCGCCAACCTGCTCGGCATGCTGCCCGGCGCGGGCGCGATGAAGGAGCAGCTCAAGCAGGTCGACGACCGCGACCTGGACCGCACCGCGGCGATCATCCGCTCGATGACCCCGCAGGAGCGGGTGGACTCGAAGATCATCAACGCGTCGCGGCGGGTGCGCATCGCCAACGGCTCGGGCGTGACGGTCACCGAGGTCAACCAGCTGCTGGAGCGCTTCGCGCAGGCCCAGAAGATGATGGGCCAGATGGCCGGCAGCATGGGCCTGCCGGGCATGGGCCCGATGTCGAAGAAGGCGCGCGGCCGGCAGATGCAGGCCCAGTCCTCGAAGAAGGGCAAGGGCAAGAAGGGCAAGGGCGGCGGCAAGGCCCCGGCCCGCCGGCCGATGGGCGCCCCGGGCCTGCCCCCGGGCGCCGGCTTCCCCGGCGGCCTGCCGGGCGGCATGCCCTCGCTGCCGCCGGGCCAGGCGCTGCCGGACCTGTCCAAGCTCGACTTCGGCAAGTTCGGGGACGAGCGGCCCGGGCGGTGACCGCCCCCTCCCTGCACCTGTCCGGGGTCGTCCTCCCCGAGGGCGAGCACCGCGACCTGTGGGTCCGCGACGGCCGGGTCACCTTCGAGCGGGTCCCGGGCGCCGAGACCGTCTCCCGCGGCGGCTGGCTGCTGCCCGGCCTGGTCGACGCGCACTGCCACGTGGGCATCGGCCGCGGCGGGGTCCCCGTCGAGGACCTCGCCGGGCTGCGCGAGCAGGCGCTGGCCGAGCGGGCCGCCGGGGTGCTGGCGCTGCGCGACTGCGGCTCGCCGGTGGACACCCGGGCGCTGGACGACGAGCCCGACCTGCCGACGATCGTCCGCGCCGGCCGGCACCTGGCCGCGACCCGGCGCTACATCCCGGGCCTGGCGGTGGAGCTGGAGCCGGCCGGGCTGGTCGAGCAGGTGCGGGTGCAGGCCCGCCGCGGCGACGGCTGGGTGAAGCTGGTCGGGGACTGGATCGACCGGTCGGCCGGCGACCTCGCGCCGGAGTGGCCGGCCGACGTCGTGGCCGCTGCCATCGCGGCGGCGCACGAGGAGGGCGCGCGGGTCACCGCGCACACCTTCGGCACCGACGCGCTGCCCGACCTGATCCGCGCCGGCATCGACTGCATCGAGCACGGCACCGGGCTCACCGAGGACCTCATCGCCGAGATGGCCGCCCGCGGCACCGCCGTCGTCCCGACGCTGGTCAACGTGGAGAACTTCCCCGGGTTCGCGGCGGCGGGGGAGGCCAGGTTCCCGGCGTACGCGAGCACGATGCGGCGGCTGTACGCGTCCTCGGGCGCGGTGGTGCGGGCGGCGTTCGAGGCCGGGGTGCCGGTGTTCGCCGGCACCGACGCCGGCGGTGGCATCGAGCACGGCCGGATCGCCGACGAGGTCCGTGCGCTGTGCGAGGCCGGGCTGCCCGCCGAGGCGGCGCTGGCCGCGGCGTCGTGGTCCGCGCGCGCCTGGCTGGGCCTGCCCGGCATCGAGGAGGGGGCGCCGGCCGACCTCACGGTCTACGACGCCGACCCGCGCGCCGACCTCGGCGTCCTGACCCGGCCGCGGCTCACCGTGCTGCGCGGCCGGGTCGTCTGAGCGCGGTCAGACGTCGACGCCGGCGGCGGCGCAGGCGGTGCCGAACCCGGTGACCGGGCCGGTCAGGTCGGTGACCGCGGTGATGACGTCACCGCCGGACTGCACGTCGTCGATCGCGGCGTCGGTGGCCGCGGAGACGGCGTCGGCGGCGGCGAGCAGGGGTGCGCCGGCGTCCCGGTGGCCGGCCGGGGCGTCGCGCAGCGCCTCGAGCAGCGGGACGACGCCGGCGGGGTCGACGTAGCCGGTCTCGTCGACCGAGATCAGCGACAGGCCGACGTAGCCGAACCACCCGGCCACCGCCTGGCACAGGCCCTCGTCGCCGGGGACTCCGGCGCCGGGGACCGGCAGGTCGTCGTCGCCCGCGGGCACGCTGTCGGTCTCCGGCGCGGGGTCGGTCAGGGGCTCGGTCTCCCCGGCCTCCACCGGCGGTGCGGCCGGCTCGGTCGAGGCCTCCGCGGACCGCGACACGGGCGTGGCCGAGCCGCTGACCGCGGTGGAGCAGGCGGTCAGCGAGGCGCCGGCGGTGAGGGCGAGGACGGCGGTGGCCAGGCGGCGGGGCGTGCGCACGGGGGACTCCAGGGAGCTCGAGCCGGGTGTCGGCGGGGGGAGGCCGCCGGTCGGCGGCTCGCTGGGGACGACGGTCGCGGCCGGTGCTTGCGCCGCCCTTGCGCGCGGCTGACCGCGCGGCACAACCCGTTCGCGCGCCCTGGGAGACTCGTGTCGTGCTGTTGCGGATGTC
Source organism: Geodermatophilus sp. SYSU D00684 (assembly GCF_054050455.1). Lineage (NCBI taxonomy): Bacteria > Bacillati > Actinomycetota > Actinomycetes > Geodermatophilales > Geodermatophilaceae > Geodermatophilus > Geodermatophilus sp. SYSU D00684. Next base: position 56,470 of record NZ_JBJGZI010000006.1, on the reverse strand, counting down.
CTCCCTGTTCCTGCGCACCCTGCGCGACGACCCGGCCGACGCCGAGGTCCCGAGCCACCGCCTGCTCGTGCGGGCCGGCTACATCCGCCGGGCCGCGCCGGGCGGCTTCACCTGGCTGCCGCTGGGCTACCGGGTGTTCCGCAACGTGGAGCGCGTCGTCCGCGAGGAGATGGACCGGATGGGCGCGCAGGAGGTGCACTTCCCGGCGCTGCTGCCCCGCGAGCCCTACGAGGCGACCAACCGCTGGACCGAGTACGGCCCCAACCTCTTCCGGCTGCAGGACCGCCGGGGCGCGGACTTCCTCCTCGGGCCCACGCACGAGGAGATGTTCACGCTCCTGGTGAAGGACCTGTACTCGTCGTACAAGGACCTGCCGCTGTCGCTGTACCAGATCCAGACCAAGTACCGGGACGAGGCGCGGCCCCGGGCGGGGCTGTTCCGCACCCGCGAGTTCACGATGAAGGACAGCTACTCCTTCGACGTCGACGACGCGGGCCTCGACGCCTCCTACGCCGCGCACCGCGCCGCCTACGTCCGGATCTTCGACCGGCTGGGCCTCGAGTACGTGATCGTCTCGGCGATGTCCGGCGCGATGGGCGGCTCCAAGAGCGAGGAGTTCCTGCACCCGACCGAGATCGGCGAGGACACCTTCGTCCGCTCGGCCGGCGGGTACGCGGCCAACGTCGAGGCGGTCGGCACCGTCGTCCCCGAGCCGCTGCCGATCGAGGGCCTGCCCGAGGCGCACGTCGAGGACACCCCCGACACCCCGACCATCGAGACGCTGGTCGCCGTCGCGCGGGAGTTGTTCCCCGACGCCGGGTACACGGCCGCCGCCACGCTGAAGAACGTCGTCGTCACGCTCGTGCACCCCGACGGCACCCGGGAGCCGCTGGTGATCGGCATCCCCGGCGACCGCGAGGTCGACGCCAAGCGGCTGGAGGCGCAGGTGGCGCCGGCCGAGGTGGAGCCGTTCACCGACTTCGAGGCGCACCCGGCGCTGGTCAAGGGCTACATCGGCCCGCAGGTGCTCGGGAAGGACAGCGAGTCGGGCATCCGCTACCTCGTCGACCCCCGCGTCGTCCCCGGCACCCGCTGGGTCACCGGCGCCAACGAGCCGGGCAGGCACGTGTTCGACCTGGTGGCCGGGCGCGACTTCTCCTGGGACGGGACCGTCGAGGCCGCCGAGGTGCTGCCCGGCGACCCCGCGCCCGACGGCTCCGGGCCGCTGGAGCTCGCCCGCGGCGTGGAGATCGGGCACATCTTCCAGCTGGGCCGCAAGTACGCCGACGCCCTCGGCCTCCAGGTGCTCGACGAGAACGGCAAGCTCGTCACCGTCACCATGGGCTCCTACGGCATCGGCGTCTCCCGTGCCGTCGCCGCGATCGCCGAGTCCACCCACGACGAGCTGGGCCTGGTCTGGCCGCGCGAGATCGCCCCGGCCGACGTGCACGTCGTCGCCACCGGCAAGGACGCCGCGGTGTTCGAGGCCGCGCAGGCGCTGTCCGACGAGCTGGTCGCCGCCGGGCTGACCGTGCTCTACGACGACCGGCCGAAGGTGTCGCCCGGGGTGAAGTTCAAGGACGCCGAGCTGCTCGGGATGCCGACCATCGTGACCGTCGGCCGCGGGCTCGCCGACGGCGTCGTCGAGCTGCGCGACCGGGCGACGGGGGAGCGGTCGGAGGTGCCGGTGGCCGGCGCCGCCGCGGCGGTGCTCGCTCAGGTCCGGTCGGAGACCAGCTCGACCTCGTAGCCGTCGGCGTCCTCGAGGTAGGCCGCCCGGTGCTGCGGGCCGCCGGCGAACGGGTGGCGGTCGGCGAACAGCAGCCGCCACCCGTGCGCCGGCGCCGCGGCCACCAGGGCGTCGAGGTCGTCGGCGGTGCCGGCCCGGAAGGCGAGGTGGTTGAGGCCCGGCCGGCGCCGCTCGTGGGTGTCCGCGGCGAGGTCCGGCGACCGCTCGACGACGACGTAGACGTCGCCGAGCCGCCAGGACCGGCCGTGCTCCCACGACTGGTACGGCGCCGCGCCCAGCGCGGTGAGCAGCCAGCCCCACGAGCGCTCCGCGCGGGCCAGGTCGGGCACCCACAGCTCGACGTGGTGCAGCAGACCCCGGCTGGTCATGGCACGCCTCCCGGCATCTGGCATCATGGTCGGTCGAACACGGCGGTGTGCGGCCCTCTCACCGACGCCGGCCGTGTCCCTGGCTCCGCCCCGGCGTAACCCCACGCGTCCGTCCGGCGAGCACCGACGAACAGCGTTCGAGGAGATTCCGAGCCACCGTGGCCACCAAGATCAAGCTCATGCGTCTGGGCAAGATGCGTGCTCCGTACTACCGCATCGTCGTCGCCGACTCGCGCACCAAGCGCGAGGGCCGCGTCATCGAGACGATCGGCAAGTACCACCCGAAGGAGGAGCCCTCCTTCATCGAGGTCGACAGCGAGCGCGCGCAGTACTGGCTGGGTGTCGGCGCGCAGCCGACCGAGCCGGTCGCGGCCATCTTCCGCGTGACCGGTGACTGGCAGAAGTTCAAGGGCGAGCCGGCCCCGCCGCCCATGAAGGTCGCCGCCCCCAAGCCCGACCGCAAGGCCCTCTACGAGGAGGCCGTCCGCAGTGCCGGCGAGGAGCCGGCCGCCGGTGCGACCACCCCGAAGAAGAAGGCCGCTCCCAAGGCCGACGACGCCGCCGCCACGGTGGCCGAGGCCGCCGGTGCCGGTGGCGAGGGCCCGGCCGCCGGCGCCACCACGACGCCTGCCGAGTAAGACGTGCTCGAAGAGGCGCTCGAGCACCTGGTCAAGGGCATCGTCGACCACCCGCGCGACGTGACCGTCGACCTGGTCGGCGGCCGCCGCGGCAAGACCCTCGAGGTCCGGGTCCACCCCGACGACCTCGGCAAGGTGATCGGCCGCGGCGGGCGCACCGCCAAGGCGCTGCGCACGGTCATGACCGGCGTCGGCGGTCGCGGCCTGCGGGTCGACGTCGTCGACACCGACGGGCGCTGAGCCGCGCGGCTTGGACGCGCAGAACTCCTCCACCGACACCGTGGTGGTCGGCCGCATCGGCCGGCCCCACGGTGTCCGTGGTGAGGCCACCGTCGAGGTCCGCACCGACGACCCCGGTGAGCGCTTCCGCCCCGGTGCCGTCCTGCGCACCGTCCCCGCCGGGCGCGGTCCGCTGACCGTCGCCGGCGCCCGCTGGCACCGCGAGGTGCTGCTGCTCGCGTTCGAGGGCTACGACAGCCGCGAGGCCGTCGAGACCCTCCGCGACACCCTGCTCGAGGTCCCGGTCGCCGACCTGCCGGCGCTGGAGGACCCCGACGCCTTCTACGACCACCAGCTGGTCGGCCTGGCCGCCCGGCTGACCGACGGCACCCCGCTGGGCGAGGTCACCGCGGTCCGCCACGAGGGCGCGGACCTGCTGGTCGTCGCGCGCCCCGACGGCGGCGAGCTGCTGGTGCCGTTCGTCACGGCGATCGTGCCGACCGTCGACGTGCCCGGCGGGTTCGTCGTCGTCGACCCGCCCGAGGGGCTGCTCGACCTGTGAGCGCCCCCTTCCGGATCGACGTCGTCACGATCTTCCCCGAGTACCTGGCACCGCTGCGCCAGTCGCTGCTCGGGAAGGCCGCCGAGCGCGGCCTGGTCTCCGTCGGCGTGCACGACCTGCGGCAGTGGACCGACGACGTCCACCGCACCGTCGACGACGCCCCCTACGGCGGCGGCCCCGGCATGGTCATGCGCCCCGAGCCGTGGGCGCGCGCCCTGGAGGCCGTCCGCCCGCCCGGCACCCGGCTGGTCGTGCCCACGCCCGCCGGGCGCCCGTTCACCCAGGCCGTCGCCGCCGAGTGGGCCGCCGAGCCCGGGCTGGTGTTCGCCTGCGGCCGCTACGAGGGCATCGACCAGCGGGTGGCCGAGTGGGCCGCCGCGGCCGGGCCGGTGTCGGAGGTCTCGATCGGCGACTACGTGCTCGCCGGCGGCGAGTCCGCGGTGCTGGTGATGGTCGAGGCGGTCACCCGGCTGATCCCCGGCGTCGTCGGCAACCGCGAGTCGGTCGAGTTCGACTCGCACGCCGACGGGCTGCTCGAGGGCCCCTCCTACACCCGCCCGGCGTCCTGGCGCGGGCTGGACGTCCCGCCGGTGCTGCTGTCCGGCGACCACGCCGCGATCGCCCGCTGGCGCCGCGCGGAGTCGCTGCGGCGGACCGCGACCCGGCGTCCCGACCTGCTGGCCGCGCTGCCCGAGGACGCGCTGTCGGCCGCCGACCGGGCGGTCCTCGACGGTGCCTGAGCGCGCGGAGGTCGCTCGGGCGGTGGTCCGCCCCACGGCGCGGGTCGTCGTGCTCGACCCCGGCGGCCGGGTGCTGCTGCTCGGCGCCCGGCTGACCGACCCCGCCGTCCCGCCCGGCGACGTGCTGTTCTGGTACACGCCCGGCGGGGGAGTGGAGGGCGGCGAGAGCGTCCGCGAGGCCGCCGCCCGCGAGCTGGCCGAGGAGATCGGCCTGGTCGTGGACCCCGCGGCCCTGGAGGGCCCGGTGTGGTTCCGGCGGCACGTCGGGCCGTTCGCCGGCGTGCAGATCGACTCGCGGGAGACCTTCTTCGTCCTGCGCGACGTCGTCCACGAGGTGGACGCCACCGGCCGCACCGAGCTGGAGCTGCTGGGGGAGGAGCCGCACCGCTGGTGGACCGCCGCCGAGATCGCCGCGGCGGACGTGGAGTTCGCGCCGCGCGAGCTCGCCGGCGTGCTGCCCGAGCTGCTGGCCGGGCCGTGGCGCCGGCCACCCCGCGTGGTCGACTGACCGGCCCGGGGACCAGCCTCGCCCGGCCCGCGCTCGGCAGGGTGGCGCCCGTGTGGCACAGTAGAGAGTCGCTGCAGACCGGAGGCGCCGCCGACGGGCACTCCTCCCGGAGTCGCAGCCACCTGGTCCGGAGCGTGGGGCACCCCGATGCCCGGGCCGACGACGAGCCAACGCTGAGACCGAGGAATGCTGCGATGAACACCCTGGACGTACTCGACGCCGACTCGCTGCGCGACGACATCCCCGAGTTCCGCCCCGGGGACACCGTCAAGGTGCACGTCCGCGTCGTCGAGGGCAACCGCTCGCGCATCCAGGTCTTCCAGGGCGTCGTGATCCGGCGCCAGGGCGGCGGGATCCGCGAGACCTTCACCGTCCGCAAGGTCAGCTTCGGCGTGGGCGTGGAGCGCACCTTCCCGGTGCACACCCCGGTCGTCGAGAAGATCGAGGTGTTGACCCGCGGTGACGTCCGCCGGGCCAAGCTCTACTACCTGCGCGAGCTGCGCGGCAAGGCCGCCAAGATCAAGGAGCGTCGCGAGACCGTCGCGCGCTGACCGTCCCCGGCTCCGGCCGGACGACTCCGGGCCGGTCCGACCCGGCCTGACCACGGCGGGTCCTCCGCGGCCGTACGCTGGCTCCTGATGAGCAGCGATCGGTCCGGAGGGCCCGCCGACGTCGTCCCGGGGGACGACCCCACGCCCGAGCGGCCGGACGCCGGTGGCCGCCGCCGCACCTGGCGGCGGCGGGACGAGCCGGAGAAGAAGAGCTCGCTGCTGCGCGAGCTGCCCGTGCTGCTGCTCGTGGCCTTCGTGCTCGCGCTGCTGGTGAAGACCTTCCTCGCGCAGGCCTTCTTCATCCCCTCCGGGTCGATGGAGCAGACGCTGCACGGCTGCACCGGCTGCACCGGGGACCGCGTCCTGGTCAACAAGGTCCCGTACTGGTTCGGCGACCCCGAGCCCGGCGACATCGTCGTCTTCGAGGGGCCGGACACCTGGACGCCCGAGGTCGAGGTCTCCGAGCCCACCAACTGGTTCACCGGCGGGCTGCTGTGGCTGGGCCGGGCCGTCGGCGTGGCGCCGCCGAGCGAGGACGACTACGTCAAGCGGGTCATCGCCGTGGGCGGCCAGACCGTGCAGTGCTGCGACGCCGAGGGCCGGGTGACCGTCGACGGCGAGCCGCTCGACGAGCCCTACATCTACGAGGACACCCCGCTGGAGTCCCGCGCCTTCGGCCCCGTCACCGTGCCGGAGGGCCGGCTGTGGGTCATGGGGGACCACCGGTCGGCCTCGGCCGACTCCCGCTCGCACGTCGGCGACCGCTACGGCGGCACCGTCGCCGTCGACGACGTGATCGGCAAGGCCGCGCTCATCGTCTGGCCGGTGTCCCGGTTCGGCACGCTGGACTCCCCGGACATCCAGCGCACGGAGGCGGCCGCCGCCGCGGGCACCGTGGGCCAGGTGCTCCCGCTCGGTGCGGGCCTCGTCGGCGCGCTGCCGGTCGCGGCGTGGAACCGCCGGCGCCGGTCGCGCCGCCCGCCCCCGGGCTGACCCCCGCCCGCCTCCCGACGGCGCCGTCCCTCCCCGAGGGACGGCGCCGTCGTCTTTCCTGCGCCATTCCCGGGATCGGCGTCCCCAAGTCGACAAATGGGAGACGGTCACCTTTCCGGTTTCTCCTGTGACGAGCGCTACCAATACGGGCTGCGAAGAAAATCCCCAGGAAGTGTTCAAGGACCGCGCCATTCATCCCGATGGAGTAGTCGAGAGCAACCCGGTCCACCGAAATGGAGAATGTCGTGTCCGCACCCCTGGCGAGCGCTACCCGAGGCGTCACCCGCGTGCTCCTCCTCGCCGACGCCCCCGTCCTGCGGCGCGGCCTGGTCAGCATGATCAATGAGACCGCCGGCATGCAGTCGGTGGGCACCCCCGGCGAGCTGCGCCGCGCCCTCACCCTCGTCGAGACCGCCCGACCCGACGCCGTGGTCGTCGAGATGGGCGCCGGCCGCGCCGCCACCCTGAACGTCGTCCGCGACCTGCGCCGCCGCTTCCCGCGGGTCGCCGTCGTCGCCCTCGCCACCTCCGAGGACCCGGCCGTGGTCAACGAGGCGGTCGCCGCCGGCGTCCGCGGCTACCTGATGCTCAACACCTCGCCGACCCTGCTCGGCTGGGCGATCCTGGCCGCCCGCGCCGGCCGGACCGTCGTCGACCCGCAGATCCGCCGCGTTGAGCCCGCCGCCGCCCCCGTCGGCAAGCCGCTGACCCCCGAGGTGCCGCTCACCCGGCGCGAGCAGGATGTCCTCGACGAGCTGCTGCAGGGCCAGTCCAACCGGCAGATCGGCCGCAACCTGTTCATCAGCGAGGACACCGTCAAGTCGCACGTGAAGGCGATCCTGCGCAAGCTCGGCGCCCGCGACCGCGCGCACGCCGTCTCGCTGGTCCTGTCCTCCCGCTCCTCCGGCACCTGCACCTGCGGCGCCCACGCGCTGACCGTCCCGGCCCCGGCCCCGGCCCCGGCCGAGGTCTGATCCCGGCGCCCGGACCCGGCAGCACCGCGCCGGGTCCGGCGCCCCCCGGCCGGCCGTCCGCCTCCTCGGCGGCCGGACGGGGACGACGGGCCGGCCCCCTCTGACCCCGGGGGCCGGCCCGCCGCCGTCTGCGCACCGTCCCGTCCCGCCGTCCCGGGGACGGGACGTGTCCCCCGGGCGTCGTAGTGTCGGACGGCGATGGCAGGCCGTCTTCCCCCCGCTCACCGGGCCGCCGTGACGCCGGCCGCCCGCACCCGCCGTCCCGACCCCGTCGGCGACCCGGGCCGCGACGACTCGCTCTGGGACATGGAGCGCTCGCTGCGCCGGCGCGGGTTCTCCGCCGTCGCCGGCGCCGACGAGGCCGGCCGCGGCGCGTGCGCCGGACCGCTGGTCGCCGCCGCGTGCGTGCTGCCCCCCGGGCGCCGCGGGCGGGTGCCCGGGCTGGCCGACTCCAAGCTCCTGACCGCCGCGGCGCGCGAGCGGGTCTACGCCGAGGTCGTCGACCGCGCGCTGTCCTGGTCGGTCGTGGTCATCCCGGTCGCCGACCTCGACGCGCGCGGCATGCACGTCACCAACCTCGAGGCGCTGCGCCGCGCGGTCAGCGCGCTGGACCCGCCGGCGGACTACGTGCTCACCGACGGCTTCTCCGTGCCCGGCCTCGGGGTGCCGGCCCTGGCCGTGTGGAAGGGCGACCGGGTCGCCGCCTGCGTGGCCGCGGCGTCTGTGCTGGCCAAGGTCACCCGGGACCGGATCATGCTCGACGTGCACGAGCGCTTCCCCGAGTACGACTTCGCGGTGCACAAGGGCTACGCCACCGAGGCGCACACCGCCGCGCTGGAGCGTCACGGGCCCTGTCCCGAGCACCGGTCGCGCTTCGTCAACGTCGTCCGCGCCCGCGACGCGCGCGCCGTCCGGGAACTCCAGCTCACCGCTGCCGGCGGCATGGTCGATGATGGGGGCATGCGCACGATCTCCGGAGAGCCGCGATGAGCACCGAGGACCTGGAGAAGTACGAGACCGAGATGGAGCTGCAGCTCTATCGCGAGTACCGGGACATCGTCCGGCAGTTCACCTACGTGGTGGAGACCGAGCGGCGCTTCTACCTGGCCAACGCCGTCGACCTGCAGGTCCGCGAGGCCGGCGGCGAGGTGTTCTTCGAGCTCAAGCTGTCCGACGCCTGGGTCTGGGACATGTACCGGCCGGCGCGGTTCGTCCGCAACGTCCGGGTGCTGACGTTCAAGGACGTCAACGTCGAGGAGCTGGACAAGCCCGACCTCGAGCTGCCCGAGGGGCCGCGCCTGTCCTGATCCGCAGTCCGGGCCGGGGACGCCGCAGGTCCGGGGCGCTCCCGGCTCAGGCCGGTGAGGGGACGGCCGCCTTCTCGCGCAGCACCTCCGCGACGGTGCTCATGTTCTCGACGCCCATCCGCCTGGTCAGCGCGGTGGTGTCCCAGGGGGTCTCCAGGCAGGCCATGAAGCGGTCGAGCGCCATGACGGTGGCCGCGGCGGGTGCCACGGGCGCCAGCACGCGCTGGGCGACGGCGTAGGCCGCGGCGGGCGTGCTCAGCACCCGGACGCGCCGGTCCAGCACCTCCTCGAAGTGCCGGGCGACGTCGGCCCACGTGAGCACCTCGGGGCCGCCGACGTCCACGGCGCCGTCGACGTCGTGGGCGTCCGCCGCTGCCACCATCAGCCGCGCGACGTCGTGCACGGAGATGAACGCGTGTCGCGCCGACGCCGGTCCGGGCACGAGCATGAGGCCGTGGTCGTCGATGCTGCGGCCGGTCAGGCGGCGGAACCGCTGCAGGAACGGGAAGGGCCGTGACGTGACCGGCCGCAGCTCGGCCCGGACCGGGAGAGAGCTGCCGACGAGCGCCAGCCACACCTCGGTGAACGGCGCCAGCCGCAGCGATGCCCACGACAGCGTGGACGCCGCGAGCCGCTCCTCCGTCCGGCGCTTGGCCCGGACCGGTGGCACGGCCTCGTCGACCGGTCCGGCCGGCACGCTGGCGTACACGAAGCGGCGCACCCCGGCCCGCTCGGCCCGGGCCACCAGCTCGGCGTAGCCGCGGACCTCTGCGGCGTGCGTGTCCCCGCGCTGCGTGGGCGCGATCACGCTGGCGGTCGCGACGACGCCCCGGACTCCGGCCAGCGCCGCGTCGAGCGTCTCCGGTTTCCGCAGGTCGGCCGCCACGATCTCCGCGCCGGTCGCTGCGATGTCGGGCGCGGCCTCCGGCCGGCGCACCACTGCCCGCACCGGACGGCCCTGTGCCGCCAGCAGCCGGACGACCTGGCAGCCCAACTGGCCGGTCGCCCCCACGACGAGGATCACGGTGGTCCCTCCTCCCTGCCGAGCCCGGACCGGGGACGCGGCGACGCTAGGAGCCTGTGGGCGGGAACCGACAGGGCACGAGGGCCTCTCCACAGGCCCTCACCCCGTCCACAGAACGGCCGGGAGGTCCCGGACGTCGAGCGTGCGGGGTCACGGTCGGCGGGTGTCCACGAGAACCGAACTCGGCAGCCGCGGGGAGACGATCGCCGCGGCCTACCTCACCGACGCCGGGCTAGCCGTCCTCGACCGCAACTGGCGGTGCCGCGACGGCGAGCTCGACATCGTCGCCCGCGAGGGGACAGCGATCGTCTTCTGCGAGGTCAAGACCCGCCGCGCCACCGGCTTCGGCCACCCCGTCGAGGCGGTGACCGCGGCCAAGCAGCGGCGGCTGCGCACGCTGGCCCAGCGGTGGCTGGCCGCCCACGACGAGCACGCGCCCGACCTGCGCTTCGACGTCGTCGGCGTGCTGGTGCGGCCGGCCGCGCCGGCGCTGGTCACCCACCTGCGCGGGGCGTTCTCGTGACGCTCGCCCGCACCTGGTCGGTCGGGCTGGCCGGGGTTTCCGGCGCGATGGTCGAGGTCGAGGTGGACATGTCCGCCGGCGTCCCCGGGGTGGTCCTGGTCGGCCTGCCCGACGCCGTGGTGCGCCAGTCGGTCGACCGGGTCCGCGCGGCCGTGGTCAACACCGGGGCGTCCTGGCCGATGCGGCGGATCACCATCGGGCTGTCGCCGGCGTCGATGCCCAAGCAGGGGAGCGGCTTCGACCTCGCGCTGGCCGCCGCCGTGCTCGCCGCGGCCGGCACGCTCCCGGCCGACGCCGCCGACGGGCTGGTCCTGCTCGGCGAGCTGGGGCTCGACGGCTCGGTGCGCGCGGTCCGGGGCGTGCTGCCCGCCGTGCTGGCCGCCGCCCGGGCCGGGCACGGCACCGTCGTCGTCCCGGCCGGCAACGCGGAGGAGGCCGCGCTGGTCGACGGCGTCGACGTCCTCGCCGCGCACACCCTCGGCGACCTGGTGGCCCACCTGTCCGGCCGCGCCCGGCTGACGCCGCACCTCCGCGGCCCGCTGCCCCCGCCGGCACCGGCCCCGGACCTCGGGGACGTCGTCGGCCAGGCCGCGGGCCGGCGCGCGGTGGAGGTCGCGGCGGCCGGCGGGCACCACCTGCTCCTCACCGGGCCGCCGGGGGCGGGCAAGACGATGCTCGCCGAGCGGCTGCCCGGCCTGCTGCCCGTCCTCGACGAGCGGGCCGCGCTCGAGGTCACCGCCATCCACTCGGTCGCCGGCACGCTGCCGCCGGACGCGCCGCTGCTCAGCCGGCCGCCGTTCGAGGCGCCGCACCACTCGGCCACCATGGCCGCCCTCGTCGGCGGCGGCTCGGGCGCCATCCGCCCCGGCGCCCTGTGCCGCGCCCACCGCGGCGTGCTGTTCCTGGACGAGGCGCCGGAGTTCGCCCGCGCGACGCTGGACACGCTGCGCCAGCCCCTCGAGCGGGGCCAGGTCACGATCAGCCGGGCCGCCGGGTCAGCGACCTTCCCGTGCCGCGCCCAGCTGGTGCTCGCCGCCAACCCGTGCCCGTGCGCCAGCGCGGCCGGCGACTCCGCGTGCACCTGCAGCCCGCTGGAGCGCCGCCGCTACCAGTCCCGGCTGTCCGGCCCGCTGCTGGACCGCATCGACCTGCGGATCGAGCTGCCGCCGGTCACCCGCGCCGCCTGGCTGGACACCGGGGCGCCCCCGGAGCCGACCGCCGCGGTGGCGGCCCGCGTCGCGGCCGCCCGGGGAGCCGCCGCCGCCCGGCTGCACGGCACCGGCCTGCTGCTCAACAGCCAGGTGCCCGGGCGGCTGCTGCGCGAGCGCTGGGCGGTGCCGCGGCCGGCGCTGGCGCTGGCCGAGCGGGCGCTGGACCGCGGCCTGCTGTCGGTCCGCGGGCTGGACCGCGTGCTACGGGTGTCCTGGACGCTGGCCGACCTCGCCGGGCGCGCGGTCCCCGACGGCGGCGACGTCGCCGAGGCGCTGGGGATGCGGCTGCAGCGGGTGGCGGCATGAGTGCGCCCACCCTCGACGAGGACCTCGAGGACGCCCTCGCCGGCCCGGCCGCGGTCGACGGGGTGGCGGTCCCCGGCATCCGGCGCGCCCGCGCCTGGCTGACCCGGGCCGCGGAGCCGGGCTCGGTGGCCCTGTGGCGGTGGGTCGACGACGTCGGCCCGGTCGCCGCGGTGCGCGCCCTGCGGGCCGGGGCGGCGCCCGAGCGGGCCCGCGCCCTGGTCGGCGTGCGCGCCGAGCAGGACGCCACCCTCGCCGACCTCCACCGGGCGGAGCGGTGCGGGGCCCGGCTGGTGGTCCCCGAGGACGACGAGTGGCCCGCGCTGCCGCTGCACGCGCTGACCGTCGCTGCGCACACCGACGGCGACGGCGCGGGCCGGCGCGACCGGACCACCGCGCTCGTCCCGCCGGTCGCCCTGTGGGTGCGCGGCGACCCGCCGCTCGGGCCGGCCGTCGACCGCTCCGTGGCCGTGGTCGGCGCGCGGGCGTCCACGGCCTACGGCGAGCACGTGGCCGCCGACCTCGGCGCGCAGCTGGGGGAGCGCGGCTGGACGGTCGTCTCCGGCGGCGCGTACGGCATCGACGTCGCCGCCCACCGCGGCGCGCTGGCCGCGGGCGCCCCCACCGTGGTCGTGCTCGCCTGCGGGGTCGACCGGGCCTACCCGGCCGCCCACTCCGCGGTGTTCGCGCGCATCGTCAGCGGCGGCGGCCTGCTGGTCAGCGAGTGGCCGCCGGGCGCGGCTCCGCACCGGCACCGCTTCCTCGTCCGCAACCGGATCATCGCCGGGCTCACCCGCGGCACCGTGGTGGTCGAGGCCGCGGCCCGCTCCGGCGCGCAGGCGACCGCCCGGCGCGCCCGCGCCCTGGGCAAGGAGGTGCTGGTCGTGCCCGGTCCGGTGACGAGCGCGATGTCGGTCGGCTGCCACGAGCTGCTGCGGGAGCAGGAGTCCGGCGCCCGGCTGGTCAGCAACGCCGCGCAGGTCATCGAGGCCGTCGGCAGCCTCGGGGACGACCTCGCCGCGCCGGCGCACCGGCCCGTGTCACCGCGCGACGGCCTGTCCGACCTGGCCCGCCGGGTGCTCGACGCCTGCCCGGTGCGGACCGGCGTGAGTGCCGAGCGGCTGGCCGCGGTCGCCGGCTGCGACCCGCTCGAGGCGATGCGCGTGCTGCCCGGTTTGGAGATCGCCGAGCTCGTGCAGTGGACCGGCACCGGCTGGCGGCTGGCGCCACCGCCGCGGGAGGGACGCGGCCGCTGACCCGGCCGCTGACCCGGCGGGGGCCCGCCGGGGCCCGACCGGCGGGTCCCGCGTCGCGTGCGACATCCGTCGCGCGCGACCGGACGGCGCGGCGGCTTGACCCACGGACGGTGCCGTCGGACGGTCGGAGCGTGACCGCCCGGACCGCCGACGCCCGCGCCGCGCTGCCGCCGGCGCTCGCGGCCGCGCTCGAGGGCTACGAGGACGCGCTGCGGGACGAGCGGGACCTGTCCGGGCACACCGTCCGCGGCTACGTCACCGACGCCGTCTGGCTGCTCGACCACCTCGCCCGCCGCGGCGGCACGCGGGTCGACGAGCTGGACCTCGCCGCGCTGCGCAGCTGGCTGGCCCAGGGCCGCGCGCGCGGCGCCAGCCGCGCGACCACCGCCCGCCGCGCCGCCGCCGCCCGCTCGTTCACCGCCTGGCTGCGCCGCTCGGGACACACCCCCGAGGACGTCGGCCTGCGGCTGGTCAGCCCCAAGGCGCACCGGACGCTGCCCGACGTGCTCGCCCCCGACCAGGCCCGCGCCGTCGTCGAGTCCACCGCCGGCGCCGAGGACCCCGTGGGCCTGCGCGACGCCGTCGTCCTCGAGCTGCTGTACGCCAGCGGCATCCGGGTCAGCGAGCTGGTCGGCCTGGACGTCGACGACGTCGACCGCGGCCGCCGGCTGCTGCGGGTCCTCGGCAAGGGCCGCAAGGAGCGCAGCGTGCCCTATGGCGCGCCGGCCGAGCGGGCGCTCGACGCCTGGCTGACCCGGGGCCGCCCGGCGCTGGCCACTCCCGACTCCGGCCCGGCGCTGCTGCTGGGCCTGCGCGGGCGGCGGCTGGACCCGCGCGAGGCCCGCCGGACCGTGCACGCCGCGGTGGCCCGCGCACCCGGCGCCCCCGACGTCGGCCCGCACGGGCTGCGGCACTCCGCGGCCACCCACGTCCTGGAGGGCGGCGCCGACCTGCGCTCCGTCCAGGAGCTGCTCGGCCACGCTAGCCTCGCGACGACGCAGATCTACACGCACGTGACCGTCGAGCGGCTGCGTGCGGTGCACGCCCAGGCGCACCCGCGGGCCTGAGCCGACCGCCCACCCGAACGACCGTCCCGGGTCCGGCAGGACCCCCAGCCACCACGAAGCGGGAGACCCGACGTGCCCGAGGCCACCATCCACCGGATCGGCGGCGAGTCCGAGGAGGACGCCGACGCCGCGCTGGCCGAGCTGTGGGCGCAGTACGTCGCCGACCGCGCCCCCGAGCTGCGCGACCGGCTGATCCTGCACTACGCGCCGCTGGTCAAGTACGTCGCCGGCCGGGTCGGCAGCGGCCTGCCGGCGCACGTGGAGCATGCCGACCTGGTCTCCTACGGCACCTTCGGGCTCATCGACGCGATCACCCGCTACCAGCCCTCGCGCGAGGTCAAGTTCGAGAGCTACGCGATGTCCCGCATCCGCGGCGCGATCATCGACGAGCTGCGCAGCACCGACTGGATCCCGCGGTCGGTGCGGATGCGTGCCCGGCAGTTCGAGCGGACGGTCGCCACGCTGGAGAACCAGCTCCGGCGCAGCCCGACCGACGAGGAGATCGCCGCGGCGATGGAGATGGACGTCGAGGACGTGCGCAAGTTCCTCGGCCAGCTCTCCCTAGTCAACGTCGTCGCCCTCGACGAGCTGCTCACCGACGACGACGGCGGCGCGCCCCGGCTGGTCGACACGCTGCAGGACGCCAACGCCCTCGACCCGCAGGCGATGGCCGAGCACGGCGAGGCCCGCCAGCTGCTCGCCCGCGCCGTCGAGCAGCTGCCCGAGCGGGAGAAGGTCGTCGTCAGCCTCTACTACTTCGAGGGCCTGACGCTGGCCGACATCGGCCGCGTCCTCGGAGTCACCGAGAGCCGCATCTGCCAGCTGCACACCAAGGCCGTGCTGCACCTGCGCACCAAGCTCGCCGACATCGCCTGAGCCGCCGGTGGTGCTCGAGCACGCGCTCCTCCCGGTCCGCCCCGGCCGGGAGGATGCCTTCGAGGCGGCCTTCGCGCGCGCCCGGCCGATCGTCGAGGCGTCCCCGGGGTTCCGCTCCCTGCGGCTGTCCCGGTGCCTGGAGCGGCCGGGGACCTACCTGCTGCTGGTCGAGTGGGACCGGCTGGAGGACCACACCGAGGGGTTCCGCGGCTCGGCCGCCTACCAGGAGTGGAAGGCCCTGCTGCACTCCTTCTACGACCCGTTCCCCGTGGTCGAGCACTTCACCGACGTGGCGGCGGCCGGGGATCAGGCCGCCGCGACGCGGCGCCGCAGCGCGGCCTCGATCGGCCCCGACAGGAACAGCAGGAACATCGCCCAGTAGTGCACGCCCGGCAGCAGCGAGCCGGCCAGCAGGGCGACGAGGAACAGCCCGCTGGCGACCAGGGACGGCCACGGGGGGCCGACCGGCGCGGCGGCGTCGCGGCGCAGGGCGGGGCGCCGCCACAGCAGCAGGCTGATCGCCGTGAGGCAGAACGAGCTCAGCGTGATCGTGCCGATGTAGAGCGCGACCGCGGGCCGGTCGGTGCCGTAGCGGGCCGACACCTGGGTGGCGAACGGCAGCAGGACGATCGTGAGGATCCACAGCAGGTTGGCCGTGAGGAACGCGGGGTCGTAGGACCCGACGGTCTCGACCACCCGGTGGTGGACCAGCCAGAGCCGCGCGATCACGACGAAGCTGAGGAAGAACGCGCCGATCTGGGACGCCTCGCCGGCCAGCAGCGTGCCGAGGCCGGTCCGCGGCTCCGCGCCGTCGAGCAGCTCGGTCAGCGGCAGCACGAGCAGGGTGATGGCGATGGCGACGACCGCGTCGAGGAACGTGACGAAACGGTCGAGGCCCCGTTCGGTCTGCACCCCGCGCAGGCTAGGGGCGGCGGCCGGTCCGGCAGCGGTCCCCGCACGTCACCCGAGCGGCAGCAGCCGCACCCGCGGCGGGCGCAGCAGCGACAGCGGGTCGAGGTACACCTCTCCGCGCCGCAGCCCCCAGTGCAGGCACGCGGCGGCCGGGCAGCCGGCGTGCCCGGCTGCCAGCGTCCCCAGCCGGGAGCCCCGGGCGACGCGCTGCCCGGCGGCGACGGCGGGGTCGACGGGCTCGTAGGTGGTCCGCAGCCCGTCGGCGTGGTCGACGCTGACCACCGGCCGATCCGCCACTCGCCCGGCGAAGACGACGACGCCGTCCCCGGCCGCCACCACGACGTCGCCGGGGGCGCCGGCCAGGTCCGCGCCGCGGTGCCCGGGGCCGTAGGGCGAGGGCGGGGGAGCGAACGGCCGGGTGACGACCGGCGGCCCGCCGAGCGGTGCGGTCCAGACGGCGACGACGGGGACGGCGGGAGCGGCCGGCTCCGCGACGGCGGGCGCCGGCACGAGCAGGGCGGCGCAGGCCAGCAGGAGCACGGGCAGGGGGCGGGCGGGCACGCCGTCGAGACTCACCGCCGGCGGGCCGCGGCGGGTCCCGGGCCGCGCACCTGTGGACGGCCCGGACGCGGGGGAGGAGCGGTCCGGCCCGGCGCGTATGCTGTCCGGTGCGACCCGTCTGCACGGGTCGACTCCGCGCGTCCTCCACCCGCCAGCACGGCGGGGCAGCCCCACCTCGGTCCCGGTCTCCCCGGGTCGGTGGCGCCGCGGGACGCCAGGGCGGGACACCACCCGGTGCCCGCGTCAACCGAGGAGCGCGGCCGCCCGGCGGCCGCGCGCGAGCACGAGAGGCTGCGCCCCCATGGCAGTCGTCAGCATGAAGCAGCTGCTCGACAGCGGCGTCCACTTCGGGCACCAGACCCGTCGCTGGAACCCGAAGATGAAGCGCTTCATCTTCACCGAGCGCAACGGCATCTACATCATCGACCTGCAGCAGACGCTCGGGTACATCGACTCGGCCTACGAGTTCGTCAAGCAGACCGTGTCGCACGGCGGCACGATCCTGTTCGTCGGCACCAAGCGCCAGGCGCAGGAGGTCGTCGCCGAGCAGGCGCAGCGCGTCGGCATGCCCTACGTCAACCAGCGCTGGCTGGGCGGCATGCTCACCAACTTCTCCACCGTCCACAAGCGGCTCCAGCGGCTCAAGGAGCTCGAGGACATGGAGCAGACCGGCGTGATGGCCGGCCTGTCCAAGAAGGAGCAGCTGGGCCTGACCCGCGAGAAGGCCAAGCTCGAGCGCAGCCTCGGCGGCATCCGCGACATGCAGAAGGTGCCCAGCGCCATCTGGATCGTGGACACCAAGAAGGAGCACATCGCCGTCGGCGAGGCCCGCAAGCTGGGCATCCCGGTCGTCGCGATCCTCGACACCAACTGCGACCCCGACGAGGTCGACTACAAGATCCCGGGCAACGACGACGCGATCCGTGCCATCAACGTCCTGACCCGCGTGATCGCCGATGCCGTCGCCGAGGGCCTCATGGCCCGCTCGGCCGCGCAGGCCAACGCCGGCCGCGAGGACGGCGCCGAGCAGGCCATCGGTGGCGACGAGCCGCTGCCGGACTGGGAGCGCGAGCTGCTGACCGGTGGCGCCGAGGCCGCGACCGAGCAGCCCTCGGACACCTCCGCCACCGCCCCGGCCCCCGCCGCCGGCGAGGCCTGAGAACTCCCGCGCCGCCCTCGGGCGCCCTCGGGACGCCCACCCCTCCCCACCGACGAGGAAGTGACATGCCTGCCTTCACCGCCGCCGACGTCAAGCGGCTCCGCGACGCCACCGGCGCCGGCATGATGGACGCCAAGAAGGCCCTCACCGAGGCCGACGGCGAGTACGACAAGGCCATCGAGCTGCTGCGCATCAAGGGCGCCAAGGACGTCGGCAAGCGCCTCGAGCGCTCCACGACCAACGGCATCGTCGTCAGCAAGCACGGCGCACTGCTCGAGCTCGACTGCGAGACCGACTTCGTCGCCAAGAACGCCGACTTCGTGGCGCTCGCCGAGCGGCTCATCGAGATCGTCCTCGAGCAGTCGCCGGCCGACCTCGACGCCCTGATGGCCACCGAGGTCGACGGCCAGACCGTCGCCAAGCTCATCGAGGCCGAGTCCGCCCGCATCGGCGAGAAGCTCGTCCTCTCCCGCTTCGCCACCTTCGAGGGCCCGACCGCGGTGTACCTGCACAAGCGGGCCACCGACCTGCCCCCGGCCATCGGCGTCGCCGTCCAGTACCAGGGTGGCGACGAGGAGGCCGCGCGCGCCCTGGCGATGCACATCGCCGCCGCCCGCCCGCGCTTCCTGTCCCGCGAGGAGGTCCCGGCGGAGGCCGTCGAGACCGAGCGCCGGGTCGCCGAGCAGACGGCCAAGGAGGAGGGCAAGCCCGAGCAGGCGATCGTCAAGATCGTCGAGGGCCGGGTCAACGCCTACTACAAGGACTTCGTCCTGCTCGAGCAGCCGTCGATCACCGAGCCCAAGCGCACGGTGAAGCAGGTCATCGACGAGGCCGGCCTGACCGTGCAGCGGTTCGCCCGCTTCGAGGTCGGCCAGGCCTGAGCCGCAGGCGACGGAGACATCGCGCCACCGGCCCCGCCCCATCCCCGGGACGGGGCCGGTGGTGTGTCCGGGTCCGGCTGGCGAGCGCCGGGCACTCTGTCAGGATCACGAAGAACGACGTCGAGCGAGGGAAGAGCTGTTGACCGAGACCGCCACGACGCAGACGACCGAGGCACCCCACCCGCCGCTGTCGGCCCCGAGCGCCTTCCAGCCGGCCGACGGCGCCGGCTACCAGCGGGTGCTGCTCAAGCTCTCGGGTGAGGCCTTCGGCGGCGGCAACGTCGGCGTCGACTCCAAGATCGTCCACGACATCGCCACCCAGCTGGCCGAGGTCGTCCACGGCGGCACGCAGGTCGCCGTCGTCGTCGGCGGGGGCAACTTCTTCCGCGGCGCCGAGCTGTCCCAGGCGGGCATGGACCGCCGGCACGCCGACTACATGGGCATGCTCGGCACGGTCATGAACTGCCTGGCGCTGCAGGCCTTCTGCGAGCAGGTGGGCCTGGAGACCCGGGTGCAGACGGCGATCACCATGGGCCAGGTCGCCGAGCCCTACATCCCGCGCAAGGCCGTCCGGCACCTGGAGAAGGGCCGGCTGGTCATCTTCGGCGCCGGCGCCGGCATGCCGTACTTCTCCACCGACACCGTCGCCGCCCAGCGCGCGCTGGAGATCGGCTGCCAGGTGCTGCTCATGGCCAAGAACGGCGTCGACGGCGTCTACGACGACGACCCGCGCACCAACCCGGCGGCGACCATGTACGACGAGCTCGACTACGCCACGGTCCTCGCCGACCAGCTCAAGGTCGCCGACGCCACGGCCATCAGCCTGTGCATGGACAACCAGATGCCGATCGTCGTCTTCAACCTGCTGGAGAACGGCAACATCGCCCGCGCGGTGGCAGGTGAGAGGATCGGGACGCTGATCAGCTGAGCGCGCGCCGGAACGCGCACGCCGCACCGCAGGACGACGGCGGGGACGATCCCGCCGCAGGAGGAGAGACCGTGATCGACGACACCCTGCTCGACGCCGAGGAGCGGATGGACAAGGCCCTGTCGGTCGCGCGGGAGGACCTCGGCTCGGTGCGCACCGGCCGCGCGGCGCCCTCGATGTTCAACAAGGTCCTGGTCGACTACTACGGCGCCCCGACCCCGGTGCCGCAGATGTCGTCGATCACGGTGCCCGAGGCGCGCATGGCGGTCATCAAGCCCTACGACAACAGCCAGCTGTCGGCCATCGAGAAGGCCATCCGCGACAGCGACCTGGGCGTCAACCCGACCAACGACGGGCAGATCATCCGCGTGGTCTTCCCGCAGCTGACCGAGGAGCGCCGCCGCGACCTGGTCAAGCAGGCCCGGTCCAAGGGCGAGGACGCCAAGGTCGCCATCCGCAACGTGCGCCGCCGCAGCAAGGAGGAGCTCGACCGGATCGCCAAGGACGGCGAGGCCGGCGAGGACGACGTGCGCCGCGCGGAGAAGGAGCTCGACGACCTCACCGCCCAGCACGTGGCGGCCATCGACGAGGCCGTGAAGAACAAGGAGTCCGAGCTGCTCGAGGTCTGAGCCGCTCGCCCCGATCCCTGCCATGACCTCCCGTCCCGACGCCGCCGGGGCCGGCCCGTCCGGGGACGCCGACACCGGGCCGATCCCCGTGGTCCGGCGTCCCTCGCCGCCGCCCCCGCCGCCCGGCCCGCTCCGGCCGGCGGCTCCGCCGACCGGCCCGATCGCGACGGCCCCCGGGTCCCCCGCGCCGGGCACCCAGGAGATGGCGGTGCCGGCCGCCGGCATCGCCGTCCCGCCGGTGCCCGAGGCGCCGGCGGCGCCCGGCCCCGACACGGCCGGCGGCGACGCGGCCGGCGGCGACGCCGGCACCGGGCCGGAGCCGCGCAAGGGCGGCCGGGCCGGGCGTGACCTGGTCGCCGCCATCGGCGTCGGCCTCGGCCTCGGCGCGGTCATCCTCGCCTCGCTGCTGGTCTACCGGCCGGCGTTCCTGCTGGTCATCGTCGCGGCGATCCTCGTCGGCATCGTCGAGCTCGTCCGCGCGCTCCAGGCCGGCGGCGCCCGGCCGCCGCTCGCCCCGGTGCTGGTCGGCGCCGTCGCGATGCTGGCGCTGGCGTGGACCCGCGGCCCCGACGGCCTCGTCGTCGGCTTCCTGCTCACCGTCGTCGCGGTGCTGCTCTGGCGGCTCGGCGACGGCCCCGCGGACTACCGCCGCGACGCCGCCGCCGGCGTTCTGGTCACCCTCTACGTGCCCCTGCTGGCCGGGTTCGCGGTCCTGCTGCTCGTCCCGGACGACGGCGTCGCGCGGGTGCTCGCGTTCATCGCCACCGTGGTCGGCAACGACGTCGGCGGCTACACCGCGGGCGTGCTGTTCGGCCGGCACCCGATGGCGCCGTCGGTGAGCCCGAAGAAGTCGTGGGAGGGCATGGCCGGGTCGGTCGTGGCCTGCGTCGCCGTCGCCACCCCGATCGTCGTGCTCGCCCTCGACGGCCCGTGGTGGGGCGGCGTGCTCGTCGGCGTCGCGCTCGCGGTGACCGCCACGCTGGGCGACCTCGGCGAGTCGCTGATCAAGCGGGACCTCGGCATCAAGGACATGGGCAACCTGCTGCCGGGCCACGGCGGGATCATGGACCGGCTCGACAGCCTGCTGCCCTCGGCGGCGGTGGCCTACCTGCTGCTGTCCTGGGTCGCGCCGCCCGGCTGAGGCGGCCACGGGGCGCTGAGCTCCCACGTCGACCCGACCGCGGCGAAGCCACGGCGGGCGTACCACCGGCGCGGCCAGTCGCCGGCGTCGGCCTCGAGGACGGCGAGGTCGCAGCCGGCGCCCGCGGCCAGCTCCAGCAGCCGGGCGAGGACGGCGTCGGCGTGGCCGCGCCCGCGGGCGGCGGGCTCGGTCATCACCGACTCGACCGCCGCGGTCGCGCCGTCGACCCGCAGCTGCCCGGCGGCCACGACCCGGCCGCCCTCCCGCACCACGACGTCGCTGACCGCGACGACCCGGTCGTTGCGGGACTCCCGGCCCACCAGCTGGGCGACGACCTCGTCGAGGTCCGGGATCCCGGCCAGGTCGCGCCGCCACCCCGCCTCCCACAGCGGGTGCACCTCCTCCTGCGCGACCACCTCGGCCCGCTCGGCCCCGGGCAGGCCGGGGGTGGCAGGGCGGGCCATGACCACCAGCTCCCCGGCCTCCCAGCCGGCCGCGGCCAGCTCGGCGGCGACCTTGCCGGCGCCGCGCCAACGCAGCACCGCCGCCCGGGCCGGCCGGCCCGCGTCCGCGGCGACCTCACCGGCCGTCCGCGCCACGGTGGCGGCGTCGACGGGGTCGTCGAGCACCAGCCGGTTGTCGTCGCGGGAGTGCGCGAAGCGCGGGTCGAGGACGGCGACCCCGCCGGGGACGTCGCGCACCTCGGCGGCCCGCCGGGTGCGCAGCGACAACCCGTGCGCCAGCGCCCGGCCCAGCGCGTCGTCCGGCGCGGGCAGGACCGGCGGCACGGGCGGCCGGTAGGGCACGACGGCGAGCACCGCCGCGGTCGGCAGCGGGCCGTACAGGTGCGGGAAGCGCATGCCGGCGGGGTCGGCGGCGACGCCGGGTTCCTCGACCACCGGGTGGGTCAGGCGGGCCGGGTCGACGACGAGCAGCACCAGGTCGCGCCGGCCCGGGAACAGCCGCGCGGCGGGCAGGTGCACCTGCTCCGGGTGCGACAGGTGCACGAACGGCGCCCCGGCGGGCGGCACCGCACCGGCGGACAGTGCGGCCCGCCAGTCGGCCGGGGCGCACAGGTGGGCCAGGACGCTCATGCCCCCGGGGTCTCGTCCGGGTCGATCCCGCGCGCGGCCAGCGCCTTCTCGATCGCCTCGCAGACGGTGCGGACGACGGCCACCCGCGCCCACCGCTTGTCGTCGCCCGCGACCAGCGTCCACCGGCCCGCCGGGTGGTCTGTGCGCTCGAGCATCTCCTCGACGGCGGCCTCGTACGCCGGGCGCTTCTCCCGGTTGCGCCAGTCCTCGTCGGTCAGCTTCCAGGCCCGGTAGGGGTCGGCCGCGCGGGACTCGAAGCGGCGCAGCTGCTCCTCGGGGGAGACGTGCATCCAGAACTTCACCAGGACCATGCCCTCGGCGGCCAGCGTGGTCTCCAGGTCGACGATCTCGCCGTAGGCCCGCCGCCAGGCCTCCTCGGAGGCGAACCCCTCCACCCGCTCGACCAGCACCCGGCCGTACCAGGTGCGGTCGAGGACGGCCATGCCGCCCCAGCCGGGCAGCACGGGCCAGAACCGCCACAGGAAGTGGTGTCGCTTCTCGTTCGACGACGGGGCGGCGAACTGGGCCACCCGCACGTGCCGGGGGTCGAGCTGGTCGACCAGCCGCTTGATCGCGCCGCCCTTGCCCGAGGCGTCCCAACCCTCGAACAGCACGCAGACCGGCGGTCCGAGCGGGGTGCCCAGCTGCCCGCCGAGGAACAGCCGCAGGTGCACCAGGCGCTGCTGCGCGGCGGTCAGCTGGTCCTTGGCCTCGCGCTTGCCCAGCCGGAGGGTGAGGTCCACGTCGTCGAGTCGGCCCACCCCGCAGAGACTGGCCCATGCGGCCCGCGCTGTCAGGTCGGCAGCTGCGCGTGCCGGCGGATCCAGGCGTGCATGGCGATCCCCGCCGCGACGCCGGCGTTCACCGAGCGGGTCGAGCCGAACTGGGCGATGGACAGCACGTCGTCGGCCACCGCCCGCGCCTCCTCCGACAGCCCGGTGCCCTCCTGGCCGAACAGCAGCACGCAGGACCGGGGGAGGACGGCGGTCTCGATCGGCCGGGCGCCGGGCAGGTTGTCGACGGCGAGCACCGGCACGCCCCGATCCCGCGCCCAGGCGCCGAGCGCGGCGGCGTCGGGGTGGTGCCGCACGGTCAGGTACCGGTCGGTGACCATCGCGCCCCGGCGGTTCCACCGCTTCCGGCCGACGACGTGCACCTCCGCGGCGAGGAACGCGTTGGCGGTGCGCACGACCGTCCCGATGTTGAGGTCGTGCCGCCAGTTCTCGATGGCGACGTGGAAGCCGTGCCGGCGCAGGTCGAGGTCGGCGACGATCGCCTCGACGGTCCAGTAGCGGTACCGGTCGACGACGTTGCGCCGGTCGCCGTGCGCCAGCAGCTCGGGGTCGTAGCGCGGGTCCTCCGGCCACGGCCCCTCCCACGGGCCGACGCCGACCGAGTCGAGCGGGACGGGTGCGCGCTCGGCCTCGGACACCCGCCCGACGCTAGCGGGCCGCGCCCCGCCGCCCGGCCGCGCCTCCGCCACCCGGTCGGGTCCGTGGGGCACGATGACCACTCCACGGGGTGAGCATCAGATGACCGTGAGTGACAGCGAGGTGGGATGACGGCGCGGCAGGACGGTGACCCTGGCGACCCCGAGCAGGCCGGCACCCCGGTCGAGCCGTGGGGGGAGTGGCTGCCCGGGTGGGTGAACGAGCCCGACCCCGAGGCGGCTGACGAGGACGCCCCGGCCGAGCAGGTCCTCGAGGACGCCCCGGTCGGCGAGGTCGTGGGCGGCGAGGTCGTGGTCGGCGAGGTCCCGCTCGCCGAGTTCCCGGACGGCGGGACGGCGGAGGACGAGGTCCCGGTCGACGAGGTCGCCGGGGCAGCGGTCCCGGCCGAGGAGGCGCCGGACGGCGGGACGCCTGTCGAGGAGGCGCCGGACGGCGGGACGCCTGTCGAGGAGGCGCCGGACGGCGGGACCGCGGAGGACGAGGGCGTCCCGGGGGACCCCGTCCTGCCGGACGGCGCCGCCGCCGAGGATGCCCCGGAGGTGGCGCCCGCCGTCCCGGACGTGCTGCCGGTCCTGGACGCGCTCCCGGACCCGGACGCGCTGCCGGACCCGGACGTGCTCCCGGTCCCGGCGCTCGCCGAGATCGTGACGCCGCGGGTCGTCGTCCGCCCGCGGGTGCGTCCCCGGCGCCGGGTCGGCGTCGCCGTGGCGGCGGGAGTGCTCGCCGCCTGCGGCATCACCGGTGCGGTCCTGCTGGCGGGCGCCTCGTCCGGCTCGGTCCCGACGGCGGCCGTGCAGTCCACGTCCCCGACGGCCGCCGCGCCGACCCGGGCGGTCCCGGTGCCGCGGCCGTCCACCGTCGCCGGTGTCGTCCCCCTCGCGCCGACGAGCAGCGTGCCCGTGCCCTCCCCGTCCGCGGCGGCGAACGACCCTGACCCGGCCCCGGTGCGGACCGGCGCGACGCCGTCCCCCGTGACGACCCCGGACGCGCCGCTGCCGACGGTGGTCGCGCCGGAGCCGTCCGCGACGCCGGAGACCGTCGCGGTGCTGCCCTCCGTCGAGCCGCCGGTGCCCGTCACGGACCCGGCCCCGACGACCGGGACCGTGCCCCCGTCGACCGGGACCGTCGAGCCCCCGGAGCCCACGGCCCCGCCGACGACGACGCCGACGCCGTCCGAGACACCGGCGCCGCCCTCGACCCCGACCGAGCACCCCCTCCCGGACCCGGCGGACGGCGAGGTGACCCCCACCCCGACGCCCACGCCGCCCTCCGGGACACCGGTGCCCACGGCCGCGCCGACGGGCGCAGAGGCGTCCTGAGCGAGCGACCTCACCTGCACGGCGGCCCACGCCCGGCGCGGGGGTGGGACGATGGAGCGGTCATGACTGCCCTGCCGCTCGTCCTCGACGCCCCCCGCCGGGGCAAGCCGCCGCGTCATCTCGCCGACCTGACCCGCGAGGAGGCGCGCGCCGCCGTCGCCGAGCTCGGGCAGCCGGCGTTCCGCGCCGACCAGCTCGCCCGGCACTTCTTCCGCGGCACCACCGACCCGGCGCAGATGACCGACGTGCCCGCCGCGGTGCGCGAGCCGCTGTCCGAGGCGCTGCTGCCGGGCCTGCTCACGCCCGTGCGCCACCAGTCGGCCGACGGCGGGCGCACCCGCAAGACCCTGTGGCGCCTGCACGACGGCGCGCTGGTCGAGAGCGTGCTCATGCGCTACCCCGACCGGGCCACCGTCTGCATCTCCAGCCAGGCCGGCTGCGGCATGGCCTGCCCCTTCTGCGCCACCGGCCAGAACGGGCTGACCCGCAACCTCTCGGCCGCCGAGATCACCGGCCAGGCGGTCGCCGCCGCCGCGGCCATGGCGTCGGGGGAGATCCCCGGCGGACCGGGCCGGCTGTCCAACGTCGTCTTCATGGGCATGGGCGAGCCGCTGGCCAACTACGCCCGCGTCCGCCGCACGCTGGACGCGCTGCTCACCTCCGCGCCGTGGGGCCTGGGCCTGTCGCAGCGGTCGGTCACCGTCTCCACCGTGGGCCTGGTGCCGGCGATCCGGCGGCTGACCGAGGAGGGCCTGGGCGTCACCCTCGCGGTGAGCCTGCACGCCCCCGACGACGAGCTCCGGGACACTCTCGTGCCGATCAACACCCGGCACAAGGTGGCCGACGTCGTCGACGCGGCCGACGCCTACGCCGCGCGCACCGGACGCCGCTACTCCGTGGAGTACGCGCTCATCCGCGACGTCAACGACCAGCCCGAGCGCGCCGACCTGCTCGGCCGGCTGCTGGCCAAGCGGCTCGCGCACGTCAACCTCATCCCGCTCAACCCGACGCCGGGCAGCCCCTGGGACGCCAGCCCGCTGCCCGCCCAGCGGGAGTTCGTGGCCCGGCTGCGCGCGCACGGGGTGCCGACGACGGTCCGCGACACCCGCGGCCAGGACATCGACGGCGCCTGCGGCCAGCTCGCCGCGGCCGACCGCGCTGGTGACGACGGGGTGGGCGTGCCGACCGTGGCCACGCCGGTCCCCGCGCTGGAGCCCCCGGTCGAGCTCGGGGCCGAGTCGGACGCATGAGTACCGGGGCCGCCGCGTGAGCGCCGAGGTCCCCGCGGCCGAGGCGCACGAGCACAGTCACGCCGACGTCTCGGGCGGGTGGCTTCGGGCGGCCGTCTTCGGCGCGATGGACGGTCTGGTGACCAACACCGCGCTGGTCGCCGGCGTCGGCGGTGGTGGCGCCTCGTCGCAGGCGATCGTGCTCTCCGGCGTCGCCAGTCTGGTCGCCGGCGCGATCTCGATGGCGCTGGGGGAGTACACCTCGGTCAGCACGCAGAACGAGCAGCTCGACCTCGAGGTGGAGAAGGAGCGCCGCGAGCTCGAGCGCAACCCGCGGGGCGAGCTCGCCGAGCTGGTGGAGATGCTGCGGGTCCGGGGCGTCGACGCCGACCTCGCCGAGCGGGTCGCCGTCCAGCTGCACCGCGACCCCGACACGGCGCTGCGGCTGCACGTGGTCGCCGAGCTGGGCCTCAACCCGGCCGACAAGCCCTCGCCGTGGACCGCGGCGGTCTCCTCGTTGCTCACCTTCGCCACCGGCGCGGTGATCCCGCTGCTGCCCTACCTGCTCGGGTTCTCCGTCCTCGCCGCGGCACTGGTGTGCGGCGCGGTGGGCCTGGCCGCGGCCGGGGCGCTGTCCTCGCGGTTCACCCCGCGCTCCTGGTGGTCGGCGGCCCTGCGGCAGCTGCTCTTCGGCGCGCTCGCGGCAGGGGCGACGTACGCCATCGGCGCGGCGATCGGCGTCGCGGTCTCCTGAGCCGTCCTGGAGACGACAGCTCCGGAACCACGGCTCCGGAACGACGGCTCAGGAACGACGACGCCCGACCCGGCGGGAGCCGGATCGGGCGTCGGTGTCGGTGGGGGTCACCTGCGCCAGGCGGTGCGCTTGCGGCGCAGGTCCCAGAGCAGCAGCACGACCAGGCCGGCGGCGATGCCGAACAGCCACAGGTCCTCCATGCGGCCCTCGTGGTTGCCCCACGTGTAGGACAGCATGACCAGCACGGTCAGCCAGCCGGCGATCTGCGCCCACTTGCCGCTGCGGGCGTGCCAGCCCCAGTCCTCGGGCCGCTCCTCCTCGACCGGGTGCTCCCCGGCGCGGACGACGCCCTCCTCGCGGTTGGGCTGGTTGACGCGCGTGGTCAGCGGGTCGTGCTGGCGGACCCCGGGGCCGGACTGCTCGCTCACGCCCCTCATCCTGCCAGTCCCGTCCGCGGGTCACCGGTCGAGGTCGCGGCGGGTCGTCAGCCGTCGCAGGACATCCCGGCCGTGGCGACGGCCGCGGTCGTCTCCGCCGTGGGCAGGCGGGGCAGCGTGCCGTCGACCGGGTCGGCCGCCGGGAGGACGTCCACTGTGCCGACGTCGGCCCGGGCCAGGGCGAGCAGGTCGGGGACCGAGGTGCCGGGGTCGACGGCGAGCGCGCCCGAGGCCGCCCAGGCGACCGACTGGACGCGCCAGGGCAGCACGAGGGACCGCTGCACCTGCGCGACGAGCGCGGACAGGACGGCGCCGGCCGCCGTGGCCCGGCCGTCGGGGTCGACCGGCGCGGGCACCCAGACGCCGTCGACCCGGTGCTCGGGGTGCCGGGAGCGGACGAGGGCCAGCGCGGTCGCGCCGTCGACGTGCTGCCGTCCGGCGCGCTCGAGCAGCAGCCCGGCCGGCCGGTCGCGGACGGGCGCGGGGACGTCGACGTCGAGGCCGCCGGCGGCGTCGACCACCGCGGCGAAGCCGGCGAGGTCGACGGTCACCAGGTGGTCGGCGGGGACGCCCAGCCGGCACAGCGCGGCGACGGTGGCCGACGGCCCGCCGAGCCAGGTCAGCGCCAGTCGGTCGAGGTGGCGTCCGCTGGCCACCACGAGGTCGCGCGGGACCGAGAACGCGGTGGTGCCGGCGTCGGTCTGGTGGACCACGACCACCACGTCGGCTCGCGCTCCGGGCACGTCGTCGGGCGTGCCGAAGTGCCGGACGTCGGCGCCCTCGGGCAGCGCGGCGCGCGAGTCGAGGCCGACGAGCACCCAGGTGCGGCCGTCGGCGTCGTCGGCGGTCAGGCCGACGTTGACCTCGTCCACCCGGCCGGCGAGGACGGCGGCGTCCGTGCCGAGCGCGAGGAGCGTCAGCAGGAGGGCGGTGAGCGCGGCCCGGGACCACCGTCGGCGCCGCGGACGCGACCGACGCCGGCCAGGGGAGCCCTGGCCGGCGTCGGTGTCGGGCGCGGGGGTCATGCTCAGGCCGGGGGGGCCTCCGCGGCCCGGCGCCGGGCGAGGAACACCAGGCCGCCGCCGACCGCGAGGGCGCCGGCGCCGAGGCCGAGCGGGAGCGCGACGCTGGCGCCGGTGTAGGCCAGGGCCGGCGACGACGGCGTGCCGGACGCCGCGGTCACCGCGAACGCCTCCTGGAAGTAGGTGCCCTGGCTGCCCTCGTAGACGAGGGTGTGGTCGCCGACCGGGGTGCCCGCCGGGACGGTGAACTCGACGCGGACGGTGCCCGAGGCGTCGGCGGTGAACCGGCCGACCGTCTGCGGGGTGGAGTGCAGGGTCACCGTGACGACCTCGCCCGGCTCGAAGCCGGTGAGGATCTTGACGACCGTGCGGCCGGGCACGGCGCTGTCGCCGGTGGCGGCGCCGGTGTCGGGGCTGCTGACGCCGGCGGTGTTGGCCGTGGTGCCGCGGATGGCGCCGGTCGCCGGGGTGGTGACGGCCGCGGCGGTGGGGGCGGCGGTGGTGGGGGCGGCGGTGGTGGGGGCCGCGCTGGTCGGCGTCGTCGGGGTGCCGGGCGTGGGGGTCCCCACCGTGATGGTGAACTCGGGGTAGTCGACGGCACCCTCGGCGTACATCGAGCCGCAGCCGGCGAGCACCTGGTGGGTGCCGGTCGTGCCGGCGGGGAAGCTCAGCGTCGCGGTCCACGAGCCGTCGTCCTCGGGGAGGATCGCCTGGGCCCAGCCCTCCGGGTCGCTGAGGTCGACGTCGGTGGCGACGTAGACGATCGCCGGGTCCAGCGGGTCGGCGGCGGTGCACCCCTCGCCGGCCACGTCGAACTCGACGTCGGCGGCGACGGTCGAGGGGCCGGTGAGGGCGGGGAGCCCGGCGGCGAGGGCGGCGGGGGCGAGCGCGAGGCCGGCCGCGGCGGTACCGGCGGCGAGCCCTGCGACGGTGCAGAGGCGGAGCGGGGACACGCGGGACATGGGCCCTCCGGGGCGTTCGGTGGCCCGTTCCCCGGGCCGTCGTGATCCCCATCGGCACGGTTCCGTTCCGCTGTAGCGAACATGATCACTTCGGGTCAGGAGGGGCTGGAGTGGCGCGGGGGCCGCCGGTGCGCGGGTGGGGGCGGGCGGTTGGGAGGATCGCGGCATGAGCGAGCCGCGCGAGGTGACCGTGCTGGGCTCGACCGGGTCGATCGGCCGGCAGGCGATCGCGGTCGCCGAGCAGAACCCCGGCCGGTTGCGGATCGCCGCGCTGGCCGCCGGCGGGGGCGACGTCGCCCGGCTGGCCGAGCAGGCGCTGACCCTCGGCGTCCGCACGGTCGCGGTGGCCCGCGCGACCGCCGCCCAGGACCTGCAGCTGGCCTTCTACGCGGCGGCCTCCCAGCGCGGCTGGGCGCGCGGCGAGTACGCGCTGCCGGAGATCCTCGCCGGGCCGCGCGCCGCCGAGGAGCTCGCCGCCCGCCCCACCGACGTCGTCCTCAACGGGATCACCGGCTCGATCGGGCTGGGCCCCACGCTCGCCGCCCTGCGCGCCGGCAACGTCGTCGCGCTGGCCAACAAGGAGTCGCTGGTCGCCGGCGGGGACCTCGTGACCGCCGCGGCCGCGCCCGGCCAGCTGGTGCCGGTCGACTCCGAGCACTCGGCGCTGGCGCAGTGCCTGCGCGGCGGGCACCGGAGCGAGGTCGCCCGGCTGGTGCTCACCGCCAGCGGCGGGCCGTTCCGCGGGCGCAGCGCCGCCGACCTCGCCGACGTCACCGTCGAGCAGGCGCTGGCGCACCCCACCTGGGCCATGGGCCCGGTGGTGACGATCAACTCGGCCACGCTGGTCAACAAGGGCCTGGAGCTGATCGAGGCGCACCTGCTGTTCGGCGTGCCCTACGCCGACATCGACGTCGTGGTGCACCCGCAGTCGATCGTGCACTCGATGGTCACCTTCGCCGACGGCGCGACCATCGCCCAGGCCAGCCCGCCGGACATGCGGCTGCCGATCGCGCTGGCGCTGGCCTGGCCCGACCGGCTGCCGCACGTGCAGCCGGCGCTGGACTGGTCGACGGCGAGCACCTGGGAGTTCGCGCCGCTGGACCCCGAGGCGTTCCCGGCGGTGCGGCTCGCGCGCGCGGCAGGGGAGGCCGGCGGCGTCGTCCCGGCGCTGTACAACGCGGCCAACGAGGAGGCGGTCGCCGCCTTCCTCGCCGGGCGGCTGCGTTTCACCGACGTCGTGGGCCTGGTCGCGCGTACCCTCGACGACGCGCCGGACCTCGGCGCCCCCACCTGCGTGGACGACGTGCTGGCCGCGGAGCGCTGGGCCCGGCAGCACGCCCGCGCCGCTGTCGCCGGAGGCCTGAGCTGACCACCCTCCTGACGGTCCTCGGGATCGTCGCGTTCGCGATCGGCCTGCTGTTCAGCATCGGCTTCCACGAGTTCGGCCACTTCTACTGGGCGCGGAAGTTCGGCATGCGCGTGCCGCAGTTCATGGTCGGCTTCGGCCCGACGGTGTTCTCCTTCCGGCGCGGCGAGACCGAGTACGGCATCAAGGCGATCCCGCTCGGCGGCTACATCCGCATCGTCGGCATGATCCCGCCGGCCGAGGAGAACGAGAGCAAGCGCGCCACCCGCATGCGGACGTTCATCGCCGAGGTGCGCGGCCAGGCCCTCGACGACGTCCGGCCCAGCGACGCCGGCCGGGTCTTCTACGCCAAGCCCTGGTGGCAGCGCGTGATCGTCATGTTCGCCGGGCCGTTCCACAACCTGGTGCTCGCGGTCGTGTTCTTCGCGATCACGCTCACCGCGATCGGCACCAGCGTCATCACCACCCAGCTCGAGACCGTCCCCGCCTGCGTGGTCCCCGCCGGGGCGGAGAGCATCGCCGTCGCCCGTGAGCAGGACCGCGACGTCTGCGACATCCCGATCGTCACCAGCGGCGCCGACGCCGGGCAGCTCTGCGAGGCGGGCACCCCCGGCTGTGCCGAGCCGGTGGCCAGCCCCGCAGCCCGGGCCGGGCTGCGGCCGGGCGACACGATCGTCGCGATCGACGGCGGGGAGGTCGACCCGACCGCCTACGACAGCTGGACGACGGTGCAGCAGGCGATCCGCGGCTCGGCGGGGGAGTCGCTGACCCTCACCGTCGAGCGCGACGGCGAGCGCCGGGACCTCACCGTCACGCCGATCGAGAACGTCGTCGCCGCCGACGACGGCGAGGGCACGATGACCGCCGGGTACCTCGGCGTCAGCCCGGTGTTCGGCTTCGCCCGCCAGTCGGTGGCCGACCTGCCCGGCTACTTCGGCATGGTCGTGTCCCAGTCGGTGCAGCGGCTGCTGGAGGTCCCCGAGCGCGTCCCGCAGCTGTTCCGCGCCGCCTTCCTCGGCGAGGAGCGGGACGAGAACGGCCCGATCGGCGTCGTCGGCGTCGGGCGGATCTCCGGCGAGGTCTTCGCCATCCAGGAGTTCAGCGGCGCGGAGAAGCTGAGCTTCTTCCTCGGCCTGCTGGCCAGCGTCAACCTCGTGCTGTTCCTGTTCAACCTGCTGCCGGTCTACCCGCTCGACGGCGGGCACGTGGCCGGGGCGCTGTACGAGAAGGCCCGCTCGGTGGTCGCCCGCTGGCGCGGCCGGCCCGACCCGGGCCCCTTCGACATCGCCCGGCTGATGCCGGTCGCCTACGTCGTCGCCGGGCTGTTCATCGCGCTGTCGGGGCTGCTGCTCATCGCCGACGTCGTCAACCCGATCACACTCCAGTAGGCGTCGGCGCCGACCCCGGGAGAGCGGGGATACTCGTGGTCATGGCCATCCCCGTCGCTCTCGGCATGCCCGCCGCGCCCCCGCCCGTCCTGGCCCCGCGCCGGAAGACGCGGCAGCTGGACGTCGGCGGCGTGGGCGTCGGCAGCGACTCCCCGGTCAGCGTGCAGTCGATGACGACGACGAAGACCGCCGACGTCAACGCCACCCTGCAGCAGATCGCCGAGCTGACCGCCGCCGGCTGCCAGATCGTCCGGGTCGCCGTCCCCGACACCGACGACGCCGAGGCGCTGCCGGCGATCGCGAAGAAGTCGCAGATCCCGGTCATCGCCGACATCCACTTCCAGCCGCGGTACGTGTTCGCCGCGATCGACGCCGGCTGCGCCGCGGTGCGGGTCAACCCCGGCAACATCAAGAAGTTCGACGACCGGGTCGGTGAGATCGCGAAGGCGGCCAAGGACGCCGGCATCCCGATCCGCATCGGCGTCAACGCCGGGTCCCTCGACAAGCGGCTGCTCGCCAAGTACGGCAAGGCCACGCCCGAGGCGCTGGTCGAGTCGGCGCTGTGGGAGTGCTCGCTGTTCGAGGAGCACGACTTCCGCGACATCAAGATCTCGGTCAAGCACAACGACCCGGTGGTCATGGTCCGCGCCTACGAGCTGCTCGCCGCGCAGTGCGACTACCCGCTGCACCTCGGCGTCACCGAGGCCGGCCCCGCCTTCCAGGGGACGATCAAGTCGGCCGTCGCGTTCGGCGCGCTGCTGTCGCAGGGCATCGGCGACACCATCCGCGTCTCGCTCTCGGCGCCGCCGGTCGAGGAGGTCAAGGTCGGCACCCAGATCCTGGAGTCGCTGAACCTGCGCCAGCGCGGCCTGGAGATCGTCAGCTGCCCCTCGTGCGGCCGCGCGCAGGTCGACGTCTACAAGCTGGCCGACGAGGTGACCGCCGGCCTCGACGGGCTCGAGGTGCCGCTGCGGGTCGCCGTCATGGGCTGCGTCGTCAACGGCCCCGGCGAGGCCCGCGAGGCCGACCTCGGCGTGGCCTCGGGCAACGGCAAGGGGCAGATCTTCGTCAAGGGCCAGGTCGTGAAGACCGTGCCCGAGTCGCAGATCGTCGAGACGCTCATCGAGGAGGCCATGCGCCTCGCCGCCGAGATGCCTGCCGGCGAGCAGGTCGACGCCGGCACGCCGTCCGGCCCGCCGGTCGTCACCGTCAGCTGACCCGCCCCGCCGTCCGTCCTCCTGGGCCAGATCCGTGCTCCGCTCGCCGACCGCCCGCGTCCTCGACGAGACCGACGAGCCGGCCGTCCGCCGGCTGCTGGACTCCGACCCGGTCGCCGCGTGCGTGCTCGCCGGACGCGTGGAGGCGGCCGGCACCGCGCCGTCGACCCTCGGGGCGCCGCTGTGGGGGATGGGCGCCGGCCGCAGCCTCGACGCCGTCTGCCTGGCCGGGGCCAACCTCATCCCGTTCGCCGTCCCCGGCGCCGAGCAGGCGGCGGCCGAGGCGTTCGCCGAGCGCGCCCGCCGGGCCGGCCGCCGCTGCTCGACGATCGTCGGGCCGGCCGCGGCCGTCGACCCGCTGTGGGAGCTGCTCGAGCCCGCGTGGGGCCCGTGCCGCGACCACCGGCCCCGGCAGCCGCTGATGGCCATCGAGGGCCCGCCGGCGGTCGCCCCCGAGCCGCGGGTCCGGCCGGTGCGCCCGCGCGAGGTGGACGTGCTGCTGCCCGCGGCGGTGGCCATGTTCACCGAGGAGGTCGGCGTCAGCCCGCTGCGGACCGACGGCGGCGTCGGCTACCGCGCGCGGGTCGAGGACCTCGTCCGCGCCGGCCAGTCGCTGGCCTGGATCGAGGACGGGCGGGTGCTGTTCAAGGCCGAGATCGGCGCGGTGTCGCGGGCGGCCTGCCAGGTGCAGGGCGTGTGGACCGCCCCCGAGATGCGCGGCCGCGGCATCGGCGCCGCCGGGATGGCCGCCGTCGTCGAGTACGCGCGGACCATGATCGCCCCGGTGGTCAGCCTCTACGTCAACGACTACAACGCCCCCGCACGGGCGGTGTACCGCCGGGTCGGGTTCCGCGAGGTCGGCCGCTACGCCAGCGTCCTGTTCTGAGCCACCTCCCGGGGAACGCCGCCCCGGTCTGAGAGGGTGTCCCGTCGTGGCAGCACGACGCACGGCGGTCCTCGGCACTGTCCTCACGCTCCTGTCCGCGCCGGCCCTCGCCGCCTGCTCCGGCAGCTCCGAGGACGACGTCCGCGCCGCCGCGCAGGCCTTCCTCGACGACTGGGCCGGGGGCGACACCGGCGCCGCGGCCGACGCCACCACCGACCCCGACGCCGCCACCGCGCTGCTCGAGCAGACCGCCACCGACCTGCCCGAGGCCACGCTCGGCGCCGAGCTCGGCGACGTCACCGTCCGGGACGGCACCGCCACCGCCGCCTGGACCGCCACCTGGGACCTCGCCGCGGCACCCGCCTGGAGCTACGAGGCCACCCTGGAGCTGCGGGAGGGTGAGGACGCCTGGCAGGTGGTCGCCGAGCCCACGCTCGTGCACCCCGAGCTGGGCGAGGGCCAGCGCCTGCAGCTGACCCGGTCGCTGCCCGAGCGCGCCGCGATCACCGACGCCGCCGGCCAGCCGCTGTTCGCCCCGACCGAGGTCGTCAACGTGGGCGTCGACACCGGCCAGGTCGCCGACCTGCCGTCGCTGGCCGCGGCGCTGTCGGCGGCCACCGGGGTGTCCGCCGAGGAGATCACCGCCGACGTCCAGGCCGCCCCGGCCGGCCAGTTCGTCCCCGTGATCACCCTGCGGCGGCCGGACTTCGAGGCCATCCGCGCCCAGGTCTTCGACCTGCCCGGCGCGGTGTTCCCCACCGAGACGCGGCTGCTCGCGCCGTCGGCCGGGTTCGCCTCCGCGCTGCTCGGCCGGGTCGGGGCGGCCACCGCCGAGGTGCTCGAGGAGAGCACCGGGGAGGACGGGGCCGTGTACGCCGCGGGGGACCAGCTCGGCCTCTCCGGCCTGCAGCGCGCCTACCAGGAGCAGCTCACCGGCACCGCCGGCTTCACCGTCTCGGTGGTGAGCACCGACGAGTCCACCGGCGACGCCGGCCAGGAGGTCGGCGCCGCCGAGCCCGTCCCCGGCGAGCCGATCCGGACGCCGCTGGTCCGCGCGCTGCAGGACGCCGCCGACGGCGCCGTCGCCACCCAGCCGCTGGCGACCCACCTGGTCGTCGTCCGGCCCGGCACGGGGGAGCTGCTGGCCGTCTCCTCGAACGAGGCCGCGGCGGCCGGCAACGCCCTGACCGGCCAGTACCCGCCGGGGTCGAGCATGAAGACGATCACGGCGACGGCGCTGCTGTCCGCCGGCGCGCTCACCCCGGACACCGCGGTCCCCTGCCCGGGGACGACGGTCGTCGAGGGCCGCGAGTTCGAGAACCAGGACCAGTTCGACCTCGGCACCGTGCCGTTCACCGAGGCGTTCGCCCGGTCCTGCAACACCACCTTCATCCAGGCCGGCCTGCAGCTGCCCGACGACGCCCTCGCCGCGGCGGCCGCCTCCTACGGGGTAGGCAGCGACTGGCAGCTGCCGGTCGACGTGTTCAGCGGCAGCGTCCCGGCCGACGCCACCGGCACCACGAAGGCCGCGGACGCGATCGGCCAGGGCCAGGTGCTCGTGAGCCCGGCGCAGATGGCGCTGGTGGTCGCGGGCGTGGCCAGCGGCACCCCGGCCGCGCCGGTCGAGGTGGTCGGCGCCGACCCGGCGGGCCCCGCGCCGGCCGGCCCGGGCCAGGCGGTGCTCGACCAGCTCCGGCCGATGATGCGCCAGGTCGTGCTGACCGGCACCGCGCAGGCGCTGGCCGACCGCGGCGAGGTCTACGGCAAGACCGGCACCGCCGAGTTCGGCAGCAACACCCCGCCGGACGCGCACGGCTGGTTCACCGGCTACCAGCTCGGCGGCCCGCAGGGCGACATCGCGTTCGCGGTGCTGGTCGAGGGCGGGCAGTCCAGCAGCGCCGCCGTCGCCGTCACCGACGCCTTCCTCGGCGCGCTGGGCTAGCTCTCGGGCAGGCCCGGCAGGGCCGACGTGACCGGGGTGCGGCCGGCGGCGGCGCGCCAGGTCACGGCGCGCTCCTCGCCGGCGCCCAGGGAGTCGACGGCGAGCTGCCGCACCCCGGGCTCCTCCGCCGCGTCGAGCAGCGCCACCCAGGCCGCGGAGACGCCGTCCTCGAGCACGACGGCCAGGGCCGCGGCGTCGACCGCCGAGAGCACCGGGAACGGCAGCTCGTAGCCGGCCTCGGCGGGCACCGGGTCGGCGTCGCGCTCGTCGAGCAGCTCCGCCAGGCGGTCGCGGGAGTCCCGGTGGGCCTGCTCGGCATCGGCGGCGGGCGTCCGGCCGTCGGCCGGCAGGGCCGCCCCGACGACGCCGTACCCCCACACCGCCGCGTGCTCGGCGGCCACCACCTCGCGCAGCGCGGTGTCCTCCGCGCTCCCGGCGGTCCCGTCCTCAGCCACGTGCGGCCTCCCTCACGCCAGCGCGGCGGCGTGCCCGCGCAGCCCCGCCGCGATCGACCCCAGCAGCGCGGCCCCGGCACCGGGGACCTCCACGCAGGCGGCCGCGTGGGCGGCGGCCGCGGCGCCCACCTGCTCGCGCAGCCACGCGCGCAGGTCCCCGCCCGCCGGCGCCGCCGGCGGCGACGGCGGCGACGGGGTCGCCCCCGGTGCCGCCGCGCGCAGCCGTTCCAGCTGCTCCTGGGCCTGTCCGGTCAGGTCGGCGATGGTCCCGCCGAACGCGGGGTCCGCGGCGACCGCCGCGTCGTAGGCGGCCACCACCGCCTCCTGGACGGCGACCTGGCCGGCCAGCCGGTCCTGCTGCGCCGCCGTCTCCCGGGCCGCCTCCCCGGAGTCGCCGGAGGTGCAGCCGGCCAGGAGCAGTGCCAGCCCCGCCGTGCCCGCGAGCAGGCGGCGGCGCGGGAACCCGGCGGGGGTGGGGGAGGGGGACATCGCCCGCCATCCTCCCAGGAGCCGCCCGGCCCGCCCGGACGGCTCCCGGGCGCGTCGGGACCTCCGGGAGCTCACCCGCCCGAGCGGCCGGGCCCCGATGCCCGGTGGAGCGGTAGCCTGACGACTCCCCGGGTACGCCGCGGCCGGTGCCGCGCTGACCCGCGCCACCGGGCGCGGCCCCGGACGGTGCGGTCCGCCGAGCACGAGCTCCGACCGGTTGCAGGAGGGGAGGGAGCCCGTGTCCGCGAGGGGACGGCAGGACCCGGCCGTGGGGTCCCGGCAGGACCCGGCCGTGGGGTCCCGGCAGGACCCGGCCGTGGGGTCCCGGCAGGACCCGGCCGTGAGGGGACGGCAGGACCCGGCCGCCACACGGCTGGCCGGCTGGATCGAGCCCGTGGTGGGGGCCGCCGGCTACGACCTCGAGGAGCTCGTGGTCACGCCCGCCGGCCGGCGCAGCGTCGTCCGCGTGGTCGTCGACCGGGACGAGGGCGTGTCCCTCGACGACGTCGCCGAGGTCAGCCGGGCGGTGTCGGCGGTCCTCGACGAGAACGACGGCGAGCTCGGCCGCGCCCCCTACGTGCTCGAGGTGACCAGCCCCGGTGTCGACCGGCCGCTGACCGAGCCGCGGCACTGGCGGCGCAACACCGGCCGGCTGGTCACCGTGACCGTCGGCCCGGCCGGGGCGGCCGAGCAGGTGACCGGCCGGGTCACCGCCGTCGACGACGAGGGCGTGACCCTCGCCGTCGAGCCGAAGGCCAAGCCCGGGGCCCGCAAGCGGCCGCCGACGCCGCGGCAGGTGCCGTGGGCCGAGCTCGGCCCCGGCCGGGTGCAGGTCGAGTTCGGCCGCCCGGGCGAGGACGACCAGACGGACGACCTGACGGACGACCCGGCGGACGAGCCGGACGACGTGCTCGACGCGGACGACGACGAGGGCGACGACGACGGAGGAGGACAGTGAACATCGACGTGACCGCCCTCAAGGCGGTCGAGCGGGAGAAGGGCATCCCCGTCGACACGGTCATCGAGGCCCTCGAGACGGCGCTCGTGACCGCGTACCGCCACGCCGACGGCGCGGCCAAGCACGTGCGCGTGCACGTCGACCGCAAGACCGGTGAGGTCGCGGTGCTCGCGCAGGAGCTGGGCCCCGACGGCGAGGTCGTGCGCGAGTGGGACGACACCCCGAGTGACTTCGGCCGCATCGCGGCCAGCACCGCCAAGCAGGTCATCGTCCAGCGGCTGCGCGACGCCGAGCACGAGCAGACCTTCGGCGAGTACGCCGGCAAGGAGGGCGACATCGTCAGCGGTGTCGTCCAGGCCGACGCGCGCCGCAACGCCCAGGGCGCGGTTCTGGTCGACATCGGCAAGGTCGAGGCGGTCCTGCCCGCCGCCGAGCAGGTGCCCGGCGAGAGCTACCCGCACGGCAGCCGGCTGCGCGCCTACGTCGTCTCGGTGTCCCGCACCCACCGGGGCCCGCAGGTGACCGTCTCGCGCACCCACCCGAACCTGGTGCGCAAGCTG
Organism: Geodermatophilus sp. SYSU D00684; assembly: GCF_054050455.1. NCBI lineage: Bacteria > Bacillati > Actinomycetota > Actinomycetes > Geodermatophilales > Geodermatophilaceae > Geodermatophilus > Geodermatophilus sp. SYSU D00684. Next base: position 17,860 of record NZ_JBJGZI010000006.1, on the reverse strand, counting down.
TTCGCCCTTGAGGTCCCCGAGATCGCCGACGGCAGCGTGGAGATCGTCGCCGTCGCGCGGGAGGCCGGGCACCGCTCGAAGATCGCCGTCCGCACCTCGGTGCCGGGGCTCAACGCCAAGGGCGCCTGCATCGGCCCGATGGGGCAGCGGGTGCGCAACGTCATGAGCGAGCTGCACGGCGAGAAGATCGACATCGTCGACTGGTCCGACGACCCGGCGACCTTCGTCGCCTCCGCGCTCAGCCCGGCCCGGGTGAGCAGCGCCACGCTGGTCGACCCGAAGGCCAAGGCGGTGCGGGTCGTCGTCCCGGACTTCCAGCTGTCGCTGGCCATCGGCAAGGAGGGGCAGAACGCCCGCCTGGCCGCCCGGCTCACCGGCTGCCGGATCGACATCCGCAGCGACGCCCGGCCCGACGACGCCACCCCCTCGCCCGGGGTGGGGCGCCCGCCGCTGCGCTCGGGCCCGCCGCCGGTCCGGGCCGGCGCCCCGGGCGGGCGGCCGTCCCCCGGTGGGGGCGGGCTGCGGTCCGGTCCGCGGCGTCCGGAACAACGGGGTCCCGCAGCGCGCTAGAGTGACGGGTGGCCGAAACGTCGATCCCGGTGCGCACGTGTGTGGGCTGCCGGGAGCGCGCTCCGGTCACCGACCTGCTGCGTGTCGTCCTCCGGTCCGGGACCCTCGTGCCCGATCCGCGACGGCGGCTCCCCGGCCGGGGTGCGTCCGTGCACCCCACCCCGGAGTGCCTCCACGCAGCGGAGCGACGCCGGGCCTTCTCCCGGGCGCTGCGCCTCCCGCGCGGTGCCGCGGTGGAGGCCGGTCCGCTCCGGGCCCACGTCCTCGGCGCCTCCGCGCCGGGGGACCCGGGCCCGGGACGGGCGACAGCGGACGAACGACAGACCGCACTTCCCACAGACGGACCGGCAACCGGCCGGTCCGCACGTCGAGAGCAGGACGTCGTCGGATGAGTCAGCCGTGAAGTCCCCACGATGACAAGCCAGACCATGTACCACTGACGACGAGGTCGCGCGGGCGAGCCGCCGGCCTCACAAGAGGAGATCCGTGCCAGGCAAAGCCCGCGTCCACGAACTCGCCAAGGAGTTCGGGGTCGACAGCAAGACCGTGCTCGCCAAGCTCAAGGAGCAGGGCGAGTTCGTGAAGTCCGCCTCCTCGACCGTCGAGGCCCCCGTGGCCCGGCGGCTCCGGGAGGCCCTCGGCGCGTCCACCGGCGGTAACGCCGGCGGCGGCAACGGCGGCGGTGCCCCCGCCCGCCCGGCCGCCCCGCGCCCGGCGGCGCCCTCGCCGGCCGCGTCGGCCCCCGCGCCGTCGCCCGCCGCGCGTGCGCCGCAGCCCCCCGCCGGGCCGTCCGCGCCCGCGCCGTCGGCCGGTCCGACGCCGGGGCCGCGGCCCGGTGCCCCGCGTCCGGGTGCGCCGACGCCCGGCCCGCGTCCGGCCGCGCCCCAGGCCCCGGCGGCCAGTGCGCCGGCGCAGCAGCCGGCCGCGCCCTCGGGTCCGCGCCCGGCCGCGCCGGATGCCCCGCGTCCGGGTGCGCCCGCGCCGCGTCCGGCCGGCGGCCCCGTCCCCGGTCCCGCGCGTCCGGGTGCCCCGCGCCCGGCGGCTCCCGGTGGCGCCCGTCCCGGCGGTGCCGCGCCCGGCGCCCCGGGTGCCGGTCCGCGTCCGGGCCCGCGTCCGGCTCCGCGGCCGGGCAACAACCCCTTCAGCAGCGCCCCGCGTCCGGGTCCGGCTGCCGGTGGCCCGCGTCCGGGTCCGGCGGCGGGTGGCCCGCGTCCGGGTCCCGGTGCCGGCGGTCCGCGTCCGGCGCCCGGCGCCGGTGGTCCCCGTCCCGGTGGCCCGCGTCCGGGTCCCGGTGCCGGCGGTCCGCGTCCCGCGGCCGGTCCGGGTGGTCCCCGGCCGAACCCGGGCATGATGCCGCCGCGTCCGAACCCGGGCATGATGCCGCCGCGTCCGGCCGGTGCCGGCCGTCCCGGCGGCCCCGGCGGTGCCGGTGGCCGCGGCCGTCCCGGTGGTCCCGGCGGCGGTGGCGGTTTCCGTCCCGGCGGCGGCGGTGGCCCCGGTGCCGGGGCGCCGGCCGGCGGTGGTTTCCGTGGCGGCGGCGGCGGTGGTGGCCGCGGCCGTGGTCGCGGTGGCTCCGGTGCGGGCACCGCGGGTGCCTTCGGGCGTCCGGGTGGCCGCGGTCCGGTCCGCGGGCGCAAGAGCAAGAAGCAGCGGCGCCAGGAGTTCGACCAGATGGCGGCGCCCAGCATGGGCGGCGTCAGCCTGCCCCGCGGCAACGGGCAGACCGTCCGGCTGCCCCGCGGCGCCTCGCTGACCGACCTGGCCGAGCGCATCGGCGCCCAGCCGGCCGCGCTGGTGACCGCCCTGTTCCACCTGGGCGAGATGGTCACCGCGACGCAGTCGGTGAACGAGGACACCCTGCAGCTGCTCGGTGCCGAGATCGGCTGGAACATCGAGGTCGTCAGCCCGGAGGACGAGGACCGCGAGCTCCTCGAGACCTTCGACCTCACCTTCGGTGACGAGGGCGACGAGGAGGACTGGGAGACCCGTCCGCCGGTCGTCACCGTCATGGGTCACGTCGACCACGGCAAGACGAAGCTGCTCGACGCCGTCCGCAACACCAACGTGGTGGCGCGGGAGGCCGGCGGCATCACCCAGCACATCGGCGCGTACCAGATCGACACGGAGCTGGACGGCCAGGACCGGGCGATCACCTTCATCGACACCCCGGGTCACGAGTCGTTCACCGCGATGCGTGCCCGTGGCGCGAAGGTGACCGACATCGTCGTCCTGGTGGTGGCCGCCGACGACGGCGTCATGCCGCAGACGGTCGAGGCGCTCAACCACGCCCAGGCCGCCGAGGTGCCGATCGTGGTCGCGGTGAACAAGGTGGACAAGGAGGGGGCCAACCCCGCCAAGATCCGCCAGCAGCTCACCGAGTACGGGCTGGTGGCCGAGGAGTACGGCGGCGACACGATGTTCGTCGACGTCTCGGCGGTCACCCGGCAGGGTCTGGACGACCTGCTGGCGGCGATCCTGCTCACCGCGGACGCCGCGCTCGACCTGCGCGCCAACACCGAGATGGACGCCCAGGGCGTCGTCATCGACGCCAAGCTGGACCGTGGCCGCGGCCCCGTCGCCACGGTGCTGGTCCAGCGCGGCACCCTGCGGGTCGGTGACTCGCTGGTCGCCGGTGACGCCTTCGGCCGCGTGCGGTCGCTGCTCGACGAGCACGGCGCCAAGCTCAAGGAGGCCACGCCGGCCCGCCCGGTGCAGGTCGTGGGTCTCACCTCGGTGCCGCGTGCCGGTGACACCTTCCTCGTCGTCGAGGAGGACCGCGTCGCCCGGCAGATCGCCGACCGCCGGCAGGCCCGCATCCGCAACGCGCAGAACGCCTCGATGCGCAAGCGGATCAGCCTGGAGGACCTCGACGCCGCGCTGAAGGAGAACCGCCAGCTCAACCTGATCATCAAGGGCGACAACTCGGGCACCGTCGAGGCGCTCGAGGACGCGCTCATGAAGATCGAGGTGAGCGACGACGTCTCGCTGCGGGTCATCCACCGCGGCGTGGGCGCGATCAGCAAGAGCGACATCGACCTGGCGCTGGCCGACGACGTCATCGTCATCGGCTTCAACGTCCGGGCCGAGGGCCAGGCCACCGAGCTCGCCAACCGCGAGGGCGTCGACGTCCGGTACTACTCGGTCCTCTACTCGGCGATCGAGGAGATCGAGTCGGCCCTCAAGGGCATGCTCAAGCCGGAGTTCGAGGAGGTCGCGCTCGGCACGGCGGAGATCCGCGAGGTCTTCCGGGTGCCGCGCATCGGCAACGTCGCCGGCTCGATCGTCCGCAGCGGCACGATCAACCGGAACTCGAAGGCCCGGGTGATCCGCGACGGTGTGGTGATCGCCGATAACCTGACCGTCGAGTCGCTGCGCCGCTTCAAGGACGACGTCACCGAGGTCCGCGAGGGCTACGAGTGCGGTATCGGCCTGGGGTCGTTCAACGACGTCAAGGTCGAGGACGTCATCGAGACCTTCGAGGTCCGCGAGAAGCCGCGCGACTGAGGAAGGACCCCCTCGCCCCCCACCACCCGCACGCTCGTGGTGGGCCCCTGCGAGGGGGCCACAGGTAGACGATCGCCCGGCAGCAGGGAGAGGGAGGTCCCCGGTCGGTGTTCACCGGCTCGATGACCGCCGACCTGCTGCTGGGCGACGTCCACTCGCTCAAGGGCAAGCGCGCCGTGGTCCGGCCCATCGTGGCCGAGCTGCGGCGCCGCTTCGCCGTGGCCGCGGCCGAGGTGGGCGACGTCGACCTGCACCGCCGCGTGCAGGTCGGCGTCGCCACCGTCGCGGGGGACGCCGGTCAGGTGACCGACGTCCTCGACGCCTGCGAGCGGTTGCTGGCCGACCGGCCGGAGGTGACGCTGCTGTCGACGCACCGGCAGCTGTTCTCCGACACCGACGCCTGATCCGGCCTGCCCACGCCCGTCCGGGCGCGCCTCCTCGCGCGCCCCTGAGACCCCCGGAGGTCCGTCGTGGCCGACCCCGCCCGCGCCCGCAAGCTCGCGGTGCGCATCCGACAGATCGTCTCCGCCGCGATCGAGTCCCAGATCAAGGACCCCCGGCTGGGCATGGTCACCGTGACCGACGCCCGGGTGACCAGCGACCTGCGCGAGGCCACCGTCTTCTACACCGTCTACGGCGACGCCACCGCCGTCGCGGACTCCGCCAAGGCGCTCGCCTCGGCCACCGGGGTGCTGCGCTCGACGGTGGGCCGGCAGACCGGCATCAAGTTCGTGCCGACGCTGGCCTTCGTCGCCGACCACGTCCCCGACACCGCGCGCGAGCTCGACGAGGCCCTCGAGCGGGTCCGGCACGCCGACGCCGAGCTCGCCCGGCTGCGCGAGCACGCCACCTACGCCGGCGAGGCCGACCCCTACCGGCACCCGGAGGAGGACGACGAGTCCTCCGACGCCGACGTCAGCGCGTCCCCCGAGCACAGGAGTGCCTCGTGAGTGAGAACGACCCGGACCCGTACCTCCCCGGGGAGGGACAGGGCCGCTCGGAGCTCGGCGGGCGGGCCGAGCCGAACGCCGGGGACCCCACCGAGGGCGGCCGCGAGGGCCAGATCGGGGAGGTGCCCTCCATCGCGGAGGACGAGCCCGACGACGGCGGCCCGCCGCTGCCGCCGGGGGGCGGGCTGGTGACCGAGGACCGCAACGCACCCCCGGTGGCCGATCCCGGCCCCGACGCCTGACCGGTGACCGCACCGACCGCCGGGGTGCCCCTGCGCACCCCGGCCGCCGTGCTGGCCGCGGCCGCCGACACGGGCGCCACCGTGGTGCTCAGCGGGCACGTGCAGCCCGACGCCGACGCGCTGGGCAGCACCCTGGCCCTCGCCGAGGGGCTGCGCCGCCGCGGCGCCCGGGTGACCGCCACGTTCCCCGGCCGCCCCGTGCTGCCCGACTCGCTCGGCTGGCTGCCCGGCGCCGAGCACCTGGTGCCCTCCACCGCCGTCCCCGCGTCCCCGGACGTCTTCGTCAGCCTGGACGCCGCCTCGCCCGCCCGCCTGGGTGAGCTGGCCGCGGTGCTCGGCGACGCCGGCACCTCGGTCGTCGTCGACCACCACGCGAGCAACCCCGGCTTCGGCGACGTGCGGCTGGTGGACCCGGCCGCCCCGGCGACCGTCGTCCTCGTGGCCGGCCTGCTCGACGAGCTCGGCGTCGCCCTCGACGCCGAGCTGGCCACGCTGCTCTACGCCGGCCTCGCCGCCGACACCGGCTCCTTCCGCTTCAGCAGCACCCGGCCGGACACCCACGCGCTGGCCGCCCGGCTGCTGTCCACCGGCATCGACCACGCCGCCATCAGCCAGCGGCTGTTCGACACCGCCCCGTTCGGCTGGCTGCGGCTGCTGTCGGCGGTGACCGGGCGCGCGGTGCTCGAGCCCGGCGTCGGCGCCGGCCTGGTGTGGACCTGGTCGAGCACCGCGGAGGCGGCCGAGCACGGCCTGCCCGGCGAGCAGCTCGAGGCGCTGGTCGACGTCGTCCGGTCGACCGCCGAGGCCGACGTCGCCTGCGTGCTCAAGGGCCAGGACGACGGCTCGTGGGCGGTGTCGCTGCGCTCCCGCGGCGGCACCGACGTCGCCCGGGTCGCGATGGCGCTGGGCGGCGGCGGGCACCGGGCCGCGGCCGGCTTCACCTCGCACCTGGACCGCGAGGCGACGGTGGCGGCCATCCGGTCGCAGGTGTCGGCCGCGACGACGGCGCGGTGACCGGGCGGGCGCCGTCCGTCCTGGGGCTGGCCGTCCCGGCGCTGGTCGTGCTGGCCGCCGAGCCGCTGTACCTGCTGGTCGACACCGCGGTCGTCGGCAACCTGGGCACCGTCCCCCTGGGCGGGCTCGCCGTCGGCGGCGGGCTGCTGGCCTGGGCCGCCGCGCTGCTGAACTTCCTCGCCTACGGCACCACCGCGCGGGCCGCCCGCCGGGCCGGGGCGGGGGACCGCGCCGGCGCCGTCGCCGAGGGCGTGCAGGCCACCTGGCTGGCGCTGCTGCTCGGCGCCGCCGTCGTCCTGCTGTTCCAGGTGCTGGCCGGGCCGCTGACCCGCGCGCTGGCCGGCGGGCCGGGCGCGGTGGCCGAGGCGGGGGAGCAGTGGCTGCGCGTCGCCGGCTGCGGGGCCCCGCTGCTGCTGGTCTCCATGGCCGGCAACGGCTGGATGCGCGGCGTGCAGGACCTGCGCCGCCCGGTGCGCTTCGTGCTCGCCGGCAGCCTGCTGAGCCTGGTGCTGTGCCCGCTGCTGGTGCACCCGGCCGGTCTCGGGCTGCCCGGCTCCGCGGTGGCCAACCTCGCCGGCCAGTCCCTGACGGCGGCGCTGTTCGTGCGGGCGCTGCTGCGCGAGGGCGCCGACTGGCGCTTCCGGCCGGCCGCCGTCCGCGCGCAGCTGGTGCTCGGCCGCGACCTGCTGCTGCGCGCCACCGTCCTGCAGCTGGCCTTCCTGGTCGCCGCCGGGGTCGCCGCGCGCGCCGGCCAGGCGCAGCTCGGCGCCCACCAGATCGCGCTGCAGCTGTTCCTCTTCCTCGCGCTGGTCCTCGACGCCTACGCCATCGCCGCGCAGACGCTGGTCGGCCACGCGCTCGGCGCCGGCCGGCCCGCCGAGGCCCGGGCCACCGCCCGCCGGGTGACCCTGTGGGGCCTGGGCACCGGCGTGCTGGTCGCCGTCGCCCTGCTGGCCGGCCGCGACCTGCTCGTGCCGCTGTTCACCGGCGACCCCGCCGTCCGCGAGCAGGCGGAGCTGGTCTGGTGGTTCCTCGCCGGGTTCCAGCCGCTGGCCGGGGTGGTCTTCGCCCTCGACGGCGTGCTCATGGGCGCGGGCGACGTCGCCTACCTGCGCACGGTGACCGTCGGCGCGGCACTGGCCGGCTTCCTGCCGCTGTCGCTGCTGTCGGGGCCGCTGGGCTGGGGCCTGGCCGGCGTGTGGACCGGCCTGACGGCGTTCATCGCGCTGCGGCTGGTCGCGGTGCTCGCCCGGGTGGCGGGGGACAGGTGGCTGACCGCACCTGCGACCGTGGGCGCATGAGCCGCCGCCGCGCCGCCGACGCCGACGTGACCCCGGGGATCCTGCTGGTCGACAAGCCCGGCGGGATGACCTCGCACGACGTCGTCGCCCGGGCCCGGCGGGTGCTCTCGGTCCGCCGGGTCGGCCACGCCGGCACGCTCGACCCGATGGCGACCGGCCTGCTCGTGCTCGGCGTCGGGTCGGCGACCCGGCTGCTCGGCCACCTCGGCGGCTCGGACAAGGTCTACGACGCCACGATCCGCCTCGGCCAGACCACCGTCACCGACGACCGCGAGGGCGAGGTCCTCACCACCATCCCCGCCGGGCACCTCGACGACGACGCGGTCCGCGCGGCGCTGGCCGCCCAGACCGGCCCGCTGCTGCAGGTGCCCTCCTCGGTGAGCGCGGTGAAGGTCGGCGGCCGCCGCTCCTACGACCGCGTCCGGGCCGGCGAGGAGGTCGTGCTCGAGCCCCGCCCGGTCACCGTGCACCGCATCGACGTGCACCGCGTCGACCGGACCGGGCCCGGCCTGGTCGACGTCGAGGTGACCGTGGCCTGTTCCGCCGGGACCTACGTCCGGGCGATCGCCCGCGACGCCGGTGCCGCGCTCGGGGTCGGCGGGCACCTCACCGCGCTGCGCCGCACCGCCTCCGGCCCGTTCACCACCGCGCAGGCCGCCCCGGTCGAGGAGGCCGCGGCGGCGCTCGCCGCCGGGGGCGGGCCGGGGACGCTGACCCTCCCCGAGGCCGCGACGGCGATCTACCCCGAGCGGCGGCTCACCGACGACGAGGCGCGCGCCCTCGGCTACGGCCAGCGGGTCCCGGCCACCGGGCGGTCCGGGCTGACCGCCGCCGTCGACCCCGCGGGCCGGCTGGTCGCGCTGGTCGAGGACGCCGGGTCCACCGCCCGGGTCGCCGTCGGATTCCCGCCGTCCTAGCCGCGGGCGGCCTTGCCGATCAGCGAGTCGTCGAGGTGGTCGAGCAGGTCGGCGGGGTCGTCGTAGACCTCGTCGGCACCGGCCTCGAGCAGCTCGGCGCGGGAGATGCCGCCGCAGGTCAGCGCGATGCACGGCAGCCCGGCGGCGCGCGCGGACCGCACGTCCCAGACGGTGTCCCCGACGACGACGGTGCGCGAGGCGTCCAGTCCGTGCTGGTCGACGGCGGTCTGCAGCAGGTCCGGCGCCGGCTTGGCCGACTCGACGTCGGCCGAGGAGGTGGCCCCGTCGACGACGTCCTCGCCGCCGATCGCCGGCACCATCCACTCCAGGTCCGAGTCCTTGCCGCTGGTGGCCAGCACCACCGCCAGGTCCCGCTCCCGGCACGCGGCCAGCAGCTCGTCGACGCGCGGGAAGGGTGTCACCAGCTCGCGCAGCGGCTCGTAGCGGCGGGTCTTGGTGTCGGACACCTCGGACGCGTCGTCGGCGTCGTCGCCGAGGAGGTGGGTGACCAGCTCCTCGCTGGCGATGCCGATCGCCCGGTGGCAGGCGGCCATCGACACCTCGGGGTGCCCGGTGTCGCGGAAGGCCTGCCACCAGGCGAGGACCTGCAGGTAGTTGGTGTCCAGCAGGGTGCCGTCGACGTCGAACAGCACGCCGGGCCGCGGAGCCGAGGTCATCGGGCCATCCTCGCCCGGCCCGCGGGACGCCGCAGGGGATTGACGGTCCCCCCGGGCGGGAAGGGGCCTGCCATGAGCGTCGTCAAGATCAACGCCATCACCGTGCCGCCGCACATGCACGAGCGCTTCGAGGAGCGCTTCCGCGGCCGCGCCGGCGCCGTGGAGAAGACCCCCGGCTTCGAGTGGTTCGAGCTGCTGCGCCCGCTGGAGGGCACCGACCAGTACCTCGTCTACACCCGGTGGGAGAGCGAGGAGGCCTACCGCTCCTGGGAGGACGGGCAGGACTTCGCCCGCGCCCACGAGGGCGGCGGGGACGAGCTCGCCCCGGCCGCGAGCGACTCCCACCACCTGTGGTCCTACGAGGTCGTCGAGAGCTCGGCGCCGGACCGGCCCTGACCCGCGCGGGCGACGGCGGCGGTCGGCTCCCGGCCGCCGCCGGGCCCGGGGCTACTGTGAGCGGAGGGGCGGGCCCGACGCCGCCCCGGCCGCAGACGGAGCACGCGCAGGTGGGAGCCATGACCGACACGCTCGCCGACAGCAGGACCACGCCCCGGGTCTTCACCGAGGGCGTCCCGGTGACCGTGGAGGACGTGCCCCGCCGCCCGGCCGCCGAGCGCCAGGCGGTGCTCGCCGACCCCGGCTTCGGCCGGCACTTCACCGACTCGATGTTCGTGGCCCGCTGGACCGCCGGCACCGGCTGGCACGACGCCCGGCTCACCGCGTACGCGCCGCTGCAGGTCGACCCGGCCACCGCCGCGCTGCACTACGCGCAGTCGATCTTCGAGGGGCTCAAGGCCTACGCCCAGCCCGACGGCAGCGTGGCGACCTTCCGGCCCGAGGCCAACGCCGCCCGCTTCGCCCGCAGCGCCCGCCGGCTGGCGATGCCGCCGGTGCCCGAGGAGGCCTTCCTCGCCGCCGTCGACGCGCTCGTCGACGCCGACCGCGACTGGGTGCCCACCGGCCCCGACCAGACGCTCTACCTCCGGCCCTACCAGCTGGCCACCGAGCCGTTCCTCGGCGTGCGGCCGGCGAACGAGTACCTGTTCCTCGTCATCGCCAGCCCCGCCGGCGCGTACTTCCCGCGCGGCGTGCACCCGGTGAGCGTCTACCTCTCCGAGGACTACATCCGGGCCGCGCCCGGCGGCACCGGCGACGTCAAGTGCGCCGGCAACTACGCCGCCAGCCTGCTGGCCCAGGAGCAGGCCATCGCCGCCGGGTGCGACCAGGTGGTGTGGCTCGACGCGGTCGAGAAGCGCTACGTCGAGGAGATGGGCGGGATGAACCTGTTCTTCGTCCTCGGCTCCGGCGACGACGCCGAGCTGGTCACCCCCGAGCTCACCGGCACGCTGCTGCCCGGCATCACCCGCGACTCGCTGATCTCCGTGGCCCGCGAGCGGGGCATGCGGGTCACCGAGCGGAAGTTCAGCGTCGACGAGTGGCGCTCCGGCGTCGCCGACGGCACGGTCACCGAGACCTTCGCCTGCGGCACCGCGGCGGTCATCACCCCGGTCGGCGAGGTGAAGGCGCGCACCGGCGACTTCACCGTCGGCGACGGGACGCCGGGGCCGGTCACCATGGGCCTGCGCGAGCACCTGCTCGACATCCAGCACGGCCGGGTGCCCGACACCCGCGGCTGGCTGCACCGGGTCGCCTGAGCGACCCGGCGGCGACACGGGGGAGCGGGCGGGTGCGGCACTGGCGCGGGCTGGCCGACGTCCCGGCCGACCTCGGCCGGACGGTGGTCACCGTCGGCATGTACGACGGCGTCCACCGCGGCCACCAGCAGCTGATCGGCACCGCCGTCGCCCGCGCGCGGGCGCTGCACCGGCCGTGCGTGCTGGTCACCTTCGACCCGCACCCGACCGAGGTCGTGCGGCCCGGCTCGCACCCGGCGATCCTCACCTCGCTGCACCGCAAGGCCGAGCTGGTCGCCGGGCTCGGGGTCGACGCGATGTGCGTCATCCCGTTCACGCCCGAGTTCAGCCGGCTGACCCCCGAGGAGTTCGCCCACGGCGTGCTCGTCGAGGACCTGCACGCCTCGGCGGTCGTCGTCGGCGAGAACTTCACCTACGGGCACCGGGCCGCCGGCAACGTCGGCACGCTGACCCAGGAGGGGCGCCGGTTCGGCTTCGCCGTCGAGGGGATCCCGCTGGCCGGCGACGCCTCCGCCGACGGCGAGGTGACGATCTCCTCGACCTACATCCGCGCCTGCGTCGCCGCCGGCGACATGGAGAGCGCGGCGCGGGCGCTGGGCCGCCCGCACCGGGTCGACGGCGTCGTCGTCCGCGGCGACCGCCGCGGCCGGGAGCTGGGCTACCCGACGGCGAACGTCGAGTGCCCGCCGTACACCGCGATCCCCGCCGACGGCGTCTACGCCGGGTCCCTGGTCACCCGCGACCCCGCCGGGCGCACCCTGGACAGCCGGCCCGCCGCCGTCTCGGTGGGCACCAACCCCACCTTCCAGGGCTCCCGCCGCACCGTGGAGGCCTACGTCCTCGACTTCGCCGGCGACCTCTACGGCGAGCACGTCGGCGTCGAGTTCGTCTCCCGGCTGCGGCCGATGACCACCTTCGCCGGGGTCGACGAGCTCGTCACGGCCATGGCCGACGACGTCGTCCGCACCCGCGCCGTCCTGGGACTGCCCCCCGCCGGGTGATCACCGCGCCGGGCCCCCGCCGGCGCGCTGGTAGCCTCGCAGCTGTCGGGCCCTGCCCGACGTGTGTGCACCCCTGCCCCCGTGAACCAGACCGGGGGCCACACCCGACCTGGCCAGGAGGCCCGCCCATGGCGCTCGACAGCGCGACGAAGCAGCAGATCATGACCGAGTACGCGACGGTCGAGAAGGACACGGGCTCGCCCGAGGTCCAGGTCGCGATGCTCACCCGCCGGATCAGCGACCTGACCGAGCACCTCAAGCAGCACAAGCACGACCACCACAGCCGTCGCGGCCTGCTGCTGCTGGTCGGCCGCCGTCGCCGGCTGCTGAACTACCTGGCGAAGACCGACATCAACCGCTACCGCTCGCTCATCGAGCGGCTCGGTCTGCGCCGCTGACCCAGAGGGGACCGTCCCGCCCGGGACGGTCCCCTCTCTCGTGGGGCACCCGCCCCACGGGACCCACGGCGCCCCGCCCGCGCACCCCGACGCCGGCCGGTCCTCGGTGGTGGCCCCCGGGAATGCCCCTCCACGGGAGGGGGAACGACCCCCGTGGGCTTCGATCGAAGACCGGTCACCCGGGAGCAGTCCGGCGCAGACGCCACGAAGAGGACGTCGCCGCATGCGACGTAGGAAGAGGACGACGTGTCCGCACCCACCACCCAGGGCAGCATCGCTGCCGAGTACGACCCCGAGGACGGGGTCACCACCGCCACCGCGGTCATCGACAACGGCAGCCACGGCAGCCGCAGCATCACCTTCGAGACCGGGCGGCTGGCCAAGCAGGCCGCCGGCTCGGTCGTCGTCAGCATGGGCGACACCATGCTGCTGTCGGCCACCACGGCCGGCCGGCAGCCCAAGGAGCACTTCGACTTCTTCCCGCTGACGGTCGACGTCGAGGAGCGGATGTACGCCGCCGGGCGCATCCCCGGCTCGTTCTTCCGCCGCGAGGGCCGCCCCAGCGAGGACGCGATCCTCACCTGCCGACTGATCGACCGGCCGCTGCGCCCGACCTTCGCCAAGGGCCTGCGCAACGAGGTCCAGGTCGTCATCACCGTGCTGTCGCTGGACCCGGCGCACCTCTACGACGTGCTGGCCATCAACGGCGCGTCGGCGTCCACCCAGCTGTCGGGCCTGCCGTTCTCCGGCCCGGTCGGCGGCACCCGGGTCGCGCTGGTCAACGGCCAGTGGATCGGCTTCCCCACGCACGCCGAGCTCGAGGACGCCGTCTTCGACATGGTCGTGGCCGGCCGCCTGCTGCCCGACGGCGACGTCGCGATCATGATGGTCGAGGCCGAGGCCACCGAGAAGACGATCGAGCTGGTCCGCGGCGGCGCCACCGCGCCGACCGAGGAGGTCGTCGCGCAGGGCCTCGAGGCCGCCAAGCCCTTCATCAAGGCGCTGTGCGAGGCGCAGACCGCGCTGGCCGAGAAGGCCGCCAAGCCGGTCGCCGAGTTCCCGCGCTTCCTGGACTACCAGGACGACGTCTACGCCGCCGTCGAGTCCGCCGCTCTCGAGCGGCTGACCGAGGCGCAGGCCATCGCCGGCAAGCAGGAGCGCAACGACGCCACCGACGCGCTCAAGGACGAGGTCGCCGCCTCGCTGGCCGAGCAGTTCGCCGGCCGCGAGAAGGAGGTGTCGGCCGCCTTCCGCGCCGTCACCAAGAAGGTCGTCCGGCAGCGCATCCTGCGCGACAAGGTCCGCATCGACGGCCGCGGCGTCACCGACATCCGGCCGCTGTCGGCCGAGGTCGAGGTCGTCCCGCGGGTGCACGGCTCGGCGCTGTTCGAGCGCGGCGAGACCCAGATCCTGGGCGTCACCACGCTGAACATGCTCCGCATGGAGCAGCAGCTCGACACGCTCTCGCCCGAGACGCGCAAGCGCTACATGCACAACTACAACTTCCCGCCGTACTCCACCGGCGAGACCGGCCGCGTGGGTTCGCCCAAGCGGCGCGAGATCGGCCACGGCGCGCTCGCCGAGCGCGCGCTGCTGCCGGTGCTGCCCGACCGCGAGGAGTTCCCCTACGCGATCCGGCAGGTGTCCGAGGCGCTGGGCTCCAACGGCTCGACGTCGATGGGCTCGGTGTGCGCCTCGACCCTGTCGCTGCTCAACGCCGGTGTGCCGCTGCGCGCCCCGGTCGCCGGCATCGCCATGGGCCTGGTCTCCGACGAGGTCGACGGCAAGACCGAGTACGTCGCGCTGACCGACATCCTCGGCGCCGAGGACGCCTTCGGTGACATGGACTTCAAGGTCGCCGGCACCAAGGACTTCGTCACGGCCCTGCAGCTGGACACCAAGCTCGACGGCATCCCGTCCGACGTGCTCGCCCAGGCGCTGACCCAGGCCCGCGCCGCCCGCCTGCACATCCTCGACGTGATGAACGAGGCCATCGACGGCCCCGACGAGATGAGCCCGTACGCCCCGCGCGTGACCACGGTGCGCATCCCGGTCGACAAGATCGGCGCGGTCATCGGCCCCAAGGGCCAGATGATCAACTCGATCCAGGACGAGACCGGCGCCGAGATCACCATCGAGGACGACGGCACCATTTACGTCGGCGCCTCCGACGGCCCCTCGGCCCAGGCCGCGGTCGACCGCATCAACGCGATCGCCAACCCGCAGATGCCGAAGGTCGGGGAGCGCTTCCTCGGCACCGTGGTCAAGACGACGCCGTTCGGCGCCTTCGTCTCGCTGCTGCCGGGCAAGGACGGCCTGGTGCACATCAGCAAGCTGGGCGGCGGCAAGCGCATCGGCAAGGTCGAGGACGTCGTGAACGTCGGCGACAAGCTGCAGGTCGAGATCACCGACATCGACGCCCGCGGCAAGATCAGCCTGGTCCCGGTGGCCGCCGAGGGCGAGGGCGAGGGTGCCGCCGCCGGCGACGGCGCGGCCCCGGCCGACGCCCCCGCTCCCGCGGAGGCCTGACACGGTCGCCGAACCGACGACGACCGGGGCCGGGCCGGGCGTGGGGTCCACCGACCTCACGTCCGCCCCGGCCCCGGTCGGTGTCACCCGCGTCATCGACGTCGACGAGGTCGGCGGCCGGGTCGAGCGCACGGTGCTGCCCGGCGGGCTGCGCGTGCTCACCGAGACGATGCCCGGCGTCCACTCGGCCACCCTCGGCATCTGGGTGGGCGTCGGCTCCCGGGACGAGACCGACCGGGTGGCCGGCGCCTCGCACTTCCTCGAGCACCTGCTGTTCAAGGGCACCCGCAGCCGCAGCGCTCTGGAGATCGCGACGGCGATGGACGCCGTCGGCGGTGAGATGAACGCCTTCACCGCCAAGGAGCACACCTGCTACTACGCCAACGTGCTCGCCAGCGACCTCCCGCTGGCGGTCACGCTGCTCGGCGACCTGGTGACCGAGGCGCTCAACACCGCCGAGGACCTGGAGTCCGAGCGGACGGTGGTGCTCGAGGAGATCGCCATGCGCGACGACGAGCCCTCCGACCTGGTGCACGACCTGTTCGCCGAGACCCTGTTCGGCGGCACCCCGCTGGGCCGCTCGGTGCTCGGCACCGTCGAGTCGATCGAGGGGCTGACCCGCGACGACGTCGACGGCTGGTACCGCTCGCGCTACGCCGTCCCCTCGATGGTGGTCACCGCCGCCGGCCGGGTGGACCACCAGCAGGTGGTCGACCTGGTGGCGGCGGTCTTCGGCGACCGGCTGTCCGGTTCGGCGTCCCCGGCGCCGCTGCGCCGCGGCGAGGAGCTCGTCCCCGGCCGCCCTGCGCGGCCCGCGGGGCTGGTCAACCGCAAGACCGAGCAGACCCACCTGCTGCTGGGCAGCCTCGCCCTCAGCCGCTTCGACGAGCGGCGCTACGCCGCCGCGGTCCTGGAGACGGCGGTCGGCGGCGGGATGAGCTCGCGGCTGTTCCAGGAGATCCGGGAGAAGCGCGGGCTGGTCTACAGCGTCGGGTCGGCGCTGACCTCCTACGCCGGCACCGGGGCGTTCTCCGTCTACGCCGGGTGCGCCAAGAAGCGCGTGCCCGAGGTGCTGCGCCTGGTGCGCGAGGAGCTGGCCCGGGTGGCCGCCGAGGGGCTCACCGCCGAGGAGGTGGCCCGCGGCCGCGGCCAGCTGCGCGGCGGGACGGTGCTCGGCCTCGAGGACACCGGTTCGCGGATGAGCCGACTGGGCAAGAGCGAGCTGTCGCACGGGGAGTACGTGCCGGTGCGCGAGGTGCTCGACCGGATCGCCGCCGTCGACGAGGAGCAGGTGCGCGCGGTCGCCGCGGACCTGCTCGGCCGGGAGACCTGCCTCGCCGTCGTCGGGCCCTACCGGGAGTCCGACCTCGACCGGCTCTGACCCCGCCCAGCCCGACGACCGGAGACCGATGACCGACCCGAGCCCCACCTCGGCGTTCCGCGTGCACGGGGCGCTGTCCCGCGGCGCCTTCGCGGTGACGGTGCTCGTCTCGCTCGCCGTGCTGTTCGCGCCGGCCTCCGACGTCCCCGCCGCCCCGCCGGGCGTGGACAAGCTCGTCCACCTGGCCCTGTTCCTGACGCTGGCGCTGGCCGGACGGTGGGCGGGGGCGTGCCGGGGGCCGCTGGCGGTGCTGCTGCTCGTCTACGGCGCGGTCAGCGAGGTGGTCCAGGCGATCACGCCCGTCGAGCGCTCGGGCTCGGTCCTCGACTGGCTCGCCGACGCCGTCGGTGTCGGGCTCGGCCTGGTGCTGTGGGCAGTGGGGGAGCGCCGGACCGCCCGGGTGACCCGTGCCGGGGCCGTCTTGCATCGGGACCGGTCGCCGGGAAGCCTGACCCGGTGACCACGAGCACCCCCGCACCCGACCAGCAGGCGACCGGCGCGGCCACGGGCGAACCGCCCCGGATCTCGGTCGGTGTGCTCGGCGCCCGGGGCCGGATGGGCACCGAGGTGGTGAAGGCGGTCAACGCCGCCGACGACCTCGAGCTCGTCGCGATGGTCGACGAGGGGGACTGGCTGTTCAACGTCGCCGACGCCGGCGCGCAGGTGGTCGTCGACTTCACCCGGCCGGACGTCGTCATGGACAACATCCGGTTCTGCATCGACCAGAACATCCACTGCGTCGTCGGGACGACGGGCTTCGACGAGCAGAAGCTGGCCACGGTCGCCGAGTGGCTGCAGCCGAAGCCCGAGGTGGGCGTGGTCATCGCCCCGAACTTCGGCATCGGCGCCGTGCTGCTCATGCGCTTCGCCCAGGAGGCGGCGCGGTTCTTCCCCTCCACGGAGATCGTCGAGCTGCACCACCCGAACAAGGTCGACGCCCCGTCGGGCACCGCCGTCCGGACCGCGCGCCTCGTCGCCGCCGCCCGCCGGGCGGCCGGGCTGCCGGCGTCGCCGGACGCCACCACCGACGCGCTCCCCGGCGCCCGCGGTGCCGATGTCGAGGGGATCCCGGTGCACGCCGTGCGGCTCACCGGCCTGGTCGCGCACCAGGAGGTCCTCATGGGTGCGGCAGGGGAGACGCTGACGCTGCGGCACGACTCCTTCGACCGCGCGTCCTTCATGCCCGGTGTGCTGCTGGCCGTCCGCGAGATCGGCCGCCGGCCGGGGCTGACCGTGGGGATCGAGACCTTCCTCGGCCTTTGATCCGTCCCGTGCCGGGGTGTGACCGAGACCCCGTGTGCACGCCCCTCGAATGTCGTGTACCGTTCTCTTCGCGCCGGACGGAGCCCGCGAGGGCCACGGAGGAGCACCCGAGCGGTGCAGGACTCCGGAGCCGGCGTAGAGTAGGACAAGCAGCCACCGAGGAAGCCCGAGAGGGTCGAGTTGGTGTGCGTCCGCTCCTTGAGAACTCAACAGCGTGCCGAAAGTCAGTGCCAAGTAACAAACCCCTGTCCGCGTCTTCGGGCGCGGGGGGATTCCTTTGGTTGATGACATCGAGAGTGCTAGCTCTCGGTTCTCGGCCAGCGATTGAATGCATCTACGGAGAGTTTGATCCTGGCTCAGGACGAACGCTGGCGGCGTGCTTAACACATGCAAGTCGAACGCTGAACCCCGCTTGCGGGGGGATGAGTGGCGAACGGGTGAGTAACACGTGGGCAACC